>JACRFH010000057.1 GCA_016217975.1 Candidatus Kaiserbacteria bacterium | reverse complement strand
TACATGATGGCGTAGTCAATTATTCACAGGTTGTTTGCATTCGTGTGTTTCCGTTTCCAGTTGCGTGTATCCGCACCTCGCCCGAGGAGTGTTTGGTGTGCGTCAAGAAAACGACGGTTGAGGGGTTTCGTTATTCAAAGTTTATTAGAAAAAATCCGGCCACAAGCGGAGTGCTCGCGACCGGATAGACTGGATCAGGAATCCAGTAGTCTCGTGGCAATGATGAAGCGGGCAATATACGTTATGCGCCCGCCTCTTTGTCCGTGCTTTCAGCTTCAGACTCACCTTCCGCTCTCGGCCTCGACTTCGTAACAACAAAACCGAAACTTGCAGCGTTCGGATCCTCAAGGTAGAGCGGATCCAGCGGATGATCGAGTTCTGAATCGAGCGACATCTTTATACACAGCGTGTCCCATTGCATAGACGTGACTTTCGCGGTGTTCCAGCGCTTGCGAGCGTATTTAAAGAACGCTCGTTTCGCGCTTTGGATGTCAGCATCGACCAGTTCTCTTGCATCAGGTAAGACTGTCTCGAAAGTGAATCTAACGATTTTGTACACTTTCCACTTCCGAGAAATCTCCTGCTCGTATCGCGCATCGACAAGCTCCATTCCTATCTGCTCGAGTAACGCGGGCAGATGCGAAGGAACTACACAATGTCGATCCAATACAGGCCTGCCCTTTTGAAGCTCGAACCTTTTCTCGCGAACCGTCTCGGTCTGGCGATCATGTTTTCGTATGCCTTTCGGCAGCATGCCTCCATGACCAATTCGGAACTCGATAAGCACTCTTCCCGCTTGCGCAAGCATGAGCACAACTCCTCTTTGCCTATTGCGACCGCTACCGATGCTACGTGAGCGGGAATGTATTGTCAAAACGCGATTTAAACATCGTTAAGCTCATCTAGAAATTCAAAGTACCTTCTTACTTTCCCAAGGCCCTGACCTTCAATACCTCTAATATTCTCAATCGCGATTCCCATCGCCCGGACAAGATCTTCTTGGCTCTTATTTTGCACGAATCTTTGAGTGAGTATATTGAGCTCTCGTTCGTTCAGGACGCCCTGCCATTTTTGGTTAGGATTTTCTCGAATTTCTGTAACAAAGCGATCAATTGTACCTTCTCTGTCCACATTGCGATCTGTTTTTTCTCTCAGTTCGACTCCAAGAAATGCGCGTAGTTTCTCTAACGCGACGGATTCGATTTGTCTAATACGCTCTCGAGATACATTGTATTTTGGGTTCTTTCCAATTTCTTCTAATGTTTCTTCGCCAAAGAAACGTCTTGTCACAATATCTAACTCTCGTTCGTTGAGTACTTCTTTCCATCCTTCGGTAACTTGTTTCGCTTCCAGTGCTGACTGTTCTTTGACCATGCTCTCATCCAACAATGCTGGGAGTGTGTCGAGTTCACTTTCTTTTCTTCCTGTCTGTGCGGCCAAATCTGCAATACCGACGACCGAAACTGGCGTATCTTCAGATTGTCGCGGTCCTGTTTGCAGATATACCGGTATTCGTATGGTTCTGCTTTCATCTTGGATTCCACGAACAATTCGTTGGCGTATCCACCATGCGGCATAGGTGCTTACCGCTAAATTCATCTTCAAATCCGTCCGATCAATTGCCCTAAGCAATCCGTCAACTCCGAAACTTATTAAGTCCGCCATATCTACTCCCAAGTTTCGGTATCTATTCGCTATTTTTGCAATAAATCTGTAATAATGCCTCACGAGTCTGTCGCGAGCTTTTTCGTCACCATCTTGCTGCCAGCGTCGAACTAATTCTCGCTGCTCTTCTCTCGGAAGAACTGCGTGTTGCAAAAGCTGGCGCATCGACACGTCAAGGTCTTCTGTCTCTCGGACGACTGCACGTGTACCGCCTTCGCCAGATTCACGCGTTGGCAGGCCAGCAAGCGGTCCTATTTTCTCTCCCATACGAATCGGATACTGCTGCTTACGCAGCTGGGAGAAATATGCCTGCATATTCTGCGGGCTGATGCCTGCCTTGGTACCAAGTTGGTATAGAGTGTGTTCGCCCCGATTCCACGCTTTTACCAACCATTGGACGGGTTCCGGTAGATCTTTTAGTCTCTCGGGGTCATAGTTATAGACGTCTTGATTCGGAGTAGTGTCAGTGGTCGCATCTATCTTTATGCGTTCGATTAGTGTCTTCATTGCCTCGCCTTCTCGTACTGGAAACCCGGCGGCACGCAATGCCGCAATCTTGAGATTAAGAGTACCTGGCTTCAATCCAAACATGTTTGTCAATTCCGCGGCTGTTGACTGTCCATCATTCCATGCCAAGAGTAATTCACGGTCTTTATCGGGCAACCGGCTTAAGGCATCTTGATCATACCCAATTTCATCCAATCTCTGGGCAATACTTTCGGCAATTTGTTGTTCTCGTGCCGCAGTCCTGCCTTCGTTATAATCCTGAATTGCCTGATCAATGTAGCGCTGAAGTTCAGGATTGAGACCGACTCCGTTCGCATCACGATCTTGAATGAATCGATACGGATCGCGGTAAAAAACTCTCGTATATACTTGTCCTAATTCCGAATATGTGAGGGGACCACGACCCTCCTCCTGGAGTTTCTTACCAAGAATTTTGGCCGTCACGTCATGGGGCAACTTCGCAGCGCTTAAATGTGCCGCCATCAAAAGCACTTGCTCATTCCAACGGGTGTCATGCTTTTCAATGTCGAGACCAAGTAGCTCGCGACCCGCTTTTTGCGATCTAGTATCCAATCCCAACTCCTCTGGCCTCAGACCGTATTTTTTCTGCGGCTGTATTCTTCTCGCTAGATCTGTAAGAGTCTTTATTGCAACTGGAGGTAAATCATAATATGTGTTTTCAGATACGAAATTCTTTACGTCCTTAGCGTCATATATGATTTTAATTATCTCGCCTCTCCCAAGACGCGGACCAAAATTGCCGGTTTTCAATATTTCGCCGATCGTCGCAGCTGTATTGCCAGTATCTAGCAAGAAGGCAATCGCCCTCCGTTGTGTTTTCTCGATATCCGTAAGCGCAACCCGCTGTGTCGTTTTTTCTATGGAATATGGATCGGCAACGGAACCTGTTTTGTCAATATGGATTTGCTGCACTCGTCTGGCATTGGCAATTGTGCTGCCGTGAAGCAGATTTCCAAACGCACTAACAGGTTTTATAATATTTCCCTCTCTCTTCTTTGCTTTCCCGCGCTTCGGTTTTGGTCCTTCCGGAAGAATAGGAGCTCTTACCATCGGTACAGCATTTCCTCCGACGGTCATAATTCCCAACTCCACCATGATTCGTTTCTGTTCTGCATCGAGAATGGGCTCACCTTTTTCATCAGTAAGTTCATAATAGTCAGGAAGCCAAAACTCTGATTTTCCCTCGGCCTGATTCTCGATGTAGTCGGCAATATTTGTCCAAGAAAGAGAGTCTTTCTCATTTTCGGGAGCAGCAGGAGAAGTCGGTGACTCATTGCTCATACATCAGATTCTACCCCACGATGAAGTCGACGCAACCGGACGTTGGCGTTCTAGATCGACCCAGGTATATTTGAGCCCTTTGTAATCGCGAGATTCTTCGAAGGTCTTTTTGGTAAAGAGGTGCTCGTACGGCGGGAAGAAGGAGTCGCCGGGTTTGGAGTCGTCGATGAGGGTGAGGTAGAGCTTGTCTATGTATGGCAGCGCTTGCTCGTAGATTTGGGCACCGCCACCGATGTGGATCTCGTCGGAGCCAGGAGCTTTCTTCGCTAGCTCTATAGCATCTTCGATTGACGAAGCGGTCTGCACGCCCTTGTAGCTCCACAGAGGATCACGAGTGACGACAATGTTGGTGCGCTCGGGCAACGGATGACCAATATAGCCCACGATCGATTCAAACGTTTTTCGGCCCATTATGATGGGGTGACCGAGAGTGAGTTGTTTGAAGCGCTTCAGGTCGTCTGGAATGTGCCATAGAAGTTTATTATCGTTGCCAAGCACCCTATTCTTCCCCATTGCCACGACGGCGACAATACGAGACTTCATATGTCCACGAATGAGACTTCTGTTGCCTTTCGCATCTGTTCGTCACGAGTCACAAGCGGGATTTCGTAGACTTGCGCTGTCGCAATAATACCCGAGTCGGGAATATCGAACCTGTATTTTCTTCTGAGCGATGCCGCTGCCATCGCCAATTTGTTGTGGAAAGGTACTGATATAAACGTTGCGACGAACAGTTCAAGATCGCGTATCTCCTTATCCGTAAGATACCTGTACGAGAGCAATTCCGCGACGACGATCGAAGAAATGATCAGGGGTACCCTCGCGACTCTCCAGACGTCAACAGTACTTCGTATCGACTCATCTCCATTGATATAACCAATGAGTACGTTAGTGTCGAGTAACATGCTTTTTTCGTCCAAGTTTTACTTGTCGATGCAGCCTCTTATCCCACGCCTTCCGCATTTCTCGCTGGACTTTTACCGGATCGAGACGACGTTTACCCTTCATCATGCCAAAAACTTTGCGCCATATCGCAGGAACTTCGGCACTTCCGCCTTGACCCCATTCGGAACGAATGCTCCGTTGATAGGCAACGGGATCTGTGTATCGCTTTCCTTTCAAAATTCCTTGTACCTTTTTCCATGCATCCGGAATCTTCCTGGCTTGACGCCCAGCTTCTTCGATAGTTATGATATTGCTCGGAACCGTTCTCATATGCCATTAGAATAACAGATGATGTAGCGCCCGTCCATCACTTCTTCGTATTCCTAAAAAGAGGGCCGTAAAGATCTTCGTGAATATCTATGACGAGCTCTTTCTTATTTATCTTCTCCGTAAACTCAACTGGCGCGTCTTCGATAACCGCAAGCGGCTGCTGCTCACGCCCCTCGCCCATTTCGAGAACCGCAGCAGTTGCGAGACTATCTGCAACGTCCACGCGGGTCATTTTGAGCTTGCGGCCAAAAATATCCTTGGTCCCGCGGTAATCCTTAATGCCCTTGAACCCGGCGTAGCCAAGCGCCACGCCCACGACTCCTGCGCGAAGTGGGAGCAAGCGACTATCGGTAATCAAAACCCCTAGCTTCTTGAGCTTCCATAGCTTAGCAAGCTTCTTTCGCAGTTCTGCGACTGCTTTGAAACTATCTTTTGGCAAGAGGATAAGCCTGCCTTTTGCGTTTGATTCGTCGACACCTGCATTGGCCATTACGATTCCGTCCTTGATCGTAAGCCAAGCGAATTTTGTCTTGATCGCAAAGTCACTCTCAGCGCGTATAACTCTAGCTTTCTCGGCCGCATTTGCTAGCGTCATAACTCTCTTTTCTGAAAGCGCAACAATCTTGGACGTAACGACAACGACACTTCCCTCTTTGGGAGTTTTTATATTTCCAGCAACGAACACCGCTAAATCTTCTCCTTCTTTAAAAACTCGCGTCCGAATTGCGCGGACCAACATGCGATTTAGGCTTGTTTCTCTCGCAAGAGATAGATTCCGAGATATGAGAGCGGCGTGCAGAGAATTCCTATCGCCACTTTGTAGAGCCACCAGGTGAGGATAATACTTATGAGAACTTTCGTGTCATATACTCCGTAGAATGCAATGACCATGAAAAGGGTCGAATCGAGAAGCTGCGACCACACATTGGAAAGATTGGCACGAAGCCAGAAGCCTTTGTTTTCCCATCTGTCGCGCACAAAGAAGAATGCGAATACGTCTTGGTATTCGCCAACAATGAACGCGATCACCGATGCAATAGCAATGCGTATACTTAATCCAAATACCGTGTTGTAGCTCGCATGCACCCACTGCGCCGCTTCCGACCACGGCATTGCAATCGAGAGAAATGAGTAACCGATAAAGAGAAGGGTCGCGATAAATCCACAGAGAACGAAAAGTCGCGCGAATTTGCGTCCGTATACCTCCCCGATCACGTCGGTCATCATAAAGACTATCGGGAACGAAAAGACTGCCACGGAGAGATGTGTGCCGAAGACGAACGGCATGATCTTCACACCAAGTGTGTTAGCCGAAAATAAGGCGACTAGATATACGGCGAGGCAAATAAATAGTTTCCGCACCGCCGAGTCGGAGAGTTGATTAAGCATGGGTACCTAGAATACACGGGTTTATGGAGTGTGCAACCGCCACGCCTGAAAAACTGCAAATTCACACTAATCCAACCTAGGCTGAATTAGTGTGAATCATCCTAGAGGTAACACCTCTAGGATTGTAATGTTGCCGAAAAACGTGCGCAACGTCATACTGCCTGTATGAAAATTATCCTTGCATATGTGACGTCGCTCGACGGGATGATTACTGATGCAAAAGGCCGATCTCCAGTCGATTGGGCTTCACGCGAAGACCAGACCAATTTCCGCAAACTCATCAAAGCCTCGGAGGTGGTCATAATTGGCACAAATACATATCTCGCGCATCGTGATCCTATTCGAGCGTCGAAGAGTCCTCGGCGAATCGTTATGACAAGCGAGCCAGAAAGGTTTATGTTCGATACGAAACCTGGTCTCTTAGAATTTACCGACGCACCGCCAAGAGCTATCGTCACGAGTCTCAAGAAACAAGGTGTGCGAAAAGTCCTGCTCGCGAGCGGTCCCAAACTTACCAATGAATTCCTCAGACAAAAACTCGTGGACGAACTTCACCTGACCGTCGAACCTGCGTTTTTTGGATCCGGAACCCTTGCCGCCCCAGCTTCCACATCGCTAAAACTCATGAGTGTCAAGAAACTGAACTCGAAAGGTACGCTTCTCATCAAATATAGAATTTTGCGCTAAGGCGGGTATAATGCCGGGCATGCCCGGTAGGACAATTTCGAATCGCCTTTTTCATGGCTCTAAGGATGTGGGACGCGCTGTAGTAGATTTCATTGGAATACGAGACCATGCGTCGATGGCCTGCGGCACGAATTATTCGAAATTGTACTGACCGGGCATGCATTCCTACGAAGTCGAAGTGAAATCGCTTCTGGGAAGTCCCGAGCGAGCGCAAGAAGTACGAGAGGCGCTGAAATCTGCTGATCCTTCGTGCAAGATTATATCGAACAATAAGCAGCTGAATCATTATTTCGTGGGCTCCAATCTGAAGGAATTGGCAAGAGCAGCAGCGAAGCATCTACCACCTGACGCAGCCAACAAACTTGACGACATCGCATCGAAAGCGAAAGATGCGTCGGTGCGCACACGCGAGAAAAATGGCGAAGTACTGCTTGTCGTCAAAGCTTCGATCGACGAGACTTCGAGCGAGAATGGCATCGCGCGTCTTGAATTTGAGGAGCAGGTCAATATGTCGCTCGACGAGCTCGACAAACTTGTCCAAAACGCTGGATATGCTTATCAGGCCAAATGGTCGCGAGAGCGCGAGGAATACAAATGTCTTGGCGTGAACGTGACGCTGGACAAAAACGCCGGCTACGGCTGGCTTGCCGAATTCGAGCGTGTCGTCACCGACGAATCCGAAGTGTCTGCCGCCAAAGCGGAGATCACCACTCTCATGGCCAAACTTGGAGTAGTCGAACTCCCTCAGGATCGCCTCGGCCGCATGTTTGCATTCTACAACGAGCACTGGCCGGAGTATTATGGGACAGAGAAGATCTTTGTAGTAGAATGACGCTCTCTTATGTTCCTCTCCGACGTCGACATTGAGAAAGCAGTGAGAGCGGGCGAGATCACGATCGAGCCGTGGGACCCTAAGCGATTGCAGCCCGCAAGCTACGACATCCGGCTCGGCAATAAATTCATCGAAAACGTCGCGAGCAATACCCCGCTCATCGATCCAGTGAAAAAGATATACGCGAAAACGAGCGAGACGATAGTAAAAGACGGCGACGAGTACATCCTGCATCCGGGTATCTCCGTCCTCGGTACGTCCAAAGAATATTTTGGTTCAGATCACTTTCTCATCCAGATTGGCGGCAAAAGTAGCCTCGCGCGCGTCGGTCTCATGATCCACAACACCGCCGGTATTATAAATCCTGGCCACTTCCTCAACATTACACTCGAACTCACCAACCAAAACAATGTACCCATCATCTTGCGGCCAGGAATGGACATCGCCCAGCTTACCTTTTCCAAGCTTACCTCCCCGCCCAAGCAAAGCTACAAAAAAATAGGCCGTTTTGCCAAGGACAACTGGAAGCATTTCACGCAAGCGCGCAAGAGAAAGTCGCGCTAAAATAGACCTATGATGCATCCCGAGCAGCAGTACCTCGATCTGATGATGGAACTGCTTGAGAAGGGCGACCGGCAAGTGGATGCGGGTCATGGAAAAGCGACCATAGGCGTCTTTGGCCGGCAGATGCGCTTTGATCTTTCTGAAGGATTTCCGCTACTCACCACTAAGCGAGTCTACTGGAACGGCGTGCTCCAAGAATTGTACTGGTTCATGTCGGGCCAGAACAACATCAAGTATCTCGTCGACAACAACGTCCATATCTGGGACGACTATCCGTTTCGGACGTACAACGAACACGCAAAGAAGGGCAAGTGGTCGGAAATGACGAAAGACGTATTCATCGAGAGAATAAAAACTGATGACTCTTTTGCGGAAAAGCACGGTACCCTTCCGCATATCTATGGCGACATGTGGCGGCACTGGCCGGCAAAAGACGGACGCGACATTGATCAGCTTGCCTGGGCAGTTGAAGAACTTCGGAATGATCCGAGTTGCCATAATGCGATCGTGACGTCGTGGAATCCGGAATATTTATACTCAATGGCAAAACCAGAAGACGTCAATCACTTTCCCATCTGCCATAACATGTATCAGATGAACATCAAGAACGAGAAAGTCTCACTTCAGCTGTATCAAAGAAGCGCAGATATTTTTCTTGGAGTTCCTTTTAATATCGCAAGTTATGCACTCCTTGCACATATCGTTGCGAAGATTCTTGGACGTGAGGTCGGAGAATTCGTGCATACGTTTGGCGATGTGCACTATTACGAAGATCATGAGGCGGCAATTCGCGAACAGCTCGAGAGAACGCCAAAAGCGTTCCCCACGGTATCGATCGATGATGCTGTGACAAGCATTGATGCATTTCGCCCGGCACGCGTGGCGCTCACGGGCTACGAACCTCACGGGACGATCAAGGCCGAACTGACGGTTGCGGGTTTCCGAAGCCTCGACAACACGCCGAGCGGCAAATAAATACATATGATATAACTTCCGTAACATTCTATTAGCAACCTCACCATTTCCTATGGAAAATTATCCCAACATCAAAAGACAAGACAAAGCCGTTTACAAGACGCTTATCGGCGAGGAAAGGCGCGAGCGAGAAGGACTTGAACTTATCCCGTCTGAAAACTACGTCTCTCGAGCGGTCAAAGAAGCCAACGCTTCAATATTTACCAACAAATATTCCGAGGGCTACCCTGGCAGGCGCTATTACGGCGGACAAACTTACACCGACATGGTTGAAGATATTGCACGTGACCGTGCCAAGAAACTCTTTGGCGCCAAATACGTCAACGTCCAGCCACATGCGGGCGCACCGGCTAATGTCGCAATGTATTTTGCGCTCCTTGAGCCGGGCGACACCGTGCTTGGCATGGACCTCTCTCACGGCGGCCACCTCACCCACGGCCACCCCGTCACCTACCTGACAAAGATCTTCAAATTTGTCCGCTACAAGATGAAAAATGTCGAGACGGGAGAAATTGATTACGACGAAATGCGCGCAGTTGCAAAGCGTGAAAAACCAAAGATTCTTCTCGGCGGCTATTCGGCGTATCCACGCGAACTTGATTACAAAATCATGGCTGATATTGCACACGAAGTCGGCGCGCTCGCCGTCATGGACGCCGCGCACATCGCAGGCCTTATTGCCGGCAAGGCGGTGAAAAATCCATTCGACTACGGATTCGATGTGATTACGACCACTACCCACAAAACCCTGCGCGGCCCGCGTGGCGGCATGATTCTCACGAGGGAAAGCGAAGAGATAGGAAAAAAAGTAGATAAAGCGGTCTTCCCCGGTTTTCAAGGCGGCCCTCTCATGCACAATATCGCTGCCAAGGCCGTATGCTTCGGAGAGGCGCTCTCGCCCAAGTTCAAGACCTATGCGAAGCAAATACTGGCTAACGCAAAAGCAATGGAAAAAGTATTCAAGAAGGCGGGCGTTCGCCTCATCACCGGCGGGACAAGCAATCACTTGCTGCTTGCCGACGTATGGAGTTCTTTTGGCATCGGCGGACGCGAGGCAGAAACACTTCTTGATCACGTCGGCATGACGCTCAACATGAACTCTATCGCAGACGACACGAGAAAGCCCATGGATCCTTCAGGCATACGATTCGGGACTCCTGCCGCGACAACTCGCGGTTTCTATGAAAAAGACTGCGCACGCATCGCAGAATTGATGATCGAGACCCTCAAAAAGCGCGGCAACAAAAAAGCTCTTAAAGCAATCCACGAAGAAGTCAAGAAAATGTGCAAAAAACATCCAGTGCCTGAAGCGTTCGTCTAACACCAATGAGAAAATTCGCTGCGGTTCCTCGGAAGAAACTATTGGCGGTGCTGAGTGCCGCACTCGCGCTCTTTATGCTCGGCTGGTATGGAAGCCGCATCGAGACGCTGCGCGAGGTTGCAAAAAATACCGCAATTCCTATCCGATATCAAGATCCGGACTATCCGTATATCAAAGCCCTCGTGAGCGTCGGTATTCCAAACGCCACCGGGTTCCCAGAACTCAAAAACGTAAGGGTTGACGTTCAGACGGTGATTGATAAAGCTAAAGCGAGTGGCAATGCAACTGATGTCGGAGTCTATTTCCGTCTTCCAACCAACGCACACTGGTTTGGCATCAACGAGAACGACACATTCGACCCTGGAAGCCTTATCAAAGCCCCCATCATGGCGGCCTATCTCAAAGATGCCGAACACGATCCGTGGATCATGGAACGACGCATCAGGTATTCCCGGGTAAAAATGATTTCCTTCCCAACGCGCTTGCGCCGCAACTTCCCCCGGGTACATACACTGCGCAAAAATTGCTTGAGACCATGATTGTGGACTCCGACAACGTGGCGAAGAATGCGATACTTGATGCGCTCAACCCGGCTAGCCTACAGGACATCTATGAAGAAATGAGTTTTTTACAGGACGAAGCGGGTAATATTACGCCAAAGAATTACGTCCGCTTTCTTTCCCGCTTGTACAACGCTACCTACCTGAATAGAACGTATTCAAATATGGCGCTTGAGCTTCTTACCAAAACTTCCTTTAATGACGGACTGGTCGCAGGCTTACCTACGAATGTGAAGGTGGCGCACAAATACGGCGAGCGAGGTATCTACGAGGACAATGCGCTTGTCGGTGTTGAATTACATGATTGCGGCCTCGTCTATGCCGAGAAAAGTCCCTACTTTGTCTGTATCATGACCAAGGGCGCAGACATCAATAATCTTGCAAAGATACTGCGTGATATTTCGGGAGCGGTCTACCGAAATCGCGCGCAATTCGCAGCTTCGTGAATTCATGAGATACTTCCGGCATGTTTACCATGCCGCCTGATACGCTCCCACAGCTTGTAAAAGCGATTGGCTACCCGGGTATATTCGCCGTAATCTTTGCCGAATCGGGACTTTTCTTCGGTTTCTTTCTGCCGGGAGCCTCGCTCCTTTTTACCGCCGGGCTTCTTGCGTCGCAAGGATATTTTAGTCCGTGGATCTTGATTCCACTCGTCACCTTCGCTGCAATCCTTGGCGACAGCACGGGATACTGGTTTGGAAAAAAAGTCGGGGTCTCACTTTTTTTCAAAAAAGATTCGAATTGGTTCCATCATGCACATCTTGAGCGCGCGAAGGACTTCTATGACAAACACGGCGTGCAGACGATCCTCCTCGCCAGATTCGTCCCGATTGTGCGAACGTTTGCTCCTATCCTCGCAGGTATCGTCAACATGCGCTACCGCACATTTCTCGCGTACAATGTGGCCGGTGCATGCACATGGGGCGCAGGCGTCACCTTTCTCGGTTACTATCTCGGCTCTCGCGTACCATTCGTCGGCCAGTATTTGACTATCATTATCCTCGTGATCATCGTTATAAGCTCGATACCGCTGTATATCGAGACCGCAAAAGCCTGGCGAAATCAAGAACGCTGATTCAAAAGAGCAAGACCGCCCCACAGACCGCCAAAATCGCCAAGCGATCCGTGGACGATGGGCGGGACTTTGGGAAACTTGCGCATGATAGTTTTCACATTCTCTGCAACTCGCTCGACAGAAATCCCGACTTCATTAAACATTGACCCCCCAAGTACTACAATATCCGGCGACCAATGAAGGATCGTATTATGCACACCAAACGCGGTGATTCGTGCGAGCTCCTCCCACACCGGATGGTCCGCACCAAGATCTTTTGGGTGTTTGCCGAAACGGGCCGTGACGGCAGTGCCGGAGACGAGTGATTCGAGGTTTTGCAGTGGCTCACTCATCGAGAGATATTGCCCCCCTATCTCAAAACCTTGTGCCGAAGAATCTATGCGGCCACTCGTGATACGGACACCATTTACACCCGTTGAAACCGTTTGATACACGACGATGGGGAAGCCTTTGCCCGCGCCGTAGACGGCCTCGCCGAGGCCAACAAGCGCCGTATCGTTCTCCAACTGTACCGAGGGAGTCTCGAGGAGCTTCTCGAGATCCGCAGCAAGTGGTTTGTCTTTCCAATCCGTCAGGATGTTTTGTGGAGCTGTGATGGGTACTCGTTTATCGGCAAAGACAACGCTTTTGATACCAGCCGCCATCGAATCGATCTGTCCAGCCATCGCGATCTGCTTCGCGGCTGCATGTATCGCTGTAAGACCCGCGCTGTACTCACGTGGCGTACTAAGAATAATTGGCTCAGCAAAGGACTTTAAATCAACAGACCCGGCAATGCGCGTCTTCGTCCCCCCTATATCTGCGAGAATAAACATAGCCAATAGCGACTAGAGATTAGCCACTAGAACTCCATCCGCATTCTTTGTTTGCTGCATTTTCCTAATGGCTAGTGGCTAATGGCTAACTAACTAGTTTAATGCCGCCGAAATCAGTTTTGCGGATCTCTTTGTAGAGTGGGTTCGCGACAAGCGCAGGTACGCCATCACGCTCGACAACGTAGTACGCAAAACCGCGCATCTTTTTGACAGCCTCGTAATCAGCATGCCCCGGCATGGAAGCCGAGTCTTGCGTGCCTTCTACCGGGGAGTCATCCGTCATCACCATCCACTCCTTCCCCGTATTGACTATCAAGTGACCGTGTCCGGGCGGCATGTAGACGGAATCGCCGGGCTTCACGATCGTTGCTTTAAATTCCTCCACACAACTTGGATCATCTGCATTAATGAGCTTTTGTTGCACAACGACGCCCTCGCCCTGCACGAACCAGTAGGTCTCGTCGAGATTTCCGATGTGATAGTGGCCGTAAGTCTTGATGTATTCACTTCCAATTGTTCCTGTCTCCATCACGGTGATGTTGCGTTTCTTGGATCCTCCTCGAATCATGTAGTAGTGCACTGCAGGTCCCGGTGCATCAGGCGCCATCAAGACCTCCTGCATTCTTTCGTGCGTACGCGAGGCAAACGGTTCAAACATGCAGGTATTATTGCACAACGTTTACGACACCACCATCCTCTTCATTGAAGTGGTTGTGATATCCCCATGACCCGACTTTGGTGAATGTGAATGAGTAGCTTGATCCTGCTGCGCATTCGTCAAACGGCTTTTCGCCGGTATACCCGGGAGCGCAATGGGAATTACGCGATGTGCCGTCGTAGCCGCTATGTTGTGGGTGAGGATCGGAAGCTACGTTCATTCGGTCGCCTCCCTGGTTTACAAAGGTGACCGTTCCTCCCTGCTTTATAGTTACCGACGCGGGTGAGAAGCCACTACCGGTGTACGTCACAGTCGTCGACATTGCGGCCCCTGTACCAGTTGGGTTGATGCCAGGCACCGTTGACGGGCTGGGAGCCTGCGAATCGGCAGGAGTCTGTGTGATGGGCGCATCCGAGACCGCGGGAAGTGCCGCCTGTGGTGAAGCGGACTGATACCAGATAATCCCCCCAACGATGATACTTACGATAACCACAATCCAAATCCATGCGTTTTTCATATAGAGAAGTTGCTAACTGCTAAGACTGACCCCTATTATACCCCGTAAAGCCGCCTCAGCCACGGGGCAGGCCAAATTGCAGTCTCTTTATTTTCCGCCAGAGGCAGATTTGCCTTTTCCGGACTTCGCGACGAATTCTCTGCCATGACCTACGTCGATATTCACCGGAATTCCCGTCTTACACAAATCGCAATCCGCTTCATCCCACGAGTCGAGCTCAATCTTGACGAGCGACTCAAAACGCGGAGGATTTCCGATCATGTGAGATGTGACGCCACCGCGATTACACAGAACGCCGACGCCGATCACATCGGCTCCTGCAAAACGAGCAACGTCAACGACTTTCTTTATCGAACCCCCGGTCGTGGTGAGGTCCTCGACGACGAGGACTTTCTTCCCCGCTACAACCTTGTCGTAACCACGCCTAACGATGAATCCGCCTTGCCCATCTTTGTCGGCGTACGCTGCGAATACTTCTTTACCGAGTATGTCGGTAAGATGATACGCCGTCCATTGCGAGAGGATTGCAGCCGCAACAGCGGGACCAATGACGACTTGGACGCCGGAATCTTTGAAACGTTCGGCAAACTCGCGGCAAAGCTTTGATGTATCGTGCGTATAGGGATACAACGCGTCTTTATTCACATACGTATCGCTATGCCTCCACGACGTAAAGACGAAATGACCCGCGTGGAATGCGCCTACTTTTTGCAGAACTTCCAATACTTCGTCTTCGGTCATAGTGGTTTATTCTACAGCGCTTTTCTGATAGCGCTATCATACGCCTGTGCTTTTGCACGAGCCGCCTCCGCAAAGTCCACACCACTCGATGCATACAGAATCGCGCGCGAGGTCGAGATCAGGAACGAACGCTTAGCTGCTCCTACAGACGCCCCGAGATCACCGTTTTGCTCGCCAACACCCGGGATGAGTATGGGCATATCAGGCGCAATGGCGCGTACCTCTCCCAGTTCCCGCGAATAAGTGGCACCGACGACAAGTGCGCAATTGCCGTTTTTGTTCCACAATTCGACAACATTTTTTGCAACACGCTGATAGAGTGGAAGGCCATCTACCAAAAGATCTTGAAATTCGCCCGCGCCGGGATTCGACGTGCGGCACAAGACGATGACACCTTTGTCCGCTCGCGCAAGAAATGGCTCCAGTGCTTCTGCACCCAGATAGGGCTGAACGGTTATCGCGTCGGCACCAAGATCGTCGAAGGCGGCAGACGCATAGCTTTTGTTTGTATTTTCTAGATCGCCTCTTTTCGCGTCAAAAATAACCGGCACACTGGGCGCTATCTCATTGATGAGAGCGACCGTTTCTTTAAGTGCCATCCATCCTTCCGCCCCATGCGCTTCGTAAAACGCAGAATTAGGCTTGTAGCAGGCGACAATATCCTTCGTTGCCTCGACGATCGCTTTGTTGAAGGCAACGATGCGCTCACGGAGAGAATTGCCGGAGACGTGCGAGGGGATCTTATCAAGATCAGGATCAAGCCCCACGCAGAGAAACTGCTTCGCCTGCCACTGTGCTTCGATCAGCTCGTTCCAGTCGCGGCTCATTAGCCACGATTGTACACTATTTCCTGCTCCTTTTCTTCTTGATCAATTCTTTGGCCACTTTATCCCAATTAGATTTCAGCTCGCCTGCGGCTTTGCGGATATCGTTCCTATTTATGCCACGAACCGTCTCGTAGGCGCTCGCCACGCTGTCGACGACGTTCATTATCACTTGCTTGTCTACTTTCTCGCCCACAACGCGAGCCTGCTTCATAACGTCCTCTTTGAGATCTCCTGCCCACTTGGCCGCGATCTTTCGGTTCTTCTTGGCATGAGGGCTTCCATAGAAATAGTAGCCAGCAGCACCCATCGCGGCGGTCGCCAGTAATTTGGTTGATGTTTTCATATCGTGATATTATGCAGAAGCAAGATGAAATCAGGATGAGATTATTTGGTTTCCTCGCTGGCCTTATGCCGCCTGCGACGCGGGATAAAAGCAAATATCGCATCGAGTGCTCCCAAGAGTCGCCCGCGCACATACGCCGCATCTTCCCGGAGATTCTCCGCTTCCTTCCCCGCAATCTCTGCGATCTGCTCAACGTGACCAAGTATTTTCCAGAGCTTCCACGCAACAAGTACAAAGAATAGTCCGAGAAGCAGTGTCACCGCCGTCGCCACGACAAAGAAAATATCCATCTTGAGAAATGGGTCCATATGAGCGAATTATACCCGATTATGGTCGCAGCAACACCCGTAGCCGGTTAAGAAAGAGTCCGTACGAAGGTTTTTGATATCCCATCGAAAGAGGTCGATGTTGCAATTTCATGCCAGGCGAGTAATCAGAACGCGCCACAACATGCGCCAGATTTTTCGTGAGATCCACTTCCGCGACAGTAATCTCGTCAGTACCCAAATATCTACGAACAAGTATTCTGTCTGTCTCGTCAAGCATTTCAACTCGATCTCCAACCTGCGGTGCCTGGCTATCATTATCTTCTTTGCCGGCAAAATGTTCCCGGTCTCTTGCGTTTCGGGGCGCCTTATCGCTAATGGTCACCGCGTCCCCTATCTCCCCTTCAGTTGGATTATCGTTGTCCGACTCATCGGGAAAATCGTGAATAATGCGCACCCCTTCGTCCATGCCTCGATAATATCATGCGTTGTCGTTCTTTTTTTAAAAACGAACTCCTTGGTGCAAAAAGACATCTGTGGGTGAGCTACAACACATCGCCCGAACCTATTTTAGCACCAGCACCTGATGTCCTGCCGGAGGCAGGCAGGCGCGCGCGTCTCATTCAGCAGAATGACCTACTGGGTCGGCGTGGTGACTTTTGCCTTCCTCTCACAATTCGAGCCGGAGGGGAACACTGAATCCCACCCCGTCTACAGGTGCCGATGCCAAACCCATCGTCCTCCCATTCGCGCGCAATCATCCCCACCGTTTTTGAGGAACGGTATAAAACGGTGGGGATGACTTCCCAAAATGTCCGAGCAAATATTTTTAGCATGCTATCGCAGCAAATTTTCATCAATCTTACCCGTGGAAGTACCGGGAAGTATTTTCTGCGATGAGGTGACGACACCAGTTCTCTTATCAAGAAAGTAGCCTATAGAATGATAGGAATAAGTTACAGGGATTCCCCAATCAGAGAGATTTTGCAATGCTTTGTTAAAAGTAATCGTAATTGAGTTTTGATCCTCGCTTGCCCTTACTCTATACCAGTCTCCACTTTGGTTATAGTACTTAACAAAGTCTAAGAAACTTTCTAAAGTTTTAACCGGGTGAGTAAATGTTCCAATGGATCCAGCGTAATTATTGCCATATAAATTTGCTCCAGGTATTTCATTTTTATTTGGCATGAAATAATTGCAGTCGAACAACATGGCGGCTTGAGCATAATTATTTGGAGAAGGAAGATTCATGGCATAGATGTAGTTGTATTGTTTGGCGGTTTTCTGACTATTTCTTAGGAAATAAGTGCCGTAGCCCTGTTTTCTTCTCTCCGCTTTTTGCTCTTCGGTTGAATTTGGGTTATCCAATACATGCGGGTCATAATTTTTGTAGTCAATATACTTCGCAATAATCGAGTCTGCTTCTGTTTTATTTGCGGCGCAGAGGGTATAAATATCCATTTGGACAGCCTCTGATTTACTTGGAATTCGATAATTTATCATGGTATTTATATATTCTGGAGATATGTTAGGACCATATTCTCCATTGAAACCAAGAATACGACTTTTCTCTTCGGCAGTACTTCCAAATTTTATCCGGTCTGGGACTATCCCTACTTCCGGGCTTGGGGATATTCCGCCGCACACTTTCGCAATTGCGGCACGTGTCATCGAGCCAGCGATGCCGTACGATGGCAATCCTTGTTCTTTTTGAAACTGAATTACATATCCCTGCGTAATGCGGCCAAAGTATCCTGTCTGTATAGTCGTTGGAGGAATATCGTAATAGTCGGATAGAAATTTTTGCAGTTCGAGTACTTGATTGCCGCTTGAGCCACGCACGAGGGTCTGTGAGAGCCGGGGGCAGTACGTACCTGCCGCCGTACCCCAATTGTCCGAGGTGCTGCCCGGAGTATCGCCCTCCCCAAACCCCCAACTTCCCATCTGGCGGATGAAAGACGTTTCGGCGACTGATGAATTCAAGTGAAGATTGAAGGAGCATCCTCCCTCTTCGGAAGAAAGCATGCCGTTATTATTCCAAACAAACACCGCCTCATGCGTCCCGACGGTGAACGGAGATGTCTGGTCTGAGATCGACATCTGTACACCAGTCGCCGACGCGGGCGCGGGATGCGTCACAACGCTCTTGAAAGAGGTCGAGGCGCCGCTTTTGCTGTTCCATGACCGATCCACTTGCGCTTTGACGGTGTAGAGGTCCGTCTGCATGCCGTATTGTGTAGGAGAAGTCGAATCCAGGTGTACGTCAGTAATGGTGCCGATAAATGCATACCCCCCTTGAGAAAAGAGTCTTTGATATTCAGCCTGGCTGGCTCCGATGCAGGAAGCGTGCGCCACTGGTATGTTGTGAAAGAAAAGCGCGAGCGTCGCGAGCGCGGTCACCCCAAACGCGGCGGCCATCGCGGCACCAGCGCCCACGAATAGTCGTTGAGTTTGCATATCTATTTTGTAAAGTAAGTAATGTCTTTATTGTACACCCTCGCAAACCGCTTGAGTTCCACGATGTCCACTCTCTGCTGTCCGGTCTCGATATTCTAAACTTTTTTTGCCTATTCCAGGGTAACTTTACTTGTTGTGATGGTGATAAACATGGTACGAACTCAAAGAGTAACGGTCACCCGCAAGAAGGTCGCGGGGATTGAAGTGCCGCCGCCGGCGCTTTTGTTCTGGGATTTTGCCAGTTCCACAAGTTGGCTATGGAGCTCATCCACTTTTCCGCTCTTTTGAGCTGCTTCGACAGCATTCATGGTTGGGCCATAGAATCGCTCGAACGATTCAATGAATTGCGTCGGGCTCTTGTCTGGCGAAAGAAAATAGAATGTGTCCTTGACCATGGAGATTTTCTCCTTAGGCACGCCGGCCTGGCCAAAACGCTCGATGATGTTGGCATCCACGCCCCATGTCATCGGACTGACGAAGCCTTCCGGAGGCGGAGGCGTAAACGATGAGCTTATCTTCAACAGCTGCGACACGAATGACGTCGGGTCGTTCGGAATCCAGTTGCCCATCACAATACGACCACCCGGTTTTGTGACACGGACCATTTCCTTGGCAACGTCGAAGGGCTTGGGAGCAAACATGGCGCCAAATACTGAAAGAGTTAAATTAAACGAGTGATCGCCGACCCCTTGCAGATCGCACGCATCTCCCTCTTGAAATTTCAGATTCGTGAGACCCAACTCCTGGGCCCGTTTGTTCCCGGCGTCAACAAGGTTCTTGGCGATGTCGATGCCAACAACTTCAGCTCCCAAAAGGGCTAGAGGAACTGCCGTAGTGCCATCCCCACAACCGAGGTCCAAGACCCGTAGCGGCGTCGTTATCCCGAGAGACTTAACGACTGCTTCGCCAGATTGACGCATGAAGGCGGCAATCTCGGTAAAATCACCTTTCTCCCACAATGCTTTGTTTGGATTCATATTTATTCTCTTTAGTTTCAATGCCATTATAGCAAAATTATTCCACTACTTCATTTCCCAACTGGTAGTGTCTGTTTGAAGATACCACTCTTACTGGCAAGTGGCTTGAGCACTGTTTTGGTATGGGTAATCAGTCAAATAACAACCAAAGTCCAGTCCAAATAATCATTAAGATGCCAGAGTAAAGCCAGAAAAACTTCCAAGATCTAATTGATATTGCATAAACGGTAATCCAAAGACTGACCATAGCTCCCAGTATCGGCAGGAATATTTCAATGAATAAAGCTCGACCAATTTCAGAGCTAAACAACATCCAAACACCCAATACCAACCACGATGTGGCAATAATTATTAGTACAACAGAAAATACTTTAATAGCTTTTTTCATCGTCTCATTATATCGCATTTCCCCGAAAAACGGCTGGCGAGTCCGCGCCCGCATCGCGGCGTGCGTCCGCCCTCTCTGAACAGGAAGTCTCAATCTGCGGTGTAATCATATCCTTTGCTCGAACCTTTTTCGAGGGCCAATGACTTCGCACGCTCCGCGTGCGTGGTGGCTTGAAACTGCATC
>JACRFH010000055.1 GCA_016217975.1 Candidatus Kaiserbacteria bacterium | reverse complement strand
GTCTTCCTGGCCTTGCAGTACTCTTCCAGCTTCTCCTCGAACACTCCTTGTTTGTTGGCCATATTCATATGGCGGCACGGTACCCGAATTACTAGCTACCCGAGAGGTTTCGGTGCCTTTTATTTCTGGCTACAAGGGGGCAACAACCCACTCCGTTCTGATCAGGTAGAATATTCGGTTAAGTCTGATTCCTATTTGTCTTTTTCTCGTATTCGTCGACCATTCTGTAAAAGCTTGCAATAGGTGAGCGCGGCGTGAGAGTCTTGACCGGGAACGCATCCAGTAATTGTTCTTCGGTCTTGGCATCCTTGACCTTTGCAAGGAATTTCTCCACTTGCCGAGTGTTTATTCCTCCATCTGCCTTGAGGAATTGTCCCCACAAGCCGAGATTCTGAAGATATCTCTTATTTGGCGCGACATTCTGCGACTGATCGAGTGACTCTTTGTAATCCTGCGGAAACAAGTCCCTGTATTGCGGGATATTGTAGAGCCATGAAGCGCCCGTCACGATATATTCCTCGTCTTTATATTTGTCTTTGATCTCCTTAAACATCTCGCGCAACTCGCTCTTTCTTTTCTCAATCTTCGCTGCGGAGAGTGGGCCGCTCCCTTTGCCATCTCTGTTCTGGAAATGAACGGCGATCTCTCCCGGCGCTCCATCTTCTGGCGGGCGTACGCCGTATGAGAAACACCCGAAGTGATGACTGCCTGGCTGTTCACGTTCTCCCGGCCTGTTATATGTCTCTTTGGCGATACGGGCGACGCCATTCATATCTCCGGTTTCGACATATGGTTTCGATTTGTCCACGAATTGATTCCACGCTTTGTCTACTGCTTCCCATTCACGCTCTCCGTCGCCAAGGAAGTTGAAAAGATTCGTGTATTCTGTGCATGCGTTGGCAAAAGGCATGTTTTGCAGCTTCGCGGCAGCTGATGCGAATTCTGTCTGTATCCGAAAGAAATCTTGGCTGAAACGGACATCCTCTTGAGCCTTCTCATTCGATGCTAATTTTGGTCCTGCTTCTTGCGACATCGTTTAAGTATAGTGTATTTATTTGTGAATTGGCGCCCTACTTGAAAGCAGGGCGCCAACTTTCAGCTTGTGGTGCGAGATCTGCTAGCGATCGCTAATTCACCTCACCGGTTCCGTTGCATCGCCGACATTCGACCCAACCGGTACCTTGGCATTTGGTGCAGGTCTCATAGCGAATCTTGTCCCCACGCCTGACATCCAGACTTCCGTGTCCCTTACAGCGGTTGCACAGAAGTTGTCCTGGCCTGCCAAACATGCGAGTGGTACATGACGGGCATCGCTTGCTCATTGTCTTACACCTCAGTTAAGGCCAGCGGGCAACTGGATATCTGTTGTCCGCAACCAAGGAACAGTCCTTGGCCACCAAAACCAATAACACGCGGTCATGCTTGGCGCAAACGCCTTGCCGCATTCTTCAATTAGAAGAATACTTGATGACGACACGGCGACTCCTTCCTTCGCCTTGCGATTCCGTCTTTACATTGGGCACATCTTGCAAAGTCGTGTGCACGATGAGCCGCTCGTAGGCGGTCATGGGCTCAAGTTCGACATCGTATTGCAAGCTTTTCGCGCGCTCCGCCATAATGAGCGCTTTCTGTTGCAAGTCTTTTATTTTCTGCGCGCGGTAGCCGCCCACGTCTATGAGAAAAAGTGGCTCTCGGGGGCCCGGAACTTCACCAACGCTTGCGGCTGAAACCTTATTCTCGACAATCTTTTTTACGAGCGTGTCGAGCGCATAGATGGTGTCACCATGCGCCCCGATGAGGGTCGGCGCATCTGTTGTTTCAACGGAGAAAACGGTCTGCCCCGCAATTATTTCTCGGGTTATGCCTGAAAAGGGAACGCCGATGAGCGTGAGGATCTCCTTGAGTACAGGCTCGACGAAAGAATCCGCAGAATCCATCGAGGCACTATAAACCCTTATCGGGTAAGTACCAAATCACAAGTATCAAGTGACAAAAAAATGGCCTCTCCTTGTTTATTTGAAATTTAATACTTGTTTGATACTTGTTACTTGTTACTTGTTACTTGTTTTAGATTGAATCTTCTGCCGGAAAGATATTCCTGACAAATCATAAATATATTGCTCGTCAGCCAGTACAAGGGCGCGGCAGCGACGACCGTGTAGGCGATCACCCCGATCATGACAGGGAGCACATAGCGTGCTTGCATATCAAAGCTCTTGGCCATATCGCCCGAGAGCGACGACTCTACAGGAGAGGGGTCTTTTGTCGCCGGAGGTCCCATTGAGAGGCGCGTATAGATAAACTGCGAGACAGCCGCGAGGCCAGCCAGAAGAATGCTGTGGCTATGCATGTCGACGAGACCTAGAAAGCTTGAATTTACAGCCCCCGGAGCTGGCACAAAGAAATAAAGAATCGAATGGTCAATCTCTTCGAGACCTCCGTGCGCAAACACAAAATAGAGACCGATGAGGACAGGGAATTGCAAGAGCACGAGCGCAACTCCGGCAAAGGGATGAATGCCACGCTCTTTGTAGAGCGCAAATATCGCCTTGCTCTGCTCCGTGCGATCCTTGATTTTCCTTTTCAAGTCTTCTATCTCCGGCGCTATCTCCTTCATCGCCATCTGTGCCGCGACCGCGCGTTTCGAGAGAGGAAAGAGGATGAATCGCACGACAATCGTTAGCGTGATAACGGCGACACCGACGTCGTGCGAGGGAATGATACCAACGAGAAAAACCAGCCCGTTGTAGAGCGGGTCGTAAATGGCAGCGTGGAAGGCGGTGGAAATCATCAATAAGAGATTCTAGCGCGTATAGGAGATGGAGTACAGCAGAAATCCGACTTGTGCTGCGAATACTGGTGAAAGGCCGGATGTTGTATCATGTGTAAATGGATGACTTGACAGCAAAACAGCGAAGTCACTGCATGTCTCGAATAAAGAGAACTGACACAAAACCGGAAGTCGAGTTCCGCAGATTATTGGGTCGTGCGGGCATACGGGGATATAAAATCGACGCCCCGATTCCCGGTAGACCAGACATATATTTTTCCCGACGCAGGCTTGCCGTATTTATTGACGGTTGTTTTTGGCATCGATGCCCCGAGTGTTTTGTTCGTCCAAAATCCAATAAAACCTATTGGGATCAGAAGATAAGGAGCAATGTGTTGAGAGATAGAAAAACGCTGATTACACTGAAAAAACATGGGATTGATATCCTCAGGTTCTGGGAGCACGAAGTCCGAGTGCGCCCTGGCAAATGCTACAATAGGTTTGAGAAGGCATATGAAAAAAACAGTGACATTCAAGCTCGCAGAAATCTTCTCAGGTCCGGGAGGGCTCGCCTTGGGCGCAATTCGATCCGCCGCAGAGAATGATGAGGCCATGTTCGGCATTAGATCTATCTGGGCAAATGATTTTGATGTCGATACCTGCAGAACCTATGCGCGCAATATTCATGGCAGTGGAGGCCATGTGATTTGTGCGCCTGTTCAAGAGGTAGATTTCCGGAAAGTCCCCAGGTTCGATGTGCTCGCTTTCGGATTTCCATGCAACGATTTCAGCATAGTCGGTGAGCAAAAAGGTTTTGAAGGTGAATATGGCCCGTTATATTCACACGGTGTGCGCGCAATTGAAACGCACAACCCAAAATGGTTCATTGCCGAGAATGTCAGCGGCCTTCAAAGCGCTAATAACGGACTCGCTTTCAAGAAAATTCTCAATGACCTTGAAAAGGCAGGAAAGGGCTACCAACTTACGGCGCATCTTTACAAGTTCGAAGAGTATGGTGTGCCTCAGCGGCGGCACAGGATTGTTATGATAGGGATTAGAAGAGATATCGGCTTGAAATTCAAAGTACCGGCACCAACCACAAAAAACAGGTTCGTGAGTGCGCAATATGCTCTCGAACATCCCGCAATCCCCGATAATGCCTCGAACAATGAACTGACTAGACAGTCCGATGGCGTAGTGGAAAGATTAAAACATATCCCGCCAGGGGAAAATGCTTGGTATGACGGCATACCCAAGCGGCTGCGCCTGAACGTAAAGAGCGCACGTATGAGTCAGATTTATAAGCGCCTGCATCCGGAGCGCCCCGCCTATACCATCACCGGAAGCGGGGGGGGCGGAACTCATGTGTACCATTGGAAGGAGCCGCGCGCACTTACCAACAGAGAACGTGCGCGTCTACAGTCGTTTCCAGATGATTTTGTATTTGAAGGCTCAAAAGAAAGCGTGCGGAAGCAGATAGGGATGGCGGTCCCTCCAACTGGTGCTGAAGCAATCATTACGGCGGTTCTGAAAACATTTGCCGGCGTGCCGTACACCTCAATCGAAGCGAGTCTCGACGGCAGCGAAGTGTCGCAGACCACAGCGCCTTTCTCACGTGGAAGGAAGAAACTACAGCTGTTCAATGAGGCTCTTCCAGTCTGAGTCGCTCTTTTTCAGAGCGCCTGAATGACAGAAGTAATTTGGCTTTGCAAGATCTTGGCCCAAGACCTGCTGTGCAGGCCCCTGTAAATCTTCTTTGTAGACGAATCCTGCTACTTCCGCTCGAATGGGTTCAAACTCTGGTATTGAGGTGCGAATGTTTGAGAGCGGCTCGAAAGTTCTCGCAAAGCGGAGAAAATGATCGGAGGGGAGTGCCACGCGGACGAGAATGTATATGTCGGAACTTCGCTCGGGTTGTTCGACCTCGCTCTGCGGAACCGCCAAAAACATATTTCTTTCCTTTGTAGATTTAATCCCGACCCGCATTTTCGGAGGGTTAACAATTCGCCCCCGCTGTACTTCGCTGATATCCTGTCCCACAACAACTCCGCGCACATCAAAATCCAGTGTAATTTTTATCTTGAACTTCTCGTTTAAGAATTTTCGAAGGCCTATTTCGCCTAATTTTCCCTGCACTGAATTGAACAAAAACTGGCCCACGTCACGCTGGGTCCGTGTTCCGAAATTTGTCATCGCGAACCCTCCGTAGTAACTTCGGATCGCGAAATCTAAGCACTTTCGGTACTCTTCCTCGCTGAGAAGTACAGACCGAGTTGTGTAGTCATTCTTCCATCTGTCCAATTCGGCCCTATCTGTCATCCAATACCGGCCTGCTTTTTCACGGACAATCTCTCCCGCTTTCACAAAATTTTCAAGCGCTTTTTGAGGCACCCCGAGATATGCGCCCGCCTGAGAAAATCTCATTGCCTTCAGATTAGAAGCCATAGACACCGACACTATACTCTCTTTGACGGGAAATAAAAACGTTTCGTCGAGCCCTAGATCCGAGAGAGAAGTGCGTGTATGTCGCGAGCAATATCGTCAAAGGCTGCGTCGCGGGCAGCGGGCTTGGCATGAAACGCGAGAAGAAGTGGTTTGTCGAAATTCTTGAGCTTGTGGCGCAGAGCGTCGCGCGTGCGGCGCTTGATAAGATTACGAACCACGGCCTTCGGGCTTACTTTTTTGGATACAACAACGGCAAATTTTCCGCCGGAGGCGGATCCGCCTCCGGCGGATGGCCCTATTGAAAGGGAGAAAAACGCGCCGTACTCGCGGCGGGGTCGAGCGGCGTTCATTTTCAGGAAATCCGCCCGTTTGAGGCTGTTTTCTCGAGGCATCTATGCGGAGAGGCGCGCGCGGCCCTTGCGGCGGCGGCGGGCAAGAAGTGCGCGACCGTTTGCAGACTTGGTGCGCTTCAGGAATCCGTGCGTACGAGCGCGCTTGCGCTTCTTTGGCTGATAGTTTCGCTTCATGGTGAAATAAGCTTCTAGTCACTAGCTTTTAGCTTCTAGTTTCAAGATAATACAGAAAATACAAGGAAACACAATAGTGGTCTGAATTTTCTAGAAGCTAGCAGCTAGAAGCTTTTACTTATCCCCCTGATGTCCCCACCTTGTGAACAACGCGCGAGCATGAAGCGCAAGTCTTGCGCTCACGCGCATAAGCGTATAATGCATCAACTGCTCCTATGCCGACCAACAGAGAATTGTGGCAAAATGCGCTCGTTCAAATAGAGCTTGGTACGTCTGAGGCAAGTTTCAAGACGTGGTTTAGGAATACCGATATTATCTCTCGCGACGCGGGAGAGGTGACTCTCGCGGTCCCTTCAAAAATAGTGAAGGAGTGGCTCATGGAGAAGCACCACAAGCTCATCTTGAAAGCCGTGCGCGGGCTTGACGCCGGGGTGCGGAGCGTCGAGTACGCCGTTCACCGCACCCCGGCTTCGCCTGCGCGTGCTACAGCTCGTCCCACGCCAAGCGAAAACGCCTCGCTCGACCTCCAATCGCTCTATATCGACAAGCGCGACAACCTAAACCCCCGGTACACGTTTGAGACGTTCATTATCGGGCCATTTAATGAGCTGGCACACGCCGCGGCGAAAGCCGTTTTGGAGCATCCGGGTGCCACCTACAACCCCCTCTTCGTCTATGGACAAACAGGACATGGCAAAACGCACCTCATTCAGGCAATAGGCAACCAGTTTAAGAAAGCAAATAGCAGCAAGAAGGCGCTCTATGTCACCAGTGAGCGCTTTGCGATGGACTACATCAATTCGGTTCGCGCCGGACGCGCCAACAACTTCAAGGATCAGTACCGCCAATACGACCTCCTCATCATGGACGATGTGCAATTCATCGCCAATACCGAAAAAACGCAGGAGGAGCTCTTCCACCTATTTAATGCGTTGCGTGACAACAACAAGCAAATCGTATTTTCAAGCGACAAGCACCCGACGCTTCTCCCGGGCTTCGAAGAGCGCATGCGTGGCCGTTTCTCGGCGGGGATGATTGCGGAAATCCCCGAGCCAGACGTGGAAAGCCGTGTCGCCATTATCCGCGCCAAGATAGAAAGCCATGGATTTTCGGTACCTGAAGAGATCATTCAATACTTGGCGGAAAATGTGCGCGGCAATATTCGCGAGCTCGAAGGTATAGTGAACACCATCGTTTGTAAATCGCAGTATAAGGGCAAGGGAATCACACTCCCGGACGTGAAAGCGCTCGTGAAGCACAATGTGAAGCCAAACAAGGGCGTTTCCGTAGAAGAAGTGGTGCGACGAATCGCAAATTACTACGAAATTGCCGAGAAGAGCATCTACGAAAAGACACGCAAGAAGGAAGTGGTGAAGCCGCGGCAGGTCATTATGTATATGCTGCGTGAAGAATTCAGCGTTTCATACCCATCGATAGGGGAAAAGATGGGAGGACGCGATCATACAACCGTCATCCACTCATGTGAAAAGATAAAAGAGGAGATCAAGACTGATAGTGTCCTAGAGGCCGAACTTGAGCACATCCGCACCCTCATTCATGCATAGCGTGTGGAAAAGTCTCTTACATCACAACGCATAACATCCGGAAAAATACCTATGAAATTCCAAAATTTCTTTTCCCCAACTCTCTCAACAGTAGTTATTGTTGGTTTTCCCCATTTAAAATTCACTACAATATCCAGTCTCCCCAACACATTTCGGTCATATCCCCACCTTCCACAGCACTAATAATAGTAGTAAGAGTATTTATAAAGAAATATGAATATAAAGATACAGAAAACACCAATACTAAACGCGATTCTTCTCGCGGAAAAGTTGATTGGAAAAAAAGAATCACTTCCCGTACTTTCCTGCATCCTTATTGATGCGCAATCAGCCCCCGGCGGAAAATCTTTAGTAATTCGTGCTACAAATCTTGAGGCTGGAATAGAAATAACCATTCCGTGTGACGTTTCGGAAAAAGGCACCATAGCAGTCCCTGCGTCTATATTTTCACAAACACTACGCTCTATCGGCGCTGACATGATCACCTTAAGGACTGAAGAAGGGAATCTTATTGTGGAATCAAAAGGAACTAAGACGCTTATAAAAGCCATACCGCATGAAGAGTTTCCAATACTCACTGCCGAGTCAAAAGGAAAAGGAATCGCAATATCGCGAGAGAAATTTCTACGAGGACTTCAGGCTGTCTCATACGCTGCATCGACTTCGATGATACGGCCAGAGCTAGGAAGTGTATATGTATCTCTTAAGCGTGAAGGACTCGTATGTGTAGCGACAGATTCGTTTCGTCTTGCGGAGAAGAAAATAGTTGGGGTCGTTTCTGAAGATGGAAATGACATTCTTATTCCACTCAAGCATGTGGGAGAGCTTTCACATACACTTGAGAGAATTGCGGAAGAATCGATACAGCTTGGCGTTGATGATGCGCAGCTTTCTGTCATGGGAGATGGTGTACGATTTATCTCCCGCGTCGTTGATGCGAATTTCCCCGACTACAAAACCATAATTCCTAAAAGTGCCTCAACCGACGCGACACTCCTCAAGGCAGATCTCGCAGAAATGCTGCGCAAAGCGCGGGTCTTTGCCGGAGCCGAGCAGCATGTGGGCCTGCATATCTACCCGGAGAAAAAAATATTTTCTGCTACGGCGCGCAGCGCAGAGGTGGGCGAGATGTCAGATACACTCGATGCGGCGCTCTCCGGCGAAGATCTCGACATCAATTTCCACATCGGCTACCTCGCCGAATGTCTGCCATCCATTCCCTCGGATTCCGTAGCGCTCTCATTTGCAGGCCCCGGTCGCCCCCTCGTCATCCGCGGCGTCGGCGACGCGTCGTTTATGTATCTCGTGATGCCGCTGAACAAGTAATTAGCCACTAGGGAAAGGCCAATTGGATTTGGCCTCGCCCTAAACCCTATTGGCTAGTGGCTAACGCCTAGTTCATTGCACCGTGAAGGTGACGCTGTTTTCGACGGAGCCAAGGGCTGTGGCAGCCACCGCGCGGATGGTGGTGGGGCCGTGGCCGTTAGGTGTAACCGATACTGCAAACGGCGGCTGAATCGAGCTTCCGGCGAGACTGCCATTTAGGAAATACGTTACTTGGAGGATCTGCATTCCAGCGGGATATGCGACGGTGACGGGAATCGCTCCACTCCATGGAATGATTGCTCCAGTCGCGGGAGACGTGATTGAGAAACTGGAGACAATCGGGCCGATATTTCCTGGGTATGTTGAAGAGCTCCCACCGGTGAATTGGCCGTTGCTCGCGGCCCAGATTTGCACCGGATAATCCCAGTATTGGAATTGTGAGTCGCTCGCCGGATTGAGAGGTGCGCCGCGCGGATTGCTTTTGTCTACCCAAAAGAGAATGTCGTGAATCCCTTGCGTGGGATTGGTGTTCCAATTGCCCATTAAGACCGGTGGGAGGCTGTCAGTATCAGGCGATGGAGGGACGAATACATCAGAGTCTGATGAATACTTCTGAAGTGCGTACGCCATAAATTCATGCCACATCGGCGCGATGATAAAGGCCGCTATCTTTTTGGCCATTGGAGAGTTGTCGTTATTCCCTGCCCAAGCGCCCACGGCGATTCCCGGCGTGTAGCCCAAGACCCACACATCGTGGAAATCGTTAGTGGTGCCGGTCTTGTCGGCCACATCAAGCCCCGGGAAATTGAGTGGTGAGTCGGCACCGAATTCCGGTGTACGCGCGACGTTGTCGGAGAGTACGTCGTTGATCAAGCGCGCGATCTGCGGATCAAGGACCTGGACGGGTTTCTGCTCATAGCTCTCCAAGACGTTTCCGCTCTTGTCTTCCACGCGGAGAATCCCGGTGGGAGGATTTTTCACGCCGTCATTTGCGAAGACGGAATATGCCCCAGTCATTTCGAGTAATTTGACTTCACCGCCGCCGAGGACAAGTGTGAGACCGTACTGATTAGCGTCGCCGAGTGTCGTGATGCCCAGATCGCGCGCCGTTTTTATCGAATCCCCGATTCCCGCGAGATACAAGACCTTGATTGCAGGTATGTTTTCCGATATGGCGAGCGCATCACGCAGCTTCAAGGGGCCTTTAAACGTTCCATCGTAATTTTGTGGTGAATAGCACGGCGGCGTGTCATTGGTGGTGTCTTGCGGTTCGCAATGTGTCGAGAATTGTGTCTGCAGATCGAAGACCACGGTGTCGGGGGTGTAGCCTTTCTCGAATGCGGTTGCATATACAAACGGCTTAAAACTTGATCCCGGCTGCCTGTTTGAGGCTGCCACATTGACCGCACCGTCGATCGTCTTATCAAAATATCCTTTCGATCCGACCATCGCAAGGATCTGTCCCGTTTTTGGATCTATCGCGACCATCGATTCGTTAGACGCATTGAAATTCGCGAGCATTTGCGGCGCCCATTTTGCGACAGTCGCCTCTGCTTTTTCCTGAAGATCGTAATCGAGCGTTGTAATGACGCGCAACCCCCCGTCTTGCACAGTGTCCGCACCATATTTTTGCTCGAGATAGTCGCGGATATAAAAGACAAAGTGCGGCGCCTTGATGCCCGCTTCTGCCTCATCGCGAAACTGCACCGCTTCTTTTGCTGCAGCAGTGCGCTCATCTTTTGTAATGTATCCGAGCGTCTCCATGCGAAAGAGCACGAGATTCTTTCGGTTATCAAGATCGCTCTTGTAGTTGCCATAGGGGGAGAGATGCGTTGGCGCTTGGGGGATGGCCGCGAGGTAGCTGGCTTGCGCGAGGTCAACGTCTTTGGCGTCCACGCCAAAGAAGTACTGCGACGCTTCTTGTACGCCGTAGATTGTGCCGCCATAGCCTGTCTCGTTGAGATACGTCTCGAGTATCTCATCTTTTGAATATGTTCGCTCAAGGCGGAGTGCGAGAATGATTTCTTGGAGTTTTCGCGTAATGGTCTTTCGCTGGGTGAGAAGCGCGTTTTTTACGACCTGCTGAGTGATCGTCGATCCTCCCTGTGTGTAGCCGTCTTTGATGCCGATGTGGATCAAGATATCGGCCAAGACCGCGCGCGCAAAAGCCGCGGGCCTAAATCCGTGATGCGTGTAAAAGTCAGCATCTTCGATAGAGATTGTTGCTCGCTGGATATTGGGCGAGACATCAGTGAGCGGGACTGCCGTACGCCTCACCGAGCCATGAACGTCGTAGAGGACGACGTTGCCGGTTCTGTCGTAGATCTTGGTGCTCTCCGAAATCTTGCGGTTCTCGAAATTATTGATGGCCGGAATCGTCATCACGGAGGCCCATGCCGCGAAGGCGCCGAGGATAAATACAAAACTCGCGATCGCGATCGCGGCTCCCGCCCAGAGCCATTGCGGAATCCAGCGCGTCTTTGGCATTTTGTGCACTACTTTGCGCTCGACATGCCGCGCTGCTTCCTCGGACACTCGTCGCATCCGCTGCCAATCATCACTGAGGCGATTCTTGTTGAATTGAGCCATGAAATCCACCTCACAATACCACTCCGCATCGATTTCTCAAAAACATTCCTTCTGATACAGTTGGCATATGCAGAGTGGTGAATCAGGAGAGAGGGGTCGGCAGGCTGAAAATGCCGCCGATCAACCACAGCTCTCCGACGACGAGCTTCGCCGTATCGTAATACCGCAGCGGGGGTGGACGGCCAATTCCGCCGACCGACAGGCGGCGCTCCGCGTGGTGCGGGAAGCGATGGGAAGAAATGCTCTTCCTAAGGCGGTGGATATTGCGTCTGTCACGGCGACAGGCACGTCAAGTCAGGTTGCGAAAAAAATATACGAGCTTACAAAAATGTATATCCGCGAAAAAGGCGTGTCGGAGGCGCTCATCCGCGTATTTGAATACCTCGACTGGGCCGATCGCCATCCCAAACGTGCTCGGGAAATATATGTACGTCTGAACCCTTCGGCCGCAGCAAGCGAGGAAAGGCTGCGTTTGAACGAAAAGGCAGGATTCAAAATCCTGACGCCGTTGCAGCAGCGCATCGGGCTTGTGCTCCTGCGCGAGCGTGAGAATCTGGAGAGACAAGACATAGACCTCGAAAGATATCCATTGTCCGGCAAACGATTTTTGCGCATTGTCGCGGAGCAAGCGGCGATCACGATTAAGACGCTTGAAGAACAGCTCGAGGCTGTAGGTGGCCCGGAGCATCTTATGGAAATTACGCGTACACGAGGAAATACTAGCGAGAGTGCGCCAGGTGCGTAACACCGATCGCTATCGCGTCGTATTCGTCGTCGTATCGAATTGGTTTTTCGATCTTCACGAGCAAGTGAATCATCTTGGCCATTTGTTTTTTGTCTGCTTTGCCGTACCCGAGCGCGGATTTCACTTGCATTGGCGTGTATTCTGAAACAGGTAATTTATATCGCGCCGCAAGTGCAATTAACGCTCCGCGTACTTCGGCGACCTGCATCGCGGTTTTTTGATTAGTCGCAAAGTATAGTTTCTCTATCGCCACGTATTGAGGTTTCGCCTCAATGATCACGCGCTCGCACGCATTGCAAACCTCCGCAAGTCGTTCAGGAAAGGTATCTTTCGCCGAAGTCTCGATGCACTCCGATAAAATCAACCTCTCTTTCCCGTTTTCTTTCTCAACAACGGCGACACCGCATCTGCCGAATCCAGGATCAATGGCAAGAACGCGCATATTCTTAAAGCGCAGCTTTCCAGAATTTGTCATGTGATATCCGCTTTGCACCCGGAACGTCGCGCTTTTCGGCAAGCTTCGCGAGCGCGAGATCTTCCTCGATGTCCATCGCGCGGCGGACAAGCCGCGTTGCCATTCTGGCGGGCGATACTCGTTCGCGTCTCGCAAGTAAAGTCAAAATTTCCTCGTCGATTTGAGGAAGAGAAATCTGAAGATGAGTCTTTGTCGCCATATTTTACAAAGTGTATTAAAGTACTCTCATAAATTCGCCTGCATAAGCTCACCAAATTTCTTTGCCAGCGCATCTTGTATGTCGCGCGGAATCTCAAGCCATCCTTTTTTATTTGCCGAAGAGTCATCTGCCGCAAGAAACATGCTTGCGAGGGAGAGCGCTCTCGTAAGCTGTATTGCTTGCGGCGGTATAGTGTCGGGAGAACCGTTGAAATTTAGCGGGAATCCATTATTTAGTAGAACTCTTCCAGCCACTTCTATGTCAGAATGTTCGGCCACGGATACGTTTGAGAGACTGCGCCATCCAAGAGCATCGAACTCTCTGTCTGATGATGAAGCGCTGAACACTACTGCATCGTGCTTAAGGAGATTTATTTTGTCAGCAGAAAGCACTTCGCTGCCCGTTGTCCCGATAATTGCGTCAAAGTCTCCAATGATTTGCTCCAAATGTTCGTGATCGCTTTTCTCGGCGATCGTATCAAATGTAGTTACGTTATATCCATCGATCGTCAGATCCTTCTTGAAATTCGCGCCAATGGCGCCGCCACCAACAACCAATATCTTTCTGACTTTTTTGCTTGGATGCGCGCGCAGATATGCGGCGAATTTCCCGAGAACATCTTCTACAATAAAAGGCGATTCGAGTTCCAATTTTGTCTTGCTGCGAGCCATGTTTACGACCGGGAAGGGGAGATTGATATTTTGAAGCGCGTTATGTCCGCTGCTGGTATGTTCTACTGCGCGAACCTCTCGCCCTTGAGATTCTCCTGCCAGCGGGCGAAGCAATATGCCGCCATCATCCCACACGAGCAGTTTCCTGTCGGCAGGCGCGTCTTGCAATGCTTGTCGAACAAAAACTTCTCCCGCTTTTCCAAAGAACGAATCAAATCTATCCGTACTGTCGAATGTCACGCTTGCGGCGCTCACGTGCACGCCAAGTTTCTTATATTCTTCAAGCGCGGACTTCTCTGTCGAATAAGGCTTTCCTAGCACAAATGCATTTTCTGGTTTCAAACCTTTCTCAAAAAGCTTTTGTAGCACGGGCACATTCGTCCTTAATATATGATGGCAACTAACGAGAGAAAATCCGGAAAGATCAGTATTTGGAAAAAGCTCAACAGCCTTGTCGAGCAGCGGCATTTGTGCGCCAATCTCCTCAATTGAGTTTTGTTGTTCCAGGCTCATTGAGCATTAGTGTACACGTTTTCCACATCATCATGCGCGTCGATTTTTTCGAGGAGTACAAAGAGCTTTTGATTGTCTTCTTCAGAGAGGGGGACAGTCGTCTGCGGCTCGTAGCCTTCGGCGGTTTTGGTAAACGCCCACGCGGCGCTTCCTGGGGCGGCCAGCGCGAGGCCGAGCTCGGAGAGGAGGTGTTTTATTTCCTGTGCGGTGCGGTTGCGGCTATCGGTCAGCGTTTCGATAATGATAGCCGCGCCGCCTGGGCCGTAGGTCTCGTAGGTGATTGATTCGAGCTCGGCACCACCAGTCGCGGTGCCCTTGGCTATTGCGCGCTCGATCGCGTCCTTCGGCATATTTTCTTTTTTTGCCATCTCAACGACCGTGCGCACGTTCGAAGCATTTGCATCACCCCCGGCCTTCTTGCTCTCGACGCTGATGCGTTTGCCGAGCTTGCCCCAGGCACGGCTCTTGGCCGCATCATTTGCGCCCTTTTGTCTTTTTATCTGCGACCATTTATTGTGCCCGCCCATATGAATGCAGTATATATCGTATAATCCTGTAATGCCTCACTGGTCTTCGCTCTGGCGTCCTATTATTACCATGGCGGGCCTCCTTCTTGTTATCCAAGTTGTGATGCTTCATTTCTATGGCCAACCCACCATCTGCCGCTGCGGCTATGTCGAACTCTGGCAAAGCATAGGTGATCCAGACACCAATTCGCAGCAGATAATCGACTGGTACACCTTCTCACACGTTGTGCAGGGACTCCTTTTCTACTTCGTGCTGTGGTATTTCTTTCCAAAGATTCCAATGCCCGCGCGCTTCCTCATCGTAGTCGGCGGGCAGTTTCTTTGGGAGGTAATCGAAAACACGCCACTCATTATCCATCTATATCAACTGCAAGCTGTTTCCAAGACCTATATGGGCGACAGCATCGTAAATTCCTTCACCGACACGCTCGCAGTCGCGGTAGGCTTTGCGCTTGCATTGCGTCTCCCGCCGCAGGTCACTATCCTAATCGGATTTGGGATCGAGCTCGCGATGTTATTCACGATTCGCGACGACCTTCTCTTGAACACAGTCAATTTCGTTCACCAATTCGACTTCATCCGCGATTGGCAGCTTGCGGGCTACTCGACCTAGTGCATGTCGACCCGGATCTCGATAGGAATCGCCGCGCTACTTGCACTTCAGGCATTTGTGCTACACATGCTCGGCCAGCCGTGGGTGAGCGAAAGCGGGCTCATGCTTTTCGCGGGCGACGTGCACAGCGTAGAGAACTCCCAACAACTTTCTGATTGGTATACGCTCTCGCACATCATTCACGGATTTATTTTCTATCTCGCGCTCTGGTATTTTTTCCCGCGGATGCCGGTCTTCCGGCGACTCGCGCTTGCAGTTGGAATCGAAGTCGCGTGGGAGGTTGCCGAGAATACACCGACCGTCATCAATCACTATCGCGAGCAAGCGCTTGCCCAAGGCTACACCGGCGACAGCATCATCAATTCGCTATCCGACACATGTGCCATGATTGCCGGATTCTTTTTCGCATCGCGCGCACCCGTCTTGGCCACGATCGCACTCGCACTCGGGCTTGAGCTATGGGTCGCGTACTGGATCCGCGACAACCTCTTTCTCAACGTTGTCGGTCTTTTTCATCAATTCGATTTCATCGCACAGTGGCAGGCAGGAAGTTGACAGTTCAGACCGGATTCTTGGCGTCGCCCTCCGCATATTTTATGAGATCTTTGTCGAACGTATAGAGCGGAGCTTTTCGCAATCTCGCATATGAGACAAGTGCACAATCGACGATAGAGAGGCTCTTGTGAGCGCAGTAGAGCGGCATGCATTTCTCAAAAAGCTTTTTGTTGATGATAAATTGCTTATGGCGCGTGATTGCGAACACGTTTTCTTGGATGAGAGAGCGGTCCATCTTCAATATTTTCTCAAGCACAAAGATCATTTCGATCAGTGCAGCGTCGGCAACCTCAAATATACCTCCCTTCTCGAGCAGGCTCTCAACAGCCGCTGTTTGTGCCGGCACGTCTCCAAGGACAAGTCGCAGGAGCGCATTCGTGTCGAATGATCCTTGTAGCCTACTTTTTGCCATATTTCTCGATTACATGTGCGAGCATCCCGTCTCCCTGTGTATATCCGCGCAGTTTTCCAGCGTCAACCTGATTCTTTTTTCGAAGCTCGGCGAACGATATGTTCTTCACGATACGAATCCCGTCCGTATCATCAATCGTAAGGATATCTCCCGGGTGCAGCTTATGTCTCCGGCGCACCTCTATAGGCAAGGTAAGTGTTCCTTGACTTGTGAGTACTGTCTGGCCCATATGTAATAAGTATATAGCTACGTAATATATTGTCAAGGAGTTATTAGAGACGTGTTTTCGTATATCGCTTCCTGCGCGGCCGCGACAGTGAGGGATATATCAAGGTAAGCCTCGATATTGAGAGAAGGCATTTGGTGTTGCTTCGGAGAAATGATTTTAGGAACTTGCTGCTGTCGGTATCAAGTACACTATACCCGACGTTTGGAGTTCGGATCGGTCATGTGTCTCCGTGAGAGCCAAGTACATCATCCGTTAATTCAGGAGCGTCAACTGATCCATATTTCTTTATGAGATCGAGAATGGTTGGCTGTTTCGGACCTTTTTCATCCATTTCTGCCATGCCGACAGTATATATCACCCTCTCGTCTACATAGTTCGACAAAGAAGATCGGAAAAGGCATAATCGGCCGGTGGAAACTATTTCTCGCATAGGCAGACGCTTGAGAGAGCGATCTCTCGCTGTGCGCGCAAGCTATGCCGTGCTCTCTGGGAGACAAAGGACGTATCTATGGATCCTTGTTGCTGTCGTTATTGGCGGCGGCATATTTATGATTGTGCACTCACGGGGAGTCGTCGTCCCACAGGAAGAGCAAGTAGCACGGCAAGTCGAAGTGAAGAGCGTTGCCGAGCTTTCATCTGGATCGGCGTCGCTTTCTGTTGTCGGGACGGTAAGCTCAAAATCGGAGGCGACCGTGCGTGCTGAAAAATCCGGCGAAGTGGTGAGCGTATCACATGAGCTTGGCGATACGGTATCAGCCGGTACCGTGGTCGCACAACTCGAAAATGCGTCCGAGCGCGCGGCGGTTCTCACCGCGCAAGGCTCGGTGGATGCTGCCTCGGCCGCGCTTGCGAAGGTAAAGAAGGGGACGCGCGAAGAGCAGCTCGCCATACTCAAGTCCAATCTTGACACTGCGCGCTCTGGCGCGGTCAACACGCTCCTCACTGCGTATGCTGCTGTAGATAGCGCCGTGAAGGGCACGACAGATCCGATGTTCTCAAATCCGACGAGCGGCCAGCCGCATTTCAATCTTCTTACCTCCAATACGCAAGCAAAGAGCAACGCCGAAAACATGCGGCTGCTTTTGAATCCAGCCTTGGAGCGAGAGGGAGCGGTGACTGCAAAAGTCTCGACATTTGCAGATCTCGCAGGTGAGCTCTCTCGCTCTGAATCGGAGGTACGATCTGTGCGTACCTTTCTCGACGCTGTGATCGTGGCATTGAATGCGGCGATCGCGAATTCAGATTTCTCTGCCTCAACGATTGCGACGTATATTACCAATGCGTCCGCTGCACGTACCGCGCTTACAACCTCGCTTTCGTCAATAGCCTCGGCCAGATCGGCGCTTGAGGTCGCGCAAAAAACGCTCGATCAAGGGGTGACGGGGGCACAACAAGAAGATATTGATGCGGCAACTGCCACTCTCACTCAAGCGCAAGGCGCGCTTGCGTCAGCTCGTGCCAATCTCGAGAAAACCATCATCCGCGCTCCCATAAGCGGGACAATCAACTCGTTCTCGCTCAAGCGTGGCGACTTTGTGCAGGCCACGCAGGCCGTGCTCACGGTTGCCAATAATGGCGCACTTGAGGTCGTCGCATATATCACCGAAGACGACGCAAAGAGCATTGCCGTCGGCACGAGTGTCGAAATCGAAGATGCAGAGGGTTCGATTACGCGTATTGCTCCCGCACTTGATCCGCTTACCAAGAAGATCGAGGTGAGAATTGGTATTGCGAAAAATGCAGGTCTCGTAAATGGTCAATCTGTAATCATTAGCTTCAACAGAAAAGCACCCGTATCGACTGCGAAAAATACCATCATCACAATACCAATTTCGGCACTCAAGGTCGGCGCGGAAGACATGTCGGTATTCACGGTGAGCGCTTCATCAGCGCTTGTTTCGCATGTCGTCACGGTCGGGGTGCTTTTGGGCGATCGTGTAGAAATTCGAGCGGGACTTACGCCCGAAATGGAAATTGTCACCGATGCACGAGGGCTTCGAGAAGGACAAGTGGTTCAGGTCTCCGCCAAAGGCGGATCCTCCTCCGGAGGAAAATAAAATGCTCCCTTTTTGGAAATTTTTTGTAGAAAGACGCCAATTCACGATCCTCGTGATGATTGGATTCACGATCTGGGGCACCATCGCTGGATCGCGGATCACGCGCGAATCCACGCCAGAAATCCAAATTCCTGTTGGAAGTGTTGCGGTTGTGCTTCCGGGCGCGTCTCCTGAAGATGTGGAACGTCTGGTGACAAATAAACTCGAAGAGCATCTCTCGAACCTGCCCGATCTCAATAAGCTCACGTCTAGCTCGCGAAGCGGCCTCTCTATTGTGGTTGCGGAATTCAATGCATCTGCCGATATTCCCAAGTCAATACAAAAACTGAAAGACGAGGTCGACAAGGCTGTACCCGATCTGCCACAAGACGCAAAAACGCCGACGGTGACCGAGCTTAATTTCGTCGATCAGCCGATTCAGATCGTCTCCGTTTCGGCAGATCTCCCGGGCGCACAGCTGGCCGCCCTTGCCGATGATGTAAAGAAAGAACTCCAGACGGTCTCTGGTGTCTCGCGCGTCGATGTCTCCGGCGTGCGCAATCGCGAAGTGCAGATCGTGCTCAAAAAAGAGGAGCTATCGCGCCTCGGTATCTCGGTTGCGCAAGTTATCTCGGCGATCAGTGCCGCAAATGCCTCGCTTCCCGTCGGCTCCATCATCGTGGACGATATTTCCTATGCCATCGATTTTCGAGGAGGACTCGATACCGTCACCGACATCGGCGGCGTCGCCATACTTAACGTAGGCGGGCAAGTCATCTATCTGCACGATATCGCGACAGTCTCCGATGGAATCGAACAAGCTACCAGCTACTCACGCATTTCCGTAGGAGGCGAGCCATCGAGACAAGCGATCAATCTCGCCATTATCAAGGTGCGTGGCAACGATATAACCACGGTCGCCAACGCGGTGAAAGTTAAACTCGCCTCACTGCAAGAGAATCTCCTTCTTGGAAGCGACGTCGTCATTTCATTTGATGCGAGCGATGAGGTTGCGAAAAATCTCTCTGAACTCACGCGTACAGGGCTCGAGACGGTGGCGCTCATCATGCTTGCGCTCTTTGCGACGATCGGCTGGCGCGAAGCGGTCGTGGCAGGGCTCTCGATTCCGCTTTCATTCTTGATCGCCTTTGTGGGACTTTATTATAGCGGCAACACGTTTAATATCGTCTCGCTTTTCTCGCTCATCCTCGCGATAGGTATTCTCATTGATGCGGGAATCGTGATTGTGGAGGCGATTCATACTCGTACCAGACTTTATGGTGACAAAAATAAGGCTGCAATCGAATCTTTGCGCGAGTATGCGTGGCCTTTGATCGGCGGGACGATGACCACCGTTGCGGTATTTTTCCCTCTCTTTTTCATCTCGGGGATCGTTGGCAAATTCATTGCGTCCATTCCATTTACGCTCATATTTGTGCTTCTCGCATCTATTTTTGTCGCACTTGCGCTGGTGCCCACCCTTGCCAACCTTTTTTCCGCCAAAGAGGAATCTGCTCTCGCAAAAAGACAGGACGAGTATGCGCAGCGCGCGCGTGTCTGGTATGCCGACAAGCTCCATGCGTTTCTCGGAAATCGAAGCGGGCAGAACAGGTTTCTTGTGTGGATGCTCGCCGCTTTCGTTCTCGTCATTCTTTTTCCCATTGTGGGCTTAATGAAAGTCAGCTTTTTCCCTCAAGCCGATGGTGATTTCTTCTACGTCGATATTGAGACGCCGCAAGGGACCGACCTCAATCGCTCCGATATCGCCGCACGCGAAGTCGAGGAACGGCTTTTTGGCGATCCGCGATTCTCGTCACTTATAACCACGGTCGGTGGATCGAGCGAGTTCTCATCGATCGACGGATCGACCTCGCGAGACCCGCGTTTTTCGAATATCACCGTGAATCTCGTGAAGGGCCACAAACAAACCTCGACCTCGATCGTAGAGGACATCAAGAAGAAACTCGCAGTGATTCGCGATGCGGATATCCGTGTTGGCGAGCCAAGCGGCGGGCCTCCGGTTGGGGCTGCGATCCTGATCAAATTCCTTGGCAGCGACAGAGACAAGCTCGATATTGTCGTGGCGCAGGCGCGGGGTATCTTGGAGCACACCAAGGGGGCGACATCGGTAGATACATCGAATAAATTCGAGGGTACGCAATACGTCCTCTCGATCGATCGCAGTAAGCTTGCGGCTCTCGGCCTCTCTCCCGCGCTTGTGGCTTCGACCCTGCGCACGGCTGTCTCGGGTACGACGGCAACGAAGATTACCGGGCAAGCTCGTGACGTTGATGTTGTCGTTTCACTCAATCTCAATCCCAATTTTGTTGATCCGCACGATGCGTCGCACACGACAATCGATAGTTTGCGGCAGATTCCGCTTGTGACTCCAAGTGGCAGCACGGTACTTCTTGGCTCGGTCGTGAAGGAAAGTATTTCAAGAAGCGACGCAGCGATTGCGCATGAAGGCCGCGAGCGGGTCGTCACATTGACTGGCGATGTGCTCCCAGGCTACACACCAGGAGAAGTTCTTGCGGCGTTTAATAAGGCATTTCCAGAGTCCGGACTTCCGCAAGGAATCCATGAATCAGTCGGAGGAGAAAACGAAGAGACCAATAAATCCTTTGCCGAAATGGGCTATGCGCTCATCGCTGGACTCGCGCTCATGTTTATTATCCTCGTGCTTGCGTTCGATTCGTTCCGCTTCACCGTGTTTCTTCTTTCGATCGTGCCACTTTCGCTCGTCGGCGTCTTTGGCGGCCTCACACTCGCGCTCCAGCCGCTTTCATTCCCTTCGATGATGGGTATCATCGCGCTTGCGGGAGTCATCATCAATCACGCCATCATCCTCATGGACGCGATCATTCAGCGCATGAAAATTGGCGCAGGGCGCTCATTCAGAGATATCGTGACGGAGGCCGCAACGACACGCCTGCGTCCCATTTTCCTCACCACTATCACCACAGTCGTCGGTATGATCCCGCTTACGCTTGCCGGCGGTCTCTTCGGCCCGCTTGCCCTCGCCATTCTCTTCGGCCTTTCATTTGCAATGATCCTCACTCTCGTCTTGATCCCCGTCCTCGTCTACCGTTGGCCGGGCAAGCTTCCAGAGGGAATAGAGCGGTAAAAGCACTAAAATATGGCTTGAAATGCCGGGAATTAGACGGAATTGCGTATTTACGTGCAGTCGGTTCAATTCCCGGACGCAATTCAGGTTTTTCTCCAGCATAGAGATCTTCATGTCGGGCAAGCTCATTGAAGAAGATGAGATACATCGGTGACACCTCAAAGGGCGACTTTTGAGGTGTTTTTGACACACTGGCAGCGATGTTACTCGCTAGCCTTTGTGCATATATGCCTACAAACGTGAGGAAGGCGGGGTATTACCTTGTCTCC
>JACRFH010000056.1 GCA_016217975.1 Candidatus Kaiserbacteria bacterium | reverse complement strand
CACGCTACAGCCGACATCATACAGCGCTACGTCAAGAATCAGGGGAAACCCTACACCAAGTTACATCAAGGCCAGTCGACCTTGTTTGATACTCCGGCATGACGAGATACCTCGTCAGCTTGCTGCGAGGTAGTTGATTTCACACGATGCATTTCAAAGTCCCGCACAAATCCACAAAATTCCGGGCAGGGCAGAAGCTGCGTGATGCTATAACGCATGCGCGGCCTATGGCCAAGGAGAATAATGTGACGATCGATGAGGAAAAGTGGGAAGGGAATACACTCCATTTCGCAATCACGCTCCAAGGCAAGCAGATCACCGGTACCCTCGTGATCGATGACAAGGATTTCATCATCGATGCCAAGCTGCCCTTCTTGTGGCGCCTCTTCGAAGGAAAGATCGAACGCACGATTGCAGAACAGGTGAAGACGATGCAGTGAGATTCACTTTGGAAAATGCAGGCTAAGAATATCTAAGCTTTCAAGAAGCATCGATTCTGTTATGGCAGGGAAATTTGCGATACGGAAGGTGTCTTTTTTGATGCGACCATATCCTGTGCCGAGTTCAATACCTTTTTTCTGAAGCAATTCGCGTGCGGATTTGATGTTGTCCTGCGCCGCGCCAACGACGAACACCGTGTCGGACCGATGTTCCTCATCCTGCACAAAATACGCGCAGCCCATACGCCCCTGCATCCACTCTTCGAATATCCACTTCTTTTTGAGTGTCGTCTCGACGCACTTACTCAAACCGCCGGATTTGTTCCATCTTTGGCACTGCGATCCGAGCAGGTAGATATTCATCACGTTCGGTGTCTGTGGGGTCTGGTACAGATCATTCGACATCATCTCTTCGAGTGCACCCCACGCCCAGATGCCCGCAAGATTCTTTCCTGCCTTTTGCAGATCAAGCGACCGAGCATAAGCTAGCGGGGATACAATGCATATCGCAAGTCCCGCGGGAAGGCCGAAGCATTTTTGGACGGAAAAATACCACACATCCGCATTTGTCATAGAAAGAGGAATGCCGCCGCCGCATGAGGTGATATCAACGGCAAGGATTGCATCCGGGTATTTCTCCCTGAGCAATCGTATTTCGTCATCAGTCATCTTCACGCCTGTCGATGTTTCGTTGCAGCAAACGGTGATAAGCTCTGCGTCTTTGGGAACGAGAGCGCTGGCGAAATCACATTGCTCTCCCCACGGCGCTTCCACTGCGTGAGCATCTTTTCCAAGCATCTTCGAAGCTTGCATCGCTTTGCCGGAAAATGAACCGTTTACAAAATGGAACGACGACTTTTCAACGACATTGGCAGCCAGTGAATGCCACACGTGGGTAGCGGAATCGAAATAGAAAATCCGATAATCCGCCGGCACATTGAGATACGCACGAAGTTCTTGAATGCAGAGGCGCGAGATATCGGTAAATCGAGAGCTACGATGCGATATCTCAAGGATACCCTCGTCGATCGCCTTCCTAATATCGTCCTTTGTTTCTGGAGATATTTGCGACGGGCCGGGAGAGAGGGTAAACATGTCAGTGGAGGATACGCGTGCGGATTGATCCGGGTATCGTTTTAAGCGCGGCGCGGAATATCTCCGGGTCGCCCACGCCCGCGATATCGGTGACGACATAGCCAATCTCGGTATTGGTCTGCAGAAACTGTCCTGCGACGTTAGCTTTCGCTTCGGCAAAAACAGCATTCAATTGCCCGAGAACTCCCGGAATATTTTTGTGGATATTGAGAATGCGATATGCCCCCGGATGCTGCGGGAGCGCAACATGCGGGAAATTCACAGCACCCGTCGTCGATCCGTTGTCGATGTAACGAACAATCTTATCGGCAACTTCGATTCCAATCGCTTCCTGCGCTTCTTCAGTCGAGCCGCCGACATGCGGCGAGAGGAGCGCATTGTCGAGCCCGCGCAGGGGCGAGACGAATTCCTCGTCCTTTGATTTTGGCTCTTTGGGAAAGACATCGATTGCGGCGCCCGCGAGGTGGCCGCTCTTGAGTGCCTCTGCGAGTGCCTCAATATCAACGACTTTTCCACGAGAATAATTAATGAGGCAGGCACCTGGCTTCATGAGTGCGATCTCTTTTGCACCTATCATGTTTTTGGTCCCCGATGTTTCGGGCACATGGAGCGATACGACATCAGAAATCTGGAGAAGCTCATGGAACGTCGAGATCGGACGCGTATTGCCTAGCGGCAGCTTCTTCTCGATATCGTAGTAGTACACATTCATGCCGAGATGTTCGGCGAGGACTGAAAGCTGCGTTCCGATGTTGCCGTAGCCCACGATGCCGAGTGTTTTGCCGCGGACTTCTCGCGAGCCCTTCGCGCTCTTTGTCCATATTCCGCGGTGAAGCGCGAGATTTTTCTCAGGTGTGCGGCGCATGAGCGCGATGATTGATGAGATTGCAAGCTCGGCTACACTTCGCGTGTTGGCAAACGGCGCATTGAAAACGGGGATGCCACACGTGAGCGCCATACCAAGATCGACCTGATTCGTTCCGATGCAGAAGCACCCGACAACCATGAGCTTGTCGGCGCTTTCAAGCGCGTCTTTCGATAATTGTGTCGTCGAGCGAATGCCGAGCACGCGGACACCAGCGAGTTTCTCGATCAGATCATTTCCTGCAAGCGCTTTCGGGTATTCTTCGATATTGGTATAGCCGGCGCTCTTTAAGACTGCGCGCGCCGTTGGGCTGATTCCTTCGAGGAGAAGAATCCTCACTTTATTTTTGTCGTATGAGAGTGGCATAAAAGTCTCATTGTACAAAGAATTTCTCAAGATGCGAGAGAAGCTCCTTGGTCGAATATGCAAAAGAAGGCGCTTTTGCTTTGACAATATCTCGCACCACATGCCCACCAAATCCTATGAAATGATCCGCGGCGCCAGATTCATATGCTTTTAAATCGTTCGCGCCATCACCGATCATGATGATGGTCTCTTTGGGATATTTCCCGCGAATCGCTTTCAAGATGGGCGTCTTGCCTTCACTCGTCCATAACAGGGATGTCTCATCGAATCCGCACATGGCGCCGTCTTGTGAGAAAAGGAACTGATTTGTAAAAACGTGATCATCTGCGACGCCGAGACTCTGCGCAACCGGAACCACGCATTCCCGGAAACCGCCACTTACGATGAATAGTTCATGACCCCTCTCGCGCAGCCATTCAAAAACATGCCGCATCCCAGGCGTGATTTCTGAGAGCATCGCTTCTCCAGTTTCTTCAAGCACGGATTTGGTGAGTGGCACCACTGCCACACGCCTGCGAACTCCTTCGCGAAAATCGGCCTTGCCCTCCATACCGAGGCGTGTGATGTCTTCGATCTCTGCGATCATGCGTTTTTTATCAGGATGATCCCGCAGTACGTGGGCGAGCGCATGATCAAGTGTCTCATATGAGACGATGGTCGAGTCGAAATCGAAAAACACAATTGCCATGTCTCATCCTATAATGCCCACACGCGACCGCAAAGGCTGTACTTGCGGCATGCTCCGCGCCGCAGTATCCTCCTAAGGAATATGATCCTCCTTATCGCTCTCGCCGCTTTTTGTGCGACCTTCTTGGGCGGATATCTTGCGCTGTATCTCAAAGACCGGCTTCACCTCATTCTTGGATTTAGCGCAGGCGCGGTGATCGGCGTTGCTTTTTTCGATCTGATGCCAGAGGCGCTTGATCTAACAGGTGCACAGTATGGGACGGCGTTTGTTACCACGGTGATGGCGCTTGGATTCGCTTTGTATCTTTCTCTCGATCGGCTTTTTGTCTTGCATCGCCATCACGAAGACGAGGACCATGAGCATACGCACGCGGCGCGCGGTGCATGGGGTGCGGGAACACTCTCGCTTCACAGTTTTCTCGATGGTCTCGGGATTGGTCTTGCCTTCAAGGTTTCTCCGGAAGTTGGTCTCATTGTGGCTGCCGCAGTCTTGGTACATGATTTTTCGGACGGCATTAATACCGTGAGCATGGTTTTGAAGAGCGGCGGAGAACGTGTCCGCGCACTCAAGTGGCTTGCCGTCGATGCCCTTGCTCCTGTTCTCGGCGTACTTGTGACGCTCTTTTTCACCGTCTCCGACGCGAGCCTCGGACTTCTCTTGGCCCTCTTCGCGGGCTTTTTTCTCTACATCGGCGCGTCCGATCTTTTGCCTGAAAGCCACCATGCGCACCCTATGCAATGGACGACGATCTCCACCTTGCTCGGCATGGCTTCGCTCTGCGTTGTTATCAGGCTTGTCAGTTGAAGCGGTGCGAGGGTATATACTTGCGGGGCAGGCGTATGCTAACTCCCGGCCAGGAGAAGTACATTGATTCGCTTCCCGAGAGGGCCACTGCACACGTAACGCAGTTTGATTCCATTGCGCGCATTGCAGCGGAGAAATTGCTCGCCGAACTTCAAAAGATGATGCCGTACGCGGCAATACATTATTATGGTTCGACGAAGCTTGGGCTTGCCGGGACCAATGATATCGATATCGGCGTCATTGCCGGAGAGCGGGTGCAGGATTATGCGCTCGCGCTCGAAGGCGCCTATGGAGCGTCACAGACGACAGACAACGGCGCAGTACGACGGTGGCGACTTATGCGCGATAGATTTCCTGTTGATCTTTTCTTGGTAGAACGCCCCACGCGCCGTATTCAAGATGATCTCGATACACATCAGATATTAGAAGCGCGCGGCGATTTGCGCGCGGCGTATGAGCGCCTGAAATTTTCCTGCAAGGACTCGACGCTGCGCGACTATACGCGCAAGAAATTCGAATTCTTCAATGACATCCTGCACCCGCACTCGAGCTGATATGTCTCGACACAGCATCGCCCCCGAATATCAATGGAGTATTCTGAAAGAGTACGAATATTGGACACTTCTCCTATACGAAAAGCCGTCTCCCTTTCTTGGCAAAGCTGTTATATGGCTCGCGCGGGAAGGAGAGATGCAGCGGTATTCAGAGCTTACGCTGGACGAATTGAAAGAGTTGCAGATCGTTCTAAAGGAATATGAGGCGGCGCTCGAAAGACTTTGGAAACCCGATCATATGAATTACATGTGGCTTGGAAATCTTTTTAATGAACATGGTGGCCATGGCCACATGCACGTAGTTCCGCGTTACAAAAATCCACGCGAATTTGACGGCGTAGAATTTGTTGATAGTCGATATGGAAAGTTCCATAAGCCATACGATGAACCGATCTTCGCTCGCGCGCAGATGGAAAAAGTCCGGGACGCCATTCGACAAGAATTATTTTAGGTCTCTCCGAAGCTCGCCGCATGGGCGGCAAAGTGCCAAGTGGAAAAAAGAATGGGTAGCTTTGTGGTACCATTTTTAGATGGAGAATTTGAAGACGAGATGTGTGATCGCAGGTGGAGGTCCTGCGGGTATCATGCTTGGGTATTTGCTTGCGAGAAATGGAATCGACGTCATCGTTTTGGAGAAATGGCCGGATTTTTTCAGAGATTTTCGCGGCGATACTATTCATCCATCGACGATGCAAAATCTCTACGAGCTCGGGCTCTTGGAGAAATTTCTCAAATTACCGCACCAAAAGACGCGGCGGATGGTGGGGCATATTGGTGGGGAGGAAATAACAGTCGCCGATTTCTCGTGGCTTAATACCCGCGCAGCTTTTATCGCTTTTATCGCTTTTATCGCTTTTATCCCACAGTGGGATTTCTTGAATTTCCTCACTGCGGAGGCAAAGCAATTCAAGTCGTTCAAGATATTGATGGAAACTGACGCGACGAATCTCATTGAAGAAGACATGCCTCCAGATGACAAAGGGGTGAGACGCCGCAAGGTCGTGGGCGTCAAAGCTAAGAATAAAGACGGTGAATTTGAGATACGCGCGGAGCTTGTTGTGGGCGCTGACGGCAGGCATTCAACGATTCGCGAGAAGAGTGGGTTGGAACTGGTAGAAACTGGAGTGCCGATTGATGTGCTTTGGTTTCGACTTTCGACCAAGGAGTCGGATCCGGAGCAATCATTTGGTTTCATTGATGATGGCAAGGTCCTCGTCACACTCGATCGCGGCGATTATTGGCAGTGTGCTTTTATCATCGCGAAAGGCCAATTTGATGCAATCAAAGAGGAGGGAATTGAGCGCTTTCGTTTGCGCGTGGCCTCGCTCGCACCGTTTCTCTCCGCGAGTACGATCGAATTAAAGGATTGGGATCAGGTAAAATTCTTGAGTGTTTCGATCGACCATTTAAAGACATGGCACAAACCCGGACTCCTCATGATCGGAGACGCGGCGCATGCGATGTCTCCGCTCGGAGGTGTCGGTATCAATCTTGCAGTGCAGGACGCAGTGGCGGCTGCAAACGCGCTCGTTCCCGCGTTCAAAAAGGGGAAGCCGACGGAGGAAGATTGTGCGCAAATACAAAAGCGCAGAGAGTGGCCCACGCGCATGACGCAGCGCATCCAGGTATTTATGCAGGACAAATTTCTCACACCCTACCTCAAAACTCACGGGCCACTGAAAGTACCTTGGATCCTTCGTCTCTTCCAGAAATTCCCACCCATCCGCTGGCTTCCGGCGCATCTCGTCGGCATCGGCTTCCGCCCAGAGCACATATCGAGCGACCTTGCATAAAGGCTACAAATGTTGTATACGTGCCTCATTAGGCAGAGCTGTCGCGTATCTGCTGTAGCAAATAAGCCATTATTTAGGCATTTTATGAAGAAAATTGCACTCTCATCTTTGCTTCTCCTCTCATTGTTTGGAACGCAAATCGCATCAGCGCAGTCATACAATTATCTGTATTCGTCACCTTCTCTCTATGGCAGCCCAAGCGGCTGTGTGTCGCTTTCGCGCGACCTCTCCATCGGTTCGCGCGGCAGCGATGTCACAAGCCTCCAGCGCTTTATTGTCTCTCGCAATTATCCGGGCGGCGGATCGTGGATGATCACGGGCTATTTTGGAAGCGCAACGCGTGCAGGTGTCATGAACGTCCAGAATGACATGAACCTTCCGCAGACGGGATACGTGGACGCTTCTACTCGCGCTGCGATTTCACAAGCAACGTGCGGATACAGTACGCAGGTCCAGCCGATCAATTGGAACAACTACAATTACACCAATCAGTATCCGTACAACTATACGTACAACACTTATCCGTACAATTATAATAACTACAACAACACCTGCACGGGCTCGTACTACAGCGGCAACTGTCAGTGCGGCTGGTACACGGTCGGCGGCTACTCGTACTACAACAACTGTGGCACGCAATACAGTGGCACGATCTCGATCTCGTATCTCTCGCCGCAATCTGGGGCTGTCGGCACATCGGTCACTGTCTACGGCAATGGTTTTTCCACAGGCGGGAATTCTGTGCGCTTCGGCAATGGCATCATCACCAATCTCATCTCAACTGACGGACACTCGGTCTCGTTCGTCGTGCCTTCCACGATCAGTGGCTACGGTAGCGGCACCGTCACGCTCGGCACCTACAACGTTAGCGTCACCAATAGCTATGGTGCAGTAAGTAACGCCGTGCCGTTTACCGTCACCTCGGTAATCGGCGGCACTGGTGCGCCTTCGATCACCGGAGTCTCCGGTCCGGTAAATCTCAATGTGAACACGCAAGGTACTTGGACCATCACCCTCAACAACAACCAGATGAATTCCTATACGACAACATCGGTGAATTGGGGCGATACCAACGTATATGGCGCGGGCCTCTCTCCAGTGCAGACGAGTCTTTCGCAGGGCATCCAAAATCTCACCTTCACGCACTCATACGCGCAAGCTGGAACCTACACGATCATATTCACCGTGACAGGTGCAAACGGTCTCTCCAATAGCTCGTCGGTGACGGTAAACGTTACTCTCGGAGGTAACTCCGGCTCGATCACGCTCTCCTACATCTCGCCGCAATCCGGAGTCGTTGGCACGCAGATCATTATTTCCGGAACGAGTTTCTCGACGCTGGATAACACGGTGCACTTCGGGAGTGGCGGCACGATGCACATTCCGAGCCAAAATGGCAGCACGATCTATTACACGATTCCTTCGTACACTTCGCCGTGTGATCTTATCGGCCCGGGCTGCGGTGCTCCCGCGACACTCGTTTCTCCCGGTGCATATCAGATCTATGTGACGAACGTAAATGGCACGAGCAACGCGCTCACGTGGAACGTACAATAATGAGTCGGCTTACGAGGGCGAGACGACTTTTTGCGAAGGATCTCTCGGATCTGAAGCGTGCGCCACGTTTTCTCACCGCCGTTTTTATCGCGCTCTTTGTCCTACTTCTTCCGTCCCTTTGGCTTCGCGTCGTCACGCAGGTGCATCTCTATACCGACGCGCGATATGTCCCGCGTGCCGATGTCGTCTTGATTCCCGGAGCGTCGGTCGTACGCAAATCTCCTTCGCCAATCTTGGCCGAGCGTGCCGATGCTGCAATAGCACTCTACAAGATGGGTCGTATCAACAAAATTCTTGTTACTGGCGATAATGGCACACAAGCGTACGATGAGGTCTCACCGGTGCGTGCGTATCTCATTGCCGCGGGCGTACCTGCGAGCGATATATTCCTCGACAAATATGGGTTTGATACCTACAGCAGTATGTATCGCGCTCGCACAGTCTTTGGTGTCTCGTCGCTCATTATCGTTACCCAGGATTTTCATCTTCCGCGATCGGTATATCTGGCGCGCATGTTTGGTATCGATGCTTCCGGCCTCGTAGCGCATGGTGGTGACATGGCAAGCTATATGCGCGAGATACCCGCGTCGTGGAAAGCGCTGTGGGATGTATTTCTTCACCGTCAGCCCAAATACATTGGTGCGCCGATTCCGCTTTCAGGCCGAGGTAATGGTTGATACGATTACCAGATGCAAGGTAAACACGGCCTCATCTTCTTCGATTTCGACGGCGTCATTGCGGATTCGTTTGCCTTGAGTTTCGAGACGAGTCTCAAAGTTCGCCCTGGTACTTCTGAAGAGGAATATCGTAGTGCGTTCGAGGGGAATATCTACGAATGGGTCAGAAAGATAGCGCATCGTGCAAGTGCAAACATAGATTTTATGACTGAGTATGAGCGCGAGATGCATCGTATTGATTTCTTTGAAGTGGAGAACGTGATCCCGGAACTGGCCGTGAGATATCTGCTTACTATTGTCTCCTCGACCAAGACTTCATTCATCCAACATTTCCTCGAACGCGAAAAGCTCTCACATTGTTTCAGCGACATCCTCGGCGCAGACGTACACGAGAGCAAGCATCAAAAGATTCAAGATCTTCTTGCGAAATATTCTGTTGCGCCAGAGAAAAGCATCATGATCACCGACACCACAGGTGACATCCGCGAAGCGCGCATGGCAGGTGTTGATTCCATCGGCGTCTCATGGGGGTTCCATTCGACTGATACTCTCGCCAAAGCCGAGCCAGTCGTGATAGTCAGCGAACCAAGCGAATTGCCGCAGGTAGTTGCAAAATATTTCTCCCGATAAATGGCAAGGTTCAACCTTGCCATTTTAGGAAGAATGTACGTAGCAAAACGGAGGGTGTTGACCCTCCGCTTCACCTGATCCTCGGCAGTTGGCATTGCCGACTTCGTCAGGTCGCCACAAACGCCGCGATGACACTTATGGTCATTACGACAGCAATCTGAGTGAACGACGTCCACCAGAAAGCGTACCCAGCCAGCCAGTCTGCGCCGGTCCAGACGAGCGCGACGATGATGAAACAAAGGACCAAGTTAATCAGGAACTCAATCACTGCGAGTCCTCCCCGGAGAGAACCATTGGAGCGTCCGGAATCGCATTCGCCAATGGGGCCAGCCGACACTATCGTATGAAAGGCCGCGTCATGTCAAACAGGATAATCTGCTATCATTCGCTGATGCCAGTTCTGGAAGTAAAGAATCTGACGAAGGAATACGCTGATGTGAAGGCAGTCTCGGACGTTTCGTTTAAAGTCGAGCGAGGAGAGATTCTGGGACTCCTGGGCCCCAATGGTGCGGGAAAGACGACAACGATCAATATGATACTCGGCGTTTTGGAGCCAACGAGTGGGTTGGTCACGATCGCAGAGCACGATGTTGCGAAAGAGCGACGGATTGCACTTTCGAAAACAAACTTTGCTGCAGTGTACGCACAGCTCCCGAGCAATCTCACCGTGTACCAGTGTCTACGTGTTTTCGGGCTTCTCTACAGCGTGCCAAACCTGGCCGTACGCATTGATGAGGTGATGGAAGAATTTGATCTCGAGAGATTCTCAAGCACCAAAATTGGAGTGCTCTCTTCTGGCGAGCAAACCCGCGTCTCTCTCGCAAAGGCCATGCTCAATGCACCGTCACTCCTTCTTCTTGATGAACCGACTGCATCCTTGGATCCTTCGACGGCACGCGATGTGCGTGAGCGGATCAGGGGATACGCTCTGGCCGGGAAAGGTGGCATTTTGTGGACCTCGCACAACATGCACGAAGTTGTCGAGGTGTGCGACCGCGTGCTCTTTCTTTCGCACGGCGAAGTTCTTTTAGAAGGCGATCCTAAAGCCTTGCCTGCGCAGCACGAAAAGAAGGATCTCGAGGAACTTTTCATCGCGGTAGCGCGTGAGCCGCTCTCTCTCACTGAATGACGTCATGAATTTTTCGCCTGCATATGCAATATTTTTGCGCTACTGGTACCTGCTGGTTTCTACTCCGCAGCGCTTCGTACAGATATTTATCTGGAGCACGTTTGACATCGTCTTGTGGGGATTTGTCACGAAGTACTTGGGCACGTTTGGCATTTCTGGATTTAATTTCACCGCACTTCTTCTTGGCTCGCTCATCTTCTGGCAATTCATTACGCGCATTCAACAGGGATTTATCATGGTGTTTCTCGAAGATTCCTGGACGCGCAATTTCATTAACATTTTTGCGTCGCCGATGACAATCGTCGAATATCTTTCGGGCATCGTCGCATCGAGTCTCGCGACAAGCGCAATGGCCATTATCTTTGGTGCGGTTGTCGCATCGCTTCTATTTGGACTATGGTTTCCACCGTTTGTCGTGCCGTTTCTTGTATTTGCCGTTATTCTCTCGCTCTTTGCAATCACGCTAGGGATGATCTCTTCTGCGATCGTGCTTCGCCTTGGACCTACGGCCGAGTGGTTTGCATGGCCCATTCCGGCGGTGATACAGCCGATTGTTGGTGTGTTTTATCCGGTATCCGTACTTCCGGCGTGGGCGCAGACAATAGCAAAGCTTATGCCGCCTTCATACATATTCGAGAATTTGCGAGCAGTGCTTGCGGGTCGGGAGATACTATGGGGCGATCTCGGAATCGCGTTTGCGCTTTCTGCTGTCTACATTGCGTGTGCAGCATTCCTATTCGCCCGTACGTACTCCTGGGCGCTTCGCACTGGTGCGATATCGCGCTTTGGTTCGGAGAGTTTCTGAAAGAAAATGGTAAACTGAACGTCGTATGGGCATGAGGCTATATTCCGGGTTCTTTATTGCTGCGATATTTTTGCTAATGCCGCACTCGGCGAGTGCCGCTTCGTTCGAGGTTTCCGGCTGGATTCCGTATTGGAGAGCGGCAACGGGCACTCTCGACGTGCTCCCGCATTTGAATGAACTCACAGAAATAAATCCGTTCGTATACACTATCAAGAGCGATGGAACACTTCTCGACAATGGCAAATTAGATCAGGAACCGTGGGTGTCGTTTATCGCAGCGGCCAAAGCGCAGAAGGTACGTATTATTCCGACGGTGATGACGAGCAATAGTGATCTGTTGCATGCGCTCTTGAGCAATCAGAAATCAAGAATTGCACTCGAAGATCGGATAACAAAAGAAATAAAGTCTAAGGGCTTTGATGGCGTCGATATTGATTTTGAGGGAAAAAAAGCGGCCGACAAAGATTATTTCTCGACTTTTCTTAAAGGATTGTATATGCGCATGGGGACAAAATGGGTGATGTGCGATATTGAAGCGCGCACGCCAAACGATTCACGATACTACGGCACGCAAATCCCGCCTGACGCATCAATCTACGCCAACGATTTCGTGGCGATAAATAAATACTGCGATCGTGTGCGCATCATGGCGTATGATCAGCAGGGAATCGATCTCAAGCTCGCTAGCGCTGCTGCCTCGAGCTCGCAACTCTATGCACCGCTTGCAGATCCTGCGTGGGTGGAGAAGGTTGTGAATCTTGCGGCAAAGCAAATCAAGAAAAGCAAGATCATGATAGGGGTCCCCACCTATGGGTATGAATATGACGTCACCGCGTATGCCAACAATGAGTATATCTACGATATTCTTTGGAGTTTTAATCCCGGCTACGCCTGGCCTCTCTCGCAGCAGTATGGCGTGACGCCCACAAGAAACGCTGCAGGTGAAATGTTTTTTACGTATACACCGAATCCAAACGTAAGTTCGACGACTCCTGCTGCGTCTCTAGGACAGAACTCCGCGCTTATCGCTGCGACGGCCACGAATCTCTATGCGACGACCTATAATTCCCACATGAATTTCCGTCTTGTGGAGTGGAGCGATGCGCAATCGATCCAAACCAAGATTGATCTTGCCAAGAGGCTCGGAGTCCGCGGCATCTCGATTTTCAAGCTCGACAGCGGGCAAGATCCGAATTTATGGACAGTACTGCAAGGGGTCAAGAAATAGCGATTTGCATCTGGAAGAGATAGTGTAGAATAGCATTATGCCAAATCAAACTAGCGGCACAGCCGCCAAAGATTATTCATCACTTTATTTACCAGGTGCCATTATTCTCGCTGGCTTGCTTATTGCCATTGGCCTTTTCTTCGGTCTTTCGGGAAAGGGAACTTCTGCAGGTGGCGCACAGCCTCCGCGCGTCGTAAATGTCAATGATGTAAAAATCGCAGGCGAGCCATTTATCGGAAAAGAAAATGCGCCGCTTACGATGGCATACTGGTCGGATTTTCAGTGTCCGTTCTGCAAAGCCGTTGATGTCGGCGGGGTACAGGGGATCAATATCGAACCTTCGTTTCCGATGATTATAAAAGACTATGTAGACACCGGGAAGTTAAAGGTTGTTTTCAAGGACTATCAGTTTCTCGGGCAAGATTCGGTAACCGCCGCCGAATACGGACGCGCGATTTGGGCACTCTATCCCGACAAGTATTACGGGTGGCGCGAGGCGATGTACAAGGCGCAAGATGCCGAAGGCGATCAGGGCTTTGGTGATGCCGCATCAATAGATGCGCTCATCAAAAAGATCCCGGGGCTTGATGCCGCCAAAATAAAAGCACTCGTCGCGCAGAAGAAAGCCGAATATGACGCAGCGATCTCTGCCGATCAACAGGAAGGAGCAAAATTTGGCATTCAAGGTACTCCCGGATTCATCATCGGCAAAAAAGCGATCGATGGCGCTGCTGCTCCGGCTGAATTCAAATCAGCGATTGATTCGCAACTGTAAGACTCCGGTCCGTATCGGACTTGCACTTCTTCGGGTACACAATTTTCCTTACTAGGAAAATTGTCGGCTGCGTCGCCAGTCGCGACGCAGAGCCCCTCCGAAGCGCAAATCCGACACGGACGCTCCGCGGGGCTGGGAAATGCTGCCTAGACCAATCTTCGCGGCAACCGTTTATTTTTGTTAGAATATCCCATATATGAAGAAACCCATGCCCGAAAGTGAAGAGGGATACAAGAAAATGCTCTCGCCCGAAGAGTACAAGGCGCGAAAAGGGGACCGAAGCGCCTTTTTCGGGAGAATTTGTGCATGAGAAGGCCGATGGGACATACGAGTGTAAGGCGTGTGGGAATCCTTTGTTTGACTCGACCTCCAAATTCGATTCTGGCACTGGCTGGCCGTCGTTTGATTCCGCACTTCCAGGTGCTGTAGAGAGCCACCGCGACAGCGCACATGGAATGGTTCGCACCGAAATCACCTGCGCTCGCTGCGGCTCGCATCTTGGCCATGTCTTCGACGATGGCCCGACGAAGACTGGCAAACGCTACTGTATAAATTCCGTGTGTCTCGATTTGGAGGAGAAGTAGTATAATCGTCTCATGTTGGCTGCGCCCTTTTACGATCCATCCAAGACCTACGACGAGAATTATGCGGAAGGGCCATTTAATGGGTTTGCTGATGGGGTGGAGGTACCAATATATCCGCCAGCTGGCGGAGAGCCAAAGTTTGATTTCCTCGGAGTGAAAATCACATATCCGCTCGGGATTCCCGCAGGGCCGCTTCTGAATAGCAAATTCGTTTCAGCGGCGTTTCAAAAGGGTTTCGACGTTCCGGTATACAAGACGGTGCGCTCGGATGCTTTTCCGTGCCACCCGTTTCCAAATGTGCTCTCGGTAAAAGTGGAAGGCGATCTTACCCTTGAAAAAGCCAAGAAGCCGCTTGTGGCTGATACCGATTATCACGAACCGCTCTCGATCACCAATTCTTTTGGCGTGCCCTCGCGCACAGTAGAGGTGTGGCAAAAAGATGCCGCCGAAGGTGTGCAGTCTGCCCGCAAGGGCCAGGCGATGGTGATGAGCTTCATGGGTACGGTGCGCGACGGGCAGACACATGAAGGCTTCGTCGAAGATTTTGCACAAACTGCCGAATTGTCTCTCGCTACCGGCGCACCAATATACGAAGTAAATCTCTCATGTCCGAATCTCGGTGCGGAAGGCTTGGTCTGCTATGATCTCGAAACGACCGAGAAAATCTGCGCCGCGATTCGCGGGAAACTTGGCGACAAGCCGCTTATTATCAAAGTTGGTTATTTTAAAAGCGATGCTGATATCGAAGCGCTCGCCAAGATTGCACAGAAATATGCGCAAGCAATCTCAAGCATTAATACCGTTTCTGCGCCGATCGTAAACGAAAAAGGGGAACAGGCACTACCTGGCTCGCCTGTGCGCCTGCGGAGCGGAGTCTGCGGGGCAAGTATAAAATGGGCAGGGCTCGATATGGTAAAGAGGCTTAAAGCGGCTCGCGAGAAAGTAGGAGCGGATTTCAAAATTGTTGGTGTGGGCGGCGTCACGCACCCAGAAGACTACAAAGAATACCGCGACCTAGGCGCCGACCTCGTCATGTCCGCAACCGGAGCAATGTGGAATCCCTATCTCGCCAAAGAGATCCGCGAGATGTATCCAAATAGTTAATTTCTTTTCAGTAGTCCATATCAGTCTATGACGACAGAAGAATCACCGCGAGACTTTGCAAAACGACGGACCGAAGCTGTGTTCAAAGAAGCGGAGCGTTATGGAGTTACGCTTTCTACGATCGAACATGCTTGGCTCACTCGTACAGAGCCGCGAGTCTGGCTTTCTCGCATGGCACGTCATATCGAAAGGGGCGAGATTACCAAACTGTGAATAACGAAACCCCCTAACCGCATTGAGTTGATACCATGCAAAGACGCGCCGAGGGGCGCGTCTTGTGCAGAGGTATGACCCCTGAAATATTTCACAACCTCAAACACATTGTCACCTACCTTGGAAAAAAGTT
>JACRFH010000053.1 GCA_016217975.1 Candidatus Kaiserbacteria bacterium | reverse complement strand
GCGTAATCGTCGTTACCAGTTTTTGGTTTCTTCAGTTCGTTCCCGTGTACGAGTCTTGAGTCTTGAGAGTTTTCAGATACCTCCCGTGATCTTTGCGGTGTGTTCAGCGTGCGCTGACTTTTGCATTTCGATATTCAAAGAGAATAGGACAATCATTGCCGCTACAAAGAGCAACCATCGACTCATGATGGTGCCCTCCTTTCTCCCTCACGGGGTGTCTGGTCCGTATACATACTGACCAAACACCCGGTAGGGAAGCTGTTCCTGAGGGCACTATCAATCGGGCTTATGGCCCGAGGCTTGCGTATATACCACAGAAATGTTACTCATGATAGTCAGTTGCAATATAAGTGACATATGACGAATAAACAGTTTGGGGCCAATTTAGTCCATATACGACAAAAGCGCGGCCTTACGCAAGTGAATCTGGCCAAGAAATCCGGACTGCATCGATCATTCATATCCGGCGTCGAAAAAGGGGAGCGTAATATCACTTTGGAAACAATTGCCAAATTAGGGCACGCACTTGAAATATCGTCAGCGGAACTCTTTGCTTCGGATATTCATGGACTTGGCAACAGAAACACACCGACGGACGTAACGTTCCTTAAGATAGGCGGTACGTGGGACATGATTGCGACGAAAGAAGGACTCCGTGGAACCGGAAGCATCGATGATGACGCTCTCGCGAAAATAGAAGCATCAAGCAAGTCCGAAGATCGTGTACGCGAAAGACTCGAGATGGAATTTGCGCAAACCAAATCTATACAAAAAGATCTTGCAAGCCACTTTTTCTGGGTGACGGACATAGACAAACTTATCGGAGGAGAGTTTTATCCAATCTTTAGCGCAGATGGATCGAATTTCCGTCCCTCAATTTTCTCTGCAGTAATTGCGCACCTACTCAAGACAGTCGCAGATAGTCCGTTGCGGCAAGTGATTGCCGGAGTCGGAACGGATACGACAGACATGCTTATGCCATTCCTCGACGTCTTCCTTTTTGATCAGACCGCACTGCCGATTTTAGTATCCGGCGCGAATCGCAGTCATCGCGAGACACATTCTGATGCGCCGCAAAATTTCCACGACCTCGCGTTCGCCACGCATCTTCCACTCATGCCGGGAGCATATTATATCTTCAACAAAACGATCTATCGGGGAGGCGACCTAATCAAAGTTGACCCGAAAGAAGAGCCCTCGACGCTTGAGGGTATGATTACATTCTTCGCACCGCAACGAACACAAACAAGAATCGGTTACCTGCAGGCGCAGACGCGAAATCCAGGATCTTCGCGTAAACTTGTAACATATTCATCGAAAAAGATATTCGACGCGATGAATTCGATCGTCACTATCGATCTTGGTGACAACAATCCGATCGAGCACGAGGTCGCAAAGATACTCGATCCCCGATTCCCGAGCGTCATCGTAAAATCGCACGCACTCGGCAATGCCCCAAATCCGATACGAAATGCTGTCAAAGCCGCAATACTCAAGGGCAAGTCCGTAATGAACGTAAGTCGCTGCCTCATGGGAGAGACTGATGATCGTTACTACGTGTCACTTTCAAATCTCAACAAACGAGAGCTGGCTAAATCATCAAAGAAGGTATTGGAAGGCGGAAAACTGAATCACATGACCGCAAAAGCGATTCTTACACGTGCACTTCTAGAAAAGAGAAGTCAAAAAGAGACACAAGAATTGATTGACGCATACAGCAAAAGGACATTTTAGATCAAAGAAGTGGAATAATATCGCTCAAGCGATCGACAACGTGATCTGCTCCCATCTCTATAAGAGCTTCGCGCGTGCCGAAGCCGTGCGTGACGCCGATTGTGAGCGCTGCTCCACCATTTTTGCCCGCGCCAATGTCTTGCGGTGTGTCGCCGACCATCACAGCACGATCGGGAGAGACTGACATCGCCATAAGAGCTTTCAAAAATCCTTCCGGATTCGGTTTGTGCTTGGTCACATCCTTGCCGGCGATAATCACATCACAGTGATCTTTGATGCCGACGCGCTCAAGCGCTTCAAGTAGATGATTGGTGCGCGAGCTGCAAATACCAATTTTGAATCCTCGATCTCGCAGAGTATCGAGTGTAAGTACGAGCTCTTCGTATGAATCGATTAGTTCGTAATTATTCTTCTGAAACACGTCATGCATGTGGCAGAGAGCGTCGTTGTCACCACCGGGAGCGAACACGTTGTAACAATCGTGGAGCGGGAGCCCCATGTGCCCTCGTATGAAATCCCGCTCGGGCACCGTGTGACCATACGCCGCAAGCGTGTGCTCATATGCCTGCAAAATAAACTCCCGCGTATCGAGAAGCGTCCCGTCTGCGTCAAACACCACCGCGTTAACAACTCGTTTCATGCCGCCGATTCTAACAGCTATTTCAATATTCCCCTCTTCCAAAAAAAGACGCAGGATTTCTCCTGCGTCGTAAGATCGGATCGGGGCTTTAAGCCGCAGTCTTATAAATCGTACCTTTTCGAAGTTACGATCTGGCCGCGTCTATCAAGTTCAAAACGTGCAGCTCCAAGCGTCGCGACGTACCCGTATGTTGTCGGTGTGATTGAGTGAAAACCACACGACACGGCAACGCCGCCAACGACAAGAAACTGCAGGGCTCCGAGCTTGCCGACCGTCATACCATTCGAGAGGGGACGTGTGCTGTGGAAACGAACCTCCTTCATGTCTGAACCGAGATGGATCGGACATTTCCGAGGCAGGTTCATCGCAGTACGGGGCGGGCCAGCCGCTCTTTCCCGTGTCCGCAAGTCAGCCTGATTCCATAGCGCGCCCGTGGCGACCAAAATGATCACCGCTGATGCGAGGACTTCACGCATGGCCCTATTCCCTATATGGTTGACACCGCGAACATTATACCTCGACTATCGAGATGGGTCAATAAATTGTAATGTCGCGATTTTTACTTTAGATATCGCTTTTTCTTCAGTTTCTCCGGCAGATACGATTCTTTGTTGCCTGCCCCGAGGTCGCTCTGTGACTTTTCGGGGTACATTTTGTATCCCTTGCCATAGCCGAGATCTTTCATGAGTTTGGTCGGAGCATTTCGGATATTCATCGGGATCGGAAGATTGCCAAGCGATTGCACGTCAGCAACCGCTTCAAAATACGCGTCGTATGAGGCGCGACTTTTCTTTGCGGTCGCGAGATACGCAACGCCGTGCGCAAGATTAATCGCGCATTCGGGGTAGCCGATGGTTTCGCATGCGCGAAAGACGGCATTGGCAACGACAAGCGCAGTAGGTACTGCAAGACCGATGTCTTCGGATGCAAAAACCACCATGCGGCGCGCAATGAAGAGAGGATCTTCTCCTGCCTCGACCATCCGTGCGAGATAATAGAGTGCGGCATCGGGTTGCGACGCGCGCATGGATTTTATAAATGCCGAGATGGTGTTGTAGTGCTCCTCCCCCTTTTTATCGTAGCGCAAATGCTGCGATTGCACCGCTTCCTTGAGAGTGTCGAGCGAAATTCTCCCATACAACTTCTGTGCGGTTTCAAGCACGGTAATCGCTTGCCGCGCGTCACCATTACTTAAACGAACCAACCATTCTTTCGCGTCTTTCGGGATTTTGATCTTCGTACGCGAAATTATTTTCTGCATTTCTTCTTCTGTATGTTCGTTGAGTACAAACACTTGCGTCCGGGATAAAAGAGGTGCGATCACTTCAAACGACGGATTCTCGGTCGTCGCGCCCACGAGCGTGATGTCGCCGCGTTCGACGAAAGGCAAAAGGAAATCCTGCTGCGCTTTGTTGAATCTGTGAATTTCGTCGACAAACAATATCTTTGGTTTTTGTTTCAGAAGCGTCCCGCCTTTTTCGACAATACGTTTGATGTCGTCCTTGCCAGAATCAACCGCAGACAATTCATAGAAATCCGCGCCGACCGCATTTGCATATATTCTTGCGAGGGTTGTCTTCCCCGAGCCCGGCGGCCCCCACAAGATAAATGAGAACAACTCTTTCTTTTCAATCGCAACGCGTAAAGGTTTGCCCGAGCCTACAAGATGTTCCTGACCGACAAACTCATCGAGAGTTTTCGGTCGTATTGTCGAAGCAAGAGGCTCCATATATATAACTATACACATCTGCCTCTCTTGCACTACCAAGCTGGGATACTATAATTGCCAACATGAGTACTAAATCAATCGTAATCGGGGTCATCATTATAATTATCGTGGCGGTAGGGGCGTACTTTATTTTTATGAAAGGCAGCGGTCCCGCCGCAGGCACTCCAGCGACCACCGCAAGCTCGACCGAGCAGGTTCAGGGCCAGGAGATTGCGGTAGGAACAGGCGCACAAGCGACACCCGGTATGCAGGTCTCGGTCCTTTATGTCGGTAAGCTGCAAGACGGCACAGTCTTTGATTCTTCCGCGGCTCATGGCAATCAGCCACTCGTATTCACACTCGGGGCACAAGGATTGATCCCCGGCTTCCAGATAGGAGTTAATGGCATGAAAGTCGGCGGTGAGCGCCTCATTGCAGTACCTCCTTCGCTTGGATATGGAGCAAACGCCGTCCACCAGGATCCCAACAATCCCTCAAGTCCGGTCGTCATCCCTGCAAATTCCACTATAGTCTTTGACGTGAAGCTCGTGAAGGTCGAGGCTGCTCCTGCGGCTTCCAGCACCCCTGCCAAAAAATAAATTCTTCCCCGGCGGCTTTCTGCCCTATCAAGAGCCACTTTCTTGAGACCAGGAAAGTGGCTCTGGGCTTGCATTTTTGAGAGGAATGTGATAAAATCCTCTGATGTTGACAAAGCGTAAGAAAGCGAACGAAGTCAAGAAAACAGCTCGCCACGACTCTGACACGGGTTCTCCCGAGGTCCAGGTGGCCATCCTTACACGCCGCATCGAAGAGCTCTCGGCTCATCTTGATAAGAATCGCAAGGACAAGCACTCGCGCCGCGGACTTTTGGGACTCGTTGCCGCACGCCGTCAGCATTTGAAGTACCTTGAGACGACCAACAAGCGCAGCTACGGAGCGCTCGTGAAGAAACTTGGTCTGAAAAAGTAAGGCTTTTTCAGACAGCTTCTAGCTTTTAGGTGCTAGCTTCTAGTAGAAGCAGTATAATGCTCAGAGGTCATATTTTTTATAAATAAACGGCTAGTTTTTTCTAGAAGCTAAAAGCTAGCAGCTATAAGCTGAATTTTATGAGTATCATCAAGCATGGAGAACAGCGTGTCGGCGTTTTCATCGACACGCAAAATCTCTACCACAGTGCAAAAAATCTGTATCACGCACGGTGTAATTTCGGCAACATCTTGAAAGACGCGGTCGCTGGTCGCCGACTCATTCGCGCGCGCGCGTATGCGGTCACGACCGAGAGTGGCGAAGAAAAGGGCTTTTTCGAGGCGCTTGAGAAAATTGGGATCGAGATGCGTCTCAAAGACCTTCAGGTCTTTGCGGGCGGTGCCAAAAAAGCCGATTGGGACGTGGGGCTCGCGGTCGACGCCATCACCGCGAGCCCCAATCTCGACACCGTCATCCTCATTACCGGAGATGGCGATTTCGTGCCGCTCGTGCGCTATCTCCAAAATCATGGTGGTTGCCAGGTAGAAGTCGTCTCCTTTGGCCGCTCGACCTCGGCCAAGCTCAAAGATGCCACTGACGATTTTCTCGACCTCGATGAAGACCCGAAACGGTATCTGTTGAATTTTCGCTCGTCTGGCTCACGACGAGTCGCCCTACCAAAGGATTCGGGTGTAGACGAAATCGGCGAGACACTCGGGGTTGAGTAGATGAAGAAATCCTGAAGGTCAGACCTTCAGGATTTCCGAGGTCGAACCTCGGACATTGACTCTCGCTCCTTGGAAGGACATAGTTTGCGCGTCGCAACCATAGGAGGTGAAAATGGGTCCCGCGATAGCCGTCAGCTCTCTCATCGTTCTCTTCCATCTCGTTGTTCAACCGCCCATAGGCATGGGGCTGACTGAGAGGTTAGTTCTCTCGGTAGTCGCGACGTTTATCGTTGTGATTTGTTTTATGACCAGGGGATTAGAGAACATCCGGAAAGACTGAAGGCCTTTGGGCATGGCGGCACCTCCGAGCATTCGCCGCCATCGCCCAGCCTTGAGAAATATGTGAAGTGAGGTATAGTGCATGTATTAGAAAATAACCGTGGCGGGCGGATAGGCAGGATTGGACCGAAAGGTTCATTCTGAAATCCGAACGTCACCAAATTACAAATGCAAAAGAAAGAATACTCTCTCCAAATAGGGGAGAAGACGATGACGGCCGAGTTTAACGACTGGGCAGATCAGGCCAACGGATCAGTGCTCTTGCGTTACGGCAACAGCGCGGTACTCGCGACTGTCGTGATGGGCCGAGAATCAGACAAAGATTATTTCCCACTCTCGGTGGAATATGAGGAGAAGTTTTATGCCGCAGGAGCAATCCTCGGCAGTCGCTTCATGCGTCGCGAAGGCAGGCCGTCGGATGAGGCAGTGCTTTCGGGCCGCATCGTGGATCGCACCATCCGCCCGCTTTTCCCAAAAGGCTTGAAGCGCGATGTGCAGGTGATTATCACCGTGCTCTCGCTCGAGGATTATGATCCGGATGTCTTGGCCGTAAACGCCGCATCACTTGCAATCGCAACATCCAATATTCCATGGAGTGGACCAGTCTCGGCTGTGCGCATCGGCCAAATGAGCGATGGCGAGTCGTTTATCGTCAACCCAACGTACAAAGAGCGAGATGAAATGGGCTCTCCGAAAGCCACGCTCGACTTACTAGCCTGCGGCAAGGACGGCCTCATCAATATGATCGAGGTTGGTGCGCAGGAAGTGTCGGAGGCGACACTCGAAAAAGGTTTTGCGGCTGCGAGCCAAGAAATTGAACGCGTCCAAACGTGGCAAAAGCAGATCATTGCGGAGCAGGGGAAAGAAAAAACCCCTTTCACCCCGTCATTTGAAGATGACGGTCGACTTGCACCCGCATTCGATGAAGTAATCGGCACAAAGCTGAAAGAAAAAGCGGAGAGTCTCACGAAGCATGACATCAACAAGTTCAAATCCGACTGGATGGCGCATGCCAAGCAGCAATTCGAAGACGTCGAACCACCGAAGCTCGACACGTACTATGAGCATCGCATGGATGAGTATGTACATAACCTCGCGATCAAGGAAGGTAAGCGCGTTGACGGCAGGCGCTTCGACGAAATCCGTCCGCTTTTTGCGCAGGCTGGGGGACTCTCGCCGGTGATTCATGGTGCTGGACTTTTCTACCGCGGAGAGACGCACGTGCTCGCGGCTCTCACACTCGGAGGTCCCGGCGATGCGCAACTTTTGGACACGATCGAGAATCAGGACACCAAAAAAACATTCATGCTCCACTACAATTTCCCGCCGTTTAGCGTCGGCGAGACGGGCCGAGTCGGCGGCATGAACCGCCGCATGATCGGACACGGTGCTCTTGCGGAAAAATCAGTACGCGTCGTGCTTCCGGGTAAAGACAAATTCCCGTACACAATTCGTATTGTCTCGGAATGTCTTGCATCCAATGGTTCAACTTCTATGGCGACCGTGTGTGCTTCCACCCTCGCACTCATGGACGCCGGCGTACCAATTACGCGTCCCGTTGCCGGGATCGCAATGGGACTCATGTCCGCCAAAGGCGGATCCGCCTCCGGCGGAATGTCTGGTCTTGTCGTGGACGGTGTAGCGTATCGAGTACTCACCGATATCCAAGGCCCGGAAGATCATCATGGCGATATGGATTTCAAAGTTGCGGGAACGACAGAAGGCGTTACAGGCGTGCAGATGGACGTGAAAGTCGAAGGGGTGCCGCTCAAAGTGCTCTCTCTTGCATTTGAGCAAGCTCGCGTGGCGCGCATGCAGATTCTCGATGTCATCACGACTGCGATTGCGACACCGCGCGCAGACATCTCACCTCGTGCGCCGAAAATACTCACACTCAAAGTAAAAGTTGACCAGATCGGCCTCGTGATCGGCCCCGGCGGAAAGACGATCAACGGTATCAGAGAGCGCACAAAAGCCGACGACATCACGATCGAAGAAGACGGCACGGTGTTCATCACCGGAAGGAATGGCGCGGCAGAAGCGGCATACAAAGAGATCCACGATCTCACCCGAGAATATGAGGTGGGCGAGCGATTCGAGGGCCCGGTGGTGCGCATGATGGACTTCGGCGCATTCGTGCAGATCGGACCGGGGAAAGACGGACTCGTCCACGTATCTGAAGTCGCCCCCTTCCGCATCGACAAAATTTCGGATGCAGTGCAGCTCGGTGACATCGTGCCGGTGATGTTGAAAGAAATTGACGAGAAAGGAAGGTATAATCTCTCCATCAAAGCAGCCGATCCCGAGTTTGCGGCCAGAAAGGGTCTCAAACCATCGACTGGCGGCTTTGGCGACAATGGCGGACAAAGACCAGAGCGCAGAAACGACAACCGGAGACGCCGGATCTAACGCCACGCCCCCAAGCCCGCCGCCACCACCAAGCGAAGCACCAGAGAGCCCACGCATAAAGACTGATATCGAGAAAATCCTAAAGGGAATCAAACTTCCCGAGAGGCGAGGCGAGGTGCCCAAGAAACCAATCCAGGCAACGCCGCTCACTGTGCCTGAAGTTCTTTCATCACCAGAGATGACAAAACCGGCGCATGAAGAAACATCCCCCGTCGTCGCGCTCCATACGCTTAAGGATGACCTGCAAAACGTCGTCAAAGACCAACACCTCTCGGTAGTACGCGCGGTCTCCATGGAGCAGGACAAAAAAGCGCTTTCACCGCGTGTGGATGAAAGCGCGGGGAAAATACAGCGCAACAAACGCATATTTGGGATTCTCTTTGCAAGCGGCGTACTCGTCGTTCTCGGACTCGCTGCGCTTCTCGGTGTATTTCTCGTCATGCAGGGAAATAGGCCCAGTGCGACGCCGCAATACGCGTCGCTCGTTTTTGCCGAGCAGACCTACACACTGCCCGTAAACGGTGTCTCTCCTTCGGACCTTAAGCGGCAAATCGCACTCGCGGAGAATTCCGGGACCGGTGCTCTCGGATCTATCACGCGCCTCATACCTGTCGTCACATCGAACCCGGTGGACACGAATCCGCAAACGCGTCAAGGAACGGCGGCAGAATTCCTGCTCTCCCTCGGCGTACATGCGCCCGATGGGCTTTTGCACGCGCTCCAGGGCGATGTCTTTTTTGGAATACACACCGTAGACAAAAACGCTCCCGTAATCGTGATGCCAATCACCGCCTACGATCATGCATTTGCGGGAATGCTCGCGTGGGAGAGCACAATGGACGCAGATCTCGCGCCCATCTTCCCGGCAGTCTCGCCCTTCTCGACAGACGCAAATGGGATACCACAAGCGCGCCTCTTCACCGATCTCGTAATGCGCAATTACGACGCGCGTGCACTCAAAGATGATGCCGGTAATATCGTGCTCTACTATTCATTCCCGACGCCTGATCTCCTCGTGATCGGACAGAGCCCCTACACATTCACCGAGATCTTGAGCCGCTTGCAATCGGCGCGTCGATTATAGCTTGTGGTAGGGTGGGGGACATTGGTATAATCCTGCCTATGAGACATATCCCCGAGGAGACTCTCGAAGATTTGCGCACTGCCCTTGAGGCCGAGAAGGCGGCCGTGGAGGAAGAGCTCGCAGAGCGCGGCAAGGCCACGGGGAGCGGAACGTGGGACGCTTCGAGCAAGCTAGAGGGGGAGGAGGCCGATCCCGCCGATGCGGCAGATCAGATCGAAGAGCTCGTCACCAACGTGCCGCTCGTGAAGGAATTGGAAGAGCGCCTGCGCGACATCAATCTCGCGCTCAAAAAGATGAGTGAGGGCACTTATGGAAGGTGCGAAGTGTCGGGCGAAGAAATCCCGCTCGATCGCCTCGATGCAAATCCTGCGGCACGTACGTGTATTAAACATGCAAAATAGAACTTTCACCAAATAATATGAGCTTCGGCGAGAAATTGTTCGGGCGCTTCCGAAAAGGAGGAAAGGAGGGCGGCGAGAAGAAAACATCTGCCGTCGAGTGCATAAATGAAAGGGTAGATCTCGGCGACACATCTTTGACCGTCAAAGCCGGACTTGTTAACGACTACACAGAAAAAGGTCACACGAACACAATGATGGCGAAAAACGCTGAGGTTGGTGCTCCAGATCAGGCTAGAAATCTCGGAGCGGGCAGTTTGTTGTACCTGGTGATTCCATTCAGTACGAGCTTGGCAGTAAACAACATCCCTCAAACGACGCAGGTATTGATGGTCCCTCTCGTGGAGGCGCGAAAACAGATACCGCGCGAGTACCCAAATTCCTTCTCAAAGGAGTTCGGCAATACAGACGTCGCGGTGTATATGAAATACAACGGAACGACAATAGCAAATCGTCAGGCACGTCCGGGGTTTTTCGTTTCCGTCGCAATACTTTCAAAAGAAGATGCCGATGCTTTTGCTCAAAAAGTACTATCTAATCCATCTCTTGTATACGAGCTGATACGCAAGATGCATGGAAGAGTGCCACTTCAACGCGGAGATGGACTTCCATTGGGAATTGATCTTGGTGATAGAAAAGTCGCAGTCTTGCCGAATTCAAAGTATGGAGGAAATATCTCATCGGTAATGATAAGCGAACCTTTCCCCGAAGGATTCGTAGCAAACCCCGCAACCGAGAAATAGATTGTATGAAAATAAGATCAAGAAAAAAACTCGGGGGTCCAGCTTTCGAGAGCGAAGATGCGGAGCGTGAATTCTGGGATTCAGTTGATCTCACAGATTATTTCGACAAGAGTGATTTTGTGCCCGTGTCATTCCCGAATCTCAAACCAACCTCGGCACCCCTCGAGAAACTATATAAAGTATTATGATTTTGACAAACTATATATAGTTTGCTAAAGTTGGCCGAATGACCGTCAAGCAAAAACTGGAGCTCATCCAAAAGCTTTCGGGGCTTACCCAGGCACAAATGGCAGCTCGCCTGGGCGTGACTTTTGCCGCCCTGAATCGTTGGATGAACGAGAAGGCAGCGCCACGTAAGCGTGCGCACGAGAGAATAGACACACTATACCGAGAATATTCGGGCGAAAAGCAGATTCCCGCGAACGTCCTAGAAGCTAAGATGGAAGTGCTTGAAAATAAGCGGCGCGAACATAGAAATATCCTCAAGACAATTCTCGAGAACCCCGATATTCGCGACCAGCTGTATTTGTCTCTCACCTACAATTCCAATCGCATTGAGGGCAGCACACTCTCCGAAGATGATACTGCAGCAATACTCTTCGAGAATGCCGCGTTACCGAATAAAAGTCTGGTCGAACATTTGGAAGCAAAGAATCATAAAGCTGCGCTCGAGTATCTTTTCTCATTCCTGGCCGAAAGAAAATCAATTGACGAGAAGTTTATTCTGAAACTCCACGGAATTCTTATGAACGCGATCCGGCCTGACGCAGGAGTGTATCGTGCGCACGGAGTGCGGATTATGGGAACACACGTCCCGACCGCCAATCACATCATGATTCCCGCGCTGATGCGGAAACTTGTGCGAGACATCAATAGGAAAACAGAGGATGATATTGCACATATCGCCAGAGTACACAGCCGGTTTGAAATGATCCATCCTTTCGGAGACGGAAACGGCCGCACAGGAAGACTGCTCATGCATGCAATGGCGCTGCGCGCCGACCGTGCGCCCGTGGTCATCCTTCAGGAAAAAAGACGGTTGTATAGCGCATATTTAAACAAGGCGCAGATGAAGAACGACCTGTCATTGCTTGAGGATTTTGTTTGCGACGCTGTATTGGAAGGATATCGAATTGTGGGACGCGAATAGAGTTTGAGATGTATCTGGCTTTTCCACCCCATGACCTATGCACTGGGCGCGCAAGGCTATAAGCTGTCTCGGTGACTGGAAAGAACAGTACGAAACAAAAAATCGCTTCTGGGTTTGCGCGCGTCTACGGCGCCCAGCCCATGCTTCCCAAGGGCAAGATCGTCTCCGTGGAATGCGACATCGTAAAAGGACTTCATGCATTCACGATCGTGGGGCTTCCCGACAAATCGGTGGAAGAAGCGAAAGATCGTCTTTCGGCGGCAATAAAAAATACTACGCCAAAAGGCCGTGCGGAAGAACTTGAATCGCCCAAGCGCAGTAATAAAAAGATCGTACTCTCGCTTGCGCCCGCAGATCTCAAGAAAGAGGGAAGTGGGTTCGATCTTCCGCTCGCGCTTTCGTTTCTCCTTGCATCTGAACAAGTGGATTTCGTGCCGGAAAGAAAACTCTTCGCCGGAGAACTCGGACTCGATGGGAGCCTCCGCCCAATCTTAGGTACGCTCGCGGTTGCAAGCGCCGCTCGCGAGGCAAAATTCACCGATCTCTATGTACCGGAAGAGAATGCCGAAGAAGCATCGCTCATTTCGGGACTCAATATTCATGCGATCTCTTCGCTTGAAAATCTCATCGACATGCTTGAAAGCGACGAGGAAAAGATGTATGTCGCGCAAGTGCGAGAAAAATATGACGAGACTGAAGCCGCGCTCGACGAAATACGTGGACAAGAAAGCGCGAAGCGCGGACTTGTGATCGCCGCTGCAGGCGGCCACAACATCGCGCTATATGGTCCTCCAGGGACCGGAAAGACGCTCCTCGCACGTGCGGCCGCATCCATTCTTCCTGATCTTTCTGAAGACGAGATGGTCGAGGTGACGACCATCCATTCACTAGCAGGGGTACTCACCGGCCCCATGTTTCGCCCACCATTTCGCTCACCGCATCACACATCATCATACGCATCACTCATCGGCGGTGGCTCATCGTCGATCAGGCCAGGGGAGGCGACGCTTGCGCACCGGGGTGTGCTTTTTGCCGATGAATTTCCTCATTTCCACCGCGATGTCATTAATGCGCTTCGAGAGCCGCTCGAAGATGCCCAAGTCTCGATCTCGCGCGCAAAAGGTTCTGCAATATTTCCCGCCAATTTTATGTTCATCGCCGCCCTCAATCCATGTCCGTGTGGCTTCCTCGGCACGCCGCAATGCCAGTGCATGCCGCATGTCGTCGAGAAATATCGCCGCAAAATCTCGGGCCCTATAGCCGACCGCATCGACATGTGGGTCTCCGTCGGGCACATCCCCCCAGAAAGTCTCTCCACCCAAAAGAAAACCATATCTGGCGATACCAAGCGTGCTCGCAACATGGTGCAAAAAGCGCGGGAGCGTCAAACTGCCCGATTCAAGAGCGCAAAAGGCGTCACAACCAACGCCGACATGGGACCAAAAGAGATCGAGGCGCACGCGCAGCTTAGCAACAGTGCCGAGGAAGCGCTCATGACTGCGGCGCGAGCGATGAAGCTCTCTCCGCGCGGCTACCACCGCACCATCAAGCTGGCGAGAACCATCGCCGACCTCGCCGAAAGCGATGCGATTGAGCCAACACATATGTTGGAGGCACTTCAGTACCGAGCACGAGAGTTATAGGCCACCCACATGTTTACCCCGTTCAAGCGCTTGCGCTTTTTCGGGGCTCAAAGCCCTGCAATACCGCGCGCGGGAGCTTTGACCTGTCCCCGAAACCCTCTTGCAGATTGGGAAGTGCAGACTACAATGCGAGCTATATATGGGCGAACTGATGAAATCGCTGAAAGACGACCCTGCCCTCCAACAAAGTGGTTTCGAAGACGTAAAGAACGACCCTCAACTCGGAGCGCTATTCAACGGATACCTACGCAGTCTGGATACGAGCGCAAGACTTGACGCTGACAATCTTTTACGGAAACAAACGCAAGAAAGGAGACTGAATGCTGCAGAGAGTGATCGCGCCAAGGCACTTTTTGTCGGATTCAACCAAAGGCTCGGCGCCGGAGAAGCCGCTCTCGCGAATCTACAAGACAGAGATATAAACCAGTTAGAGAAAGTCCTCAAGGGAAATCTTCCTCCAACGATGGCAAAAGAGGGTCTCAGTTTGTATATAAAAGGTCTTGCGGTGCATGCTCCTAATCAGTTCCGCGAAGTAGAAAGCGAGATCCGGAAATGGAAAGAAGCGGCTCGAGACAAACACGATGAACGTGTATCGGCACAACGTCGAGAGCGATTGGATCAAGTGGCTGATCAAATGGGCATCTCGAAAGGCGAACTGAATCGGTTCATCGGCATGGAAAATACTGCAGAGCGACGACGAGAGATATTCACGGCTTTGGGCGGACACATGGACGCATCGGGAATCTTTGCAAAACCTCTCAATTTCGCACTAAGAGAACTCCGAGGATTGAGCGGCAGCATAACGCCACAATTTGTGCGGAATCTAGCGTGGCCTACTGATCGTCTCAATAAAATGATCATGAATTATAGGGATGCCACATCTGGCGTTCGCGGCCGTCTTGGAGAAGTAGTCCAAGCACTGGATGCGATTAATACGGACCCTGATATATCAGACGATGAATTATGGAAGGAGATACCTGACTTGCTACAAAAACAAAGTCAAGAACATGCACCAAATACTGGTCCCATGACACTTGAGGAGGTGCGGAATGAAACAAGCCTTGAAAGTGTAGATGGTTTATTGCGCAAGAAGTTGCAGGCTGTGCCCGGCGCCGAAGCTCAGTATGACTTCCAGCGCAAGCTCGCGAATCCGGCGAATATGGACGCTTTCTGGAATCAGACATTACCTGGAGACCCGCGGACATATGGCGATCTCCTTCGGCAAACGACCAGTGAGATCCAATCGGGAATAAAACAACGTACATTGTGGAGCTCATTCATAGAATTATTAAACACCTTCCTCGCGAATCCATTCGATAACGCCAAGAAAAACCTCGCTGCTTACGAGAAAAAGAAATAATGTATGCCTAACAAAGCAGTGCAACAACTTCGTGATCTCGTGCTCTCCGGGACAGAAGAGCAGGTACGGGAATACGTCAATTCTCACTGGGATGAATTCCCGCAGGAGGTCCAAGATCACATGTCTGCCGCGCTTTTCATCGACGCTCTACGCGAAGATACGCGCAAAGAGACGCAATTCGCTGATTTCCAAGAACGGCTCATCAAAGCAATTGAGACAATAGTCTCGAGTAAATAGAGACTCCTAGGAATCTGCTTTTAGTGTCCCGATATTCTCGAGGGCCTCGACAGAATCTTCCTGGGCTTGCGCGAGTTTCTCTGCACCTTCTGCGGCTTCTTCGAGCATCTCCCCGAGCGATCCCCCCATGATGGCGATTTTGGCGGATTCACTGAATTCATTTACGTGCTTGGCGATGAATTCGCGTGCAGCATCTTCGTCGCCCGATTGGACAATTGAGAGGAAATGATCGTAAAGTGCGGTATCCATAAGCTAGTTGAGTTTCGTGTGGTCAAGCGTGTGGGGGATCAGAAATGCGATTGTTACCTGTTTCCAAAATCGAGGGAGATTACTTGCTTGCAACTCTGCTTGGTATTGAGTCTTCCAATTATCCGCAAAGTCCTTCTGCGCCTGTTCTTTCGGACTCAACGTCCCTGGCGGAGAGCCGGCAGGTACGTTGCGTGCGAGACCCCCGAAACTCGTTGGTTTTCCGCCATCATCCCAAGCTTTCTTCATTTTTTTCTGGAATTCTATTTTTTCTCGGAGATCAGCAAATGATTCGCTGCGTTCGGCATTGTATCCGCGCGCGGCAAGCACGAACGCGCGCTGGAGTGCGGGAGTGCCTTGTACGCTCGATTCAAGCTCGTCACCGATGAGTTCGCGATCTTTCTCAATGGCAGCATTCTCTGCACCCGCAGCTCCGCCAACTCTGCCTGCGATCAAGCGTGCTCGCAGGCGTTTGATCGAGCTTCCCGTAAGATATTTATCAAGTGTATTCCTCCACCTACCAAACCTAGTTTGCATCCGCTTGGCGGTAATCTCCTCGCGCACGGTCTTGCGACGTTTCTTTGCATCTTTCTCATCTATGACACTCGTAAGCGCTGTATCATTAAACTTCTTGCGTTTCCAATATTTTTCGGCGGCAGCTTTTGAGCGCTTGCGTGCGTCTGTAAACCGATCGACTGACTCTGTAATGGGATCAAATACCGTCGGTAGATTTATAGAAAGATAGAGAAGTTGATCGTCCCACTGTTTTTTCGCGGTTTCATAGTTCCCAAAGAGGGCGTTCAGTGCCGAAAACTTTTCCGATTGCTCTCCGAGTTGCGCAATTGTCTGCGGCGTGAGAAATGCTTCGACTTTCTTTACCTTCTTCAGATGATCCGTGAACGAGCTATGATACTGGACAAGGACTGGCAGATCGCTCGCATCGGTCTTACCATCAATAATGCGCTCAAGAGTTTTCTTGGCTGTTCGATCACCAGCCTCTGCCCCAATGCGCATGAGGTCAGCAAAGAGCCTCGATTTGGGTTCTTTCTTATCGATGAGCTTGTCGATGGGAACTATTTCAATATCACCTTTGCCTGCTTCGGCAAGCGATTCGGTCTCACGCCAGGTATCTCGAAGCCCCATGGGGACTATAGTACGCGGCGCATGCCCGCGAAGCAACGGGGGAAAGCCTGTCCTAGAAGAACAACGTTATGAGCTGGAGCACGGTGCGTAAAAAAGTGAGGTCCATAAGTTAGAACGGATTTCTTATGCCATTGCGAATTTCAAAATGGAGATGCGGGCCGGTGGCCTTGCCTGTGGCGCCCACATAGCCGATCACCTGGCCCTGGGTTACGGCCTCGCCATCAAACGCCGCGACACTCGACATATGGGAGTAAAGCGTTTGCGAGCCGTTGTCGTGGCTGATGACTACATAGCTTCCGTAGCCACCGTTCCAGCCGCCCTCACGAGCGATGATCACCATACCCGCCGCAGAAGCGTAGATAGGTGTGCCCGAAGACGCTCCAAGATCGACTGCGTTGTAGCCGTGGATGCCTTGGGTCTCTACATAATGCGCAAGCGGCGCAATGTAGTAACCGATTTGCACGGAGTTGCCGGTTGGTCCTACATTGTGCGCAGGCTCGGCCCCTATCTTTGTACTCACGGATTTCTTCGTGGGCGTGGCCGCAAGTTCACCATCTGGAATGATGATCTCGTCGCCCACAGAAAGCGAGTCGGAATCGGTACCGTTGTATCTTGCGATTTCCTCGGTGCTGCCTCCAAACTTCTTGGCGATGGATGCAAGCGTGTCGCCATGCTTCACCGTGTACTTGACCCCGGTTACCGGCAAAATAGTAAGCTTCTGTCCGATCTGCAACTTGGAGGTGCTTGAGAGGTCATTGGCCCAGAGAATAGTGCTGGGGGACACCTTGAAAAGCTTCGCGATGCCGGAGAGCGTATCTCCCTCGCGCACCACATAGGTACTGATAGTACCGTTCTTTGGTTTCGAGATGTCGGCCAAGGTTCCCGACGGACCCTCCGACGGCATAAGCGCCGTGGAATCGACGATTGTTACATCTCCTCCGCCGCGAGCAGCAGAAGGATCGAAGTTCATCGCGGGGCGGAGCAGCGTCATCGTCTGCACATTGGAGGAAGCTGCCGGGGTCTCCGCCGCCGACGCCGTATTTGTAAACGATGCGAGGATATCCGCGAGCACGCCCGCATGGGCAGCTGCGGGCATGAATGACATGACAATAAATACGAGCGAGATAAGAGAGACCGCCGCACGGGGTACCCTAAATCCATATGTCCTCCGATGCGGCTTTTCCGCAAGGGAATCCTTTTTTTCCTTTGTTATAAGCCTTTTTTAAGGCCTATCGGTGTAAAAACAGCAAAGTCAGCCTGCCAATAGCTTCCTCTCCAGTTGTCGCACAAATATGCCTTTTTTGACGACGGCTCTTTCGGGATTGTCTTCATCTTGGCTTATATTCTCACTTTCTCGGAGAACCGGCCACTCAATTTCGGTATCACCTTCGTCTCATTCATCGTACGCTTATGCGCCTTAATAGTCAATTCATACTATACGAGACGGGTGAATAGCGGATCTGTCAAGCCTCGAAGACTCTCGTGGTATAGTCCGAAGGTGACGCATCTCGAAGGCCTCAATGAGCGCCAAAAAACAGCGGTTTTGAAGACAAAAGGGCCCCTCCTCGTGGTTGCGGGCGCGGGCGCGGGCAAGACCACAACCATCACGCACCGAATTGCCCATCTCATCGCCGAGGGGGTCCAGGGCCACAAAATCCTGGCCGTTACCTTTACCAACAAAGCCGCCCGCGAGATGCGCGGACGCGTCCAGAAGCTCCTTGCCTCGCACACAGGGTCGCTCCCACTCCTCACCACCTTCCATGCGCTCGGCGCGCGGCTTTTGCGCGAATTCCACGTCGAAGCTGAGGTGCCAAAAGGGTTTGTGATATGGGACCGCGACGACAGTGTGAAAGCCTTGAAGCGGATAGGGGAATCGCTTGATCTAGGCGACATCAATCCAAGAGGAGCGCTTTCCGTTATATCGAGGCAAAAAGGCGATGGCGTAGGGACAGCGGAATATGCGGGCACAACAAAAAGCTTCCGCGAGCGCGGCATCGCGCGCATGTGGGAGGCATATGAGAAGGCGCTCACAGACCAGGGGGCATTGGATTTTGATGATTTGCTCGCAAAAACACTTGTACTTCTAGAGAAACAACCGCATGTACTCTCTCGACTGCAAAACCGTTGGACCCACATAACCGTTGATGAGTACCAAGACACCAATCGGGTGCAATTTGAAATAACGCGATTCCTCGTGGGCGATGCAAGAAATCTTTGCGTCGTCGGAGACACCGATCAATGCATTTTTTCGTGGCGTAATGCCGATCCGGGATTGTTATTATCGTTCGAGCAGCATTTTCCCGGCGCCGCGGTCGTGCTTCTTGAGCAGAATTACCGTTCCACGCGCACCATTCTTTCTGCGGCAAATGCGATCATCGCAAAAAATGTGCGCCGCAAGGAAAAAAATCTCTTCACCGACAATGAGACGGGTGAGCCCATTGCGCTCTATGGCGCCATGAATGAAATGGACGAGGCGTGGTACGTAGGACAGAGCATAATGAAGCTTGTGGAAGCAGGAACGAGGCCCGGAGAGATCGCCGTGTTGTACCGAGAGAATTTCCAATCGCGCGCGCTCGAAGAAGCGCTTTTGCGATTCGGCATCCCATACCGAGTCCTCGGCACGCGCTTCTTCGAGCGCGCTGAAATCAAAGACGTGCTCTCGTATATCCGCGCCGCGCTCAATCCGAAATCAAAAGTTGACATTGCCCGCATTATCTCGACACCTCCTCGAGGAATTGGAAAGACAACGCTCGAGAAAATGCTCTCCGGAGAGCCCCTTGCAGGCGCGCTCGCGCTCAAAGTGCAGAAATTTCGCGACTCGCTTGCGAAAATAAAGCATGCGGCGCAGACTCTACCCGCATCAGATGCAGTACGCTTTGCGGTAGAAGAAAGTGGCATCGAGAAGATGCTCTCCGCCAGAGGCGGATCCGCCTCTGGCGGAAAAGATGATGACGAAAATCGAGAGCGCCTCGGCAACGTCGGCGAGCTCATAAACCTTGCAGTGAGATACGATGACGCGGCCTCGCCCGAGGGAATTGAACGACTCATGGAAGAGGCTGCGCTTGAAAGCGAACAAGATTCGCTTGATGAATCGTCGGGCGCCGTTTCTCTTATGACCGCGCATGCATCCAAGGGCCTGGAATTCGAGGCGGTATTTGTGACAGGTCTTGAACAGGGACTTTTTCCGTCCTTGCGCGAGTCCGCAGATCGAGACGAAGAAGAAGAGCGTCGACTTTTTTACGTTGCGGTAACGCGGGCAAAGAAACGGCTCTTCCTCTCCTATACGAGTGGCCGCATGAAATACGGCTCACGTGAGCCCGCACTTGCATCGGAATTCCTCGACGATATCGACCAGCGACTTGTCCAGCAGGTTCGCGCCAAACATTCGCTTCTCGACGACATGCCGATCATTGAGTAAGTAATGAGTGACAAGTTCCAAGAATAGATAAATCGCAAATATACGTAGTATGATATTTTTGATATGCCATTCGACAGAATGAGGATCTTCCGCGCGAGAGCGGAAAAGAAAGAGGAACTCCCGAGACCCTCTGCAGAAGAGCGTGCTCTCACTGAACACTCTTGGTACCACGGCTCACCCAAAATCGGATTGCAACGACTACGGCCAGGTGGTCGTAGATTCTTCACTCTAGAAGATGGCGTGCACATATCACTCACCAAAACTATGCCTCGTCTTTATGGGAAGAATGTAAGTGAATGGAAATTAAAAGGCCCCCTGAAGATAGTTGCGCTTGAAGAGTTGGGTCCCGAATTTAGCAGACAAAAGAAAGCTTTGAGGAAAGTCGGATATGTCGGATATTATTGGACTGACAAAGAGGGCGTTGGTTCGGGTGTCGTGTGGGACGGGCGCGATCTTGAAAAGGTTGGCGAGATACAAGAGTGAGTTTTCATGATTCATCCCTTGCTCAATACGTCGTCGAGGTGCGGCGTTCGACGTGATAGACGAGAATGATGCGCTCTCTTGCTTGAATGCTATAATAGATTCGGTACGATCCGATGCGACGACGCCAAGAATCAGCCTCGCCTTTCATCTTTTGAATATCGCCTGCATGCGGATTAACCGGCAATACCCTAATTGCCTCCTTGACCACTTCGCGATCGCGCTTGGGAAATCGCCGCGCCTCTTTGGCAACCTTTGGCTCAACGACGAGCGTCCACCCTTCGGGCAAATTCATCATACGAAATAGTTTTCCCCGCCTTGAAGTTTTTCCGGGCCCGCTCGAGGGCTTTTAGATCGGCCTTAGTGGGAGTGAATTCTCTGCCTTCTGCTTGAGCACGCAAAGATTCATATTCTTCGCGAGAGACGAGCACGAGCTCACCTTTTGTCGGAAGCTTCCTTGGAATGGTTACCGTATTCATGCGCATCAGTGTACCATATCGGTGTTATGGGCCAAAGATTGGGACAGCATTTTCTCAAAAACCCGCATTACGCGCGCATACTTGCAGAAGCCGCGAAACTAGGCGCTGGCGACACGGTGGTTGAAATCGGGCCGGGGACGGGAGCGCTTACACAAGAGCTCTTGGCGACCGGGGCACGAGTGATTGCCATTGAAAAAGACGAGCGGCTTGCCGCGAATCTCATCCCGATGTTTGAACGCGAAGTCGTGGAAGGCAGGTTTAAGATTTTGCCGATGGATATCCGTGATTTCGATCCGAGAGCGCATGGATTGAAAGCGGGCGGCTATGTAGTTGCGGCAAATATTCCGTATTACATTACCGGAGAAATAATCAGAAAATTTCTCGAAGAAAGAACGCCGCCAAGCATTATTGCGCTTCTAATCCAAAAAGAAGTCGCGGATCGTATTGTTTCAAAAAAGGAGAGCATCCTCTCGATATCGGTAAAAGCGTATGGCACGCCGAAAATCATCGCAAAAGTATCGCGAGGTAATTTCTCACCACCACCCTCCGTGGATTCATCGATCATCCTCATTGATAAGATTTCAAAAAAGAATTTTAAGAAAATCCACGAGCAGAGATTTTTCGAAGTCGTCCGCGCGGGATTTGCGTCGAAGCGAAAGCAACTCCTCAACAATCTCGGTGTGAAGTTTGGAAGGGATGAGGCGCTTCACGCACTGAAACGTGCAGGCGTGTCGGAAAAAGCTCGGGCTGAAACTGTTTCCGTTGACGAGTGGTTTAAGCTTGCAGGCGAGTTGCACGATTAGCGTCCGGGGGTCGGCGCTGAGGTGTCTGTCCAGTCCGAAGATGAATCGGTGTCGGTCGAGAGGGTCTTTCGGATAATTGCGTGACCAAGAGTGACTTGCGAGACTGACGGCGAGAATGCTCCCGTATCCGAGCCGTATGAAACTGCGTCAATGCGAACGCCGGAATTATTTTCGAGATAGACATGGTCGCCCGCCGCGGCGAAGCCAGGAAATGCGGAAGGGAAGAGGAGAAACTTTGCACCTGAAGGAATAGTCCATATGGAGCGGATATCCGCGCCCGCTAAGACCATGTACGAGGCTGGCGCAAGCGTCGTGCCATTGGGGAGCGTCTGCGATGTCTGCGCGGATTTGACCGACCAGTGTGAGAGATCGGCCGTCGTCGCAGCACCATTGTAGAGCTCTATCCACTCGTGATCTTTATCGGAGCCGTGCGCGGAGTCTGCTTGATAGTAGACCTCGCTTACGACGACATGCCCTATGCTCTGATTTGGATTCGGGTTTGGATTTGGATTGGGGTTCGGGTTCGGGAAAGGATTCGGAGGAATCGTTATCGGTCCTCCGCCGGGCCTCCCCGGTGCTGCCGGACCGCTCGAGCCGACCATCGTCATGAGAATGCCGGACCACACGATGATGGGCTCACGCGAAACGAGACAATAGTAAGGTGGCGCGGCGAGCCCCAGTAGCCACTGGCCAGTATGAGTCGGCGGGCCAAATTGGTAGGTCTTGGTCGAGGGTGTCCAGATAAACGGGCCGCCGCGCGGAGGGCCGACGGCGGTATAGATCGCGTTGTTGTAGCAGAAAATTATCTGACCGATCTGTCCGCCAAACGGATACGCTAAGACCAGCGACGGCGCGAGAAGAATTGAGAACGTGATTGCCGAAAGTGTTTTCCTCATTACAAATAGTGTACCACTCGAAAAGCTTCTAGCTTTTAGCTTTTAGTAAATACGAAAGCGGGGATAGCGGGCTAGAAGCTAGGAGCTAGAAGCTGTAAGCTAGTGCAATGCCCTGGATCCAATCTCATCCATATCTCGCCACACTTGCAGGCGCGGGATTTCTCCTCACGATCGGCGCGTTTACGGTGACCGCGCGTCTCTCCGCGCCTCCGGTCGAAAACTCAATCACCGCATGGAACGGGGGGCAGGGCATTACGCAAACATCTGCGCCCGCGCAGTATGCGCCGCCCGCGCAAAATCCCGGAGTCTCGCCGGGGTATGGCGCCGCCACCTACAAATATGTTTCGCCATTTGCAACATCCGTCCCACCAAGCGCGGCAAATGATGATGTCGCGAGCTTCAATTCTTTCCTCGCCCAGCTCTCATATTCGACGGTTGCCAACGATTCCCGCCCAACACCGGACACCTCGCTCGAGGGTGCGTATGCATTCATCCCTTCAGGCTTCTTCAGCACCGGACAGGTCAGCGTCTCGCGCACGAAAGATCAACGCCTCCTGTATGACTTCGGCAACGATGTCGGCAACATCATTCAGGGATTCGAATTCTCCCATGGCAACCAAGTCGCCATTCTCAAGAATTTTGCTGAAGACGGAAACGACACCGGAAAACAAGCCGCCATGCGACAGCTTGGGGCAGATCTTGCCGATGTAGGCGCACAGCTTGATGGTCTGGATTCGGCTCCCGCATATGCCGCCTCCGCCCTCTATGCGCTCGCTGCAAGCTATCGCGATATCGGCAACAAACTAGCCAGCATCCCGGATGGCCATGGAGATGCCGAAATAATCACACGCATGGAGACGTACGACGCCGCGGCCGACAAATTCGTCAGTAATTATGTCGCGCTTGCGCTCATTTTCCCCGCTTACGGTGTTTCGTTTCAGCAGGACGATCCCGGGAGTATCTTCATGCTGCAGCAAGGGGGAACTAGCTTCTAGGTTCTAGCTGCTAGCTTCTAGTTTTAAACTCAAAATTCCCTCGATTTCATATAGATTTTCCCTAGTAGCTAGAAGCTAGGCGCTAGAAGCTGTTTTCCAATGCTATACTTTCTGCTGTGGAAACCGCGCGCACGGGATTTTTGTCGTTATCGCCGCTAGGGCTCACCGCCGTCTTCTCTGTCGTTGTCCTAGCGCTCGCGCTCGTGTGGCAATCGGGAGTATTTCACGCGAATGTCCCGCTCGTCGCGGTGCGCCCAGATTCCGGCGGAAAGAGTACCGCTTCCAACTCCCTGCTTTCCGATCTTCCCTATGTGTCGCCCATAAGTTCCGATATCGCTGCGCAGATCTTGAGCGCATATGCAAATAATGTCGCGCGAAACGGCTCATATTCAAGCGAGGATGGCGTGAAAGCGGCCACAAAAATCGCGAGCGACATCATGCCGGCAGTGAACTACACGAGTGTTACCGCAGGCGACGTGAAAACCGACCCCGATGTGTCGTCCTCGCGCGTGCTGGCATATCGCGCCGATCTGCGCGTCGCGCTCGAACCGTTGCTTTTGAACAAAGATATGGAGCTCGAGATTTTTGGTCGGTATATAGAGAGCGGCGATGTGCAATATCTCAATGCGCTAGGCGCTGCCGCGGTCAATTACCGCAAAGCAGCAGGAAATGCCTCCGCACTCAAGGTTCCCGCAGATGCGGCCGTGTATCACGCGGCAATTCTGAATGCGATGAATGAATTCGCGGCCACGCTTGATGCGATGGCATCAAATGCAAGCGACCCCTTCGCCTCTGCGGCGCTTCTCAAGACCTACAACCAGGCGCAGGCCGATATGCTCGCGTCGTTTGGCGAGATCGGCGCGTATGCCGCGCGGAAAACGTTATGACACAAAAACAGCTTCTAGCTTCTAGTGTCCAGCTTCTAGGAAAAATGCTTATGATGGTGCTGATACTGTTTCCACTTCTCGCATCAGCGCAAGCAGCAAACGACCAGTACAAATTCTCACGCGAGGGGATCTTCGGCTGCTCTCGCAGCACAGCGGCGCTCCCGCAATCCGTGGGTGCATTTTCTGCGACCGGCGGCGTCTACGTACCAGTCGCCGACTACACCGTCGAGCTCAACACCGGAGTCCTCGTCTATCAGCAATGCGTTCTGCGCGGCATCGTCGACAGGATGAGCGAAAGCGCCAATACCTCAATGAACAAGATCATCCTCACCAACACAAACACTGGCGGAGACGACGGCGGTGCGCTTTTCAGAAAGGTGCCAAAGCAGGAAGACAGTTCTGAATATCAACGTGTTGCGCTTCTCGGCCTTAATAACATGCAGTCTTCGCCAGATTCGCTTACAAAGACCGTGCCGCAGGTCTTGCAAACGACCGCACGCGGCGTACTTGCAAGCATGCATCCCTTGGAGCGTCTCTCCTGCCCATATCAGGGCAACATGGATGACGTCTGGAGCCAGAGGGACACGAGTCAGGCCGCGCTTGATGCCCTCGCAGATTCGAGATGCGATCCCGTATTCGGCTACATCTACCGAAAAGAATACATAGACAGCCAGGCCGCAAGCGCGATCGCGGAGCGCATCCTTCAAGTGCAATCGAGCGGCGGCTACTATGCCAAAACCTCGATTGACGAAAACGGCAACCGCGTCATTGAGACACCAAGCTCGGTTATAGGCCAGACGACGCAACTCGCGATCAACTCGGGATACGTAAGAGTCCAGAACGCCAATGATGTTGACCAGATGGTCGGGGCGCTTTTTGCCGGCCTGGCCTCGCAAATTGTCTCCGGGAATCAAGGACTCTCCGGCATCATGAATAGGATCGGCAATCAGCCGTCGTATCTTGATCAGGTGACCGCAGAGAGCGCCGTGGGACTCCGGAATGCCGCGGCAAACGCCGCGCTCCAAGTCTTGGCTGGCGCGCGCTCGGTCGAGCAGCAGTACTATTCGGTCGTGACAGCAATTGCAAATCTTCTCACCTCGACCATAAATCAGCTGCGGAGCGCGGAGAATCAGTGCTGGAATCTCATCATCAACAAGGTATGCTCCTCGCCACCCACAGCGCCCGGAAATACCTGCCCCGCAGTCGGTGGCGGGACGCTTCATGTTGCGACTACTACGGTTGCATCGCAAGCCGTCATCGCCGCGCAAATCACGCCGCTTGCCAATCAGACGATACAAAATGTGCAGGCTTCGCAGAAAGCACTCTCGCTCATTGATAAGCTGATCGCGGGCATCACCAACACCGCGTCCTTGGACGCGCAGCGCCTCGCGCTCGTCCAGCTTGACCAACTCGTGGCGCAGCGCCTCTTGCACCAAGCAGGGGATGTGACGCAGGTGCAGCAGCAGCAAGGCGCGATCACCTCGACGATGCAAGATCTCGTAACGAACACTGTAAAGACCTGGGCCGATTCGACCGATCCTGCAACCGGCTGGTGCAACGTCAATAACGCCGCCGTCCTCGATATGTGGAAGCAGCGCTGGAAGCAATAAGTATGACGACGTTCTTCAACAAAAAGAATCTCGCTCTTGCATGCATATGTGTCAGTGCATGTATGTTGTTCATCTCACCGCATCGCGCCGAAGCTGCCTGTTTGGTGTCGCCAACAGGGGGAATCGCCATAGGAAGTTGTGGTTTCAACGATGTTTCAGCGGCGTGCCGGGGCGGCGGCACCTGTGATTCACGAGATCAAAATCTTTTGAGCATTCTTGGTAGCCAGTGCGATGGTCCCAGAGCGATTGGCTGCAACGCTCCCGGTCTGACACTGCAACAGGACGCCGATGCAGCGAAGGCCCTGATGAAAAGCAATACAGCGGCAACGCCTCAAAAAGCGAATTCGACTGATCCGACCCAACCGCCCGAATGCGCCGAGGCTGGCTATTTTGGAGGCGAGACTATTGCGTGTCAGGTACTGCGAGTCACATTCAGTGTCCTCGCTGGGATCATGTTCATGTTCGCACGACTCCTGGAATATACGGACCAACTTTTTAGCCTCACTCTCAAACAATTCGCCACATCATCGGGATGGAATGAAATATATCCGCATCTTTCCGATGGAATAAATAATGTATGGACATTCGTGCGCGACTTGGCCAACATCATGATGATAGGCCTTTTCGTCTTTATCGCGATAAGTATCATCCTTGGGCTTAAAGAATACGGGCATAAAAAGCTCATCGCACGCGTTCTGGTCGTCGCGGTACTCATCAATTTCAGTTTTCTCTTCACAAAGATTGTAATCAATGCATCCAATGCTTTCTCGCAAAGCATCTACACGCAGTTGGTTTCAAAGAACGCCGTGACCGCCAACGCAACCGGCATCGGCGATCAATTCACTAAATTACTCGATACGGCAAGTTTGCAGAACTCAACGACTGCACTAAATAAAATATATAGTCAAAATAACGCAGGGGCATTTGGATGGGTACTTCTCCACACAGTTGAATCGGTACTATTTATGCTCGGGGCTATTCTTGCACTTCTTTTCGGCGTGCTTCTTATCGTCAGTCGTTTTGTCACGCTTATCCTTCTTCTTATTCTTTCCTCGCTCGCATTCGCAACATATTTGATACCGAATTGGGCAGCTATGGGATGGACCGCATGGTGGAATCATTTGATAAAAAATGCGCTCCTTGCCCCCGTGCTGATGCTGTTCTTGTGGGCCGCCATCACCGTCTCCGGAGGAGTACACACACAGCTCATGAGCAGCGGTAGTTTGGGTGATCCGTCTAATGTGCAGGGAATTCTTGGCTACCTTGTCATCCTCGGGCTTCTCCTCGCAGGAATGATAATCGCGTACAAACTCTCAACTGCGAGCGCACTGCGATTCGTTACCGCAATTCCCGCGATTGGTCTTGGGCTTGCCACTGCGGGAGTTGGTAATGTCTTTGGCTTCTATTCAAAGCGGGCAGCTATAGGGTACGACGCAGATATGAAGAATGAGAATCTGTCAGATAGACAGAGAAGAGCGGCAGCTCGGGGCAAGTATAGAAATGAGCAGTGGGCTAACAGAGATTGGAACCTCATGAATAGCGCCGCGGCAAAGTTTGCGGCCAAAATCCCCGGTCTTGGCGGACTTGAAGTGGGCAAATTCAAGAGTACGCCGTATGGCAAGCGTGTTGACGAAAAAGCAGCGAAACTCGGCACCATCTATGGAGGACTCGCGCCTAGCAAGGAAAAGATAGCGGAGGTGCGTAAGGAAGCTTCAAAAGATACGGACAAAGATTTGCGACAGAAGGAGCAGCTCATAGCGACAAGGGACCAGGCAAGGGCCGCTGAAAAACGCGCAGACGATCAGCATAAAGAGGCCAACGAGCAATTGGCACAACTTACACGCATCGAGAAGGAGATAGCGGCCGCCAAGAGCGCTCCGGGCGGCGGAAGTCCGGCCGACATCAGACGATTGGAGGACGAACGCAAGACAGCGCTGCAGGCAGCTGGCGGTTCAATAAAGACGGCGCAAGACCGTGTCAATGATCGTCTTAAGACGCTGATAAAAGCTCAGGAAGATCGCGAGAAAAAAGAGGCGGCGCATGATGAAGGACATCAGCGAATCGCAAAAGCACAAGATCTTCGTGCTGCGAGAGCCGCAGACAGCGTGATCGAAAATGTCATGCCGCGAGGGATCATTGACCCAAATCTCAAAGCCTTGGCCAGGAAAAAGATAACGGGCTATCGTGAGGACGAGCAGTTCAAGAAATCCATGAAAGAATGGAGGAGGTTGGATGACGAAGATAAAAAGGGTCGTCCTCCGCCGCAGCCCCCGACAAACCCAACACAGCCTGCTGCCCCACACACCACATAAATTATGGCCGATGACCAACAAATAGATATCGACAAGGTGCTCAAGGAGCGGTTTCTGGCGCTACCGAAAGTAGTTCAAGACTCTATCATTTCCACTGATATCTCCGAGCGGTTACGAGCGCTCGCGAGCACACATAAGCTTCATGTCGACCAGTGGCAACGGCTCGAGAACGAAGTGATGCTCACTATTCTCGGAATTCAGGCGGTCGAGACATTTTCCGAAGATATTCGAGAAGGTGTCGGCATTACTGCAGAAGACGCTGCAAAATTGGCGACTGATATCAACGCGGAGATATTCGAGCCGATACGGAAAGAATTGGAAAGGGAACTGGATCATCCCGCAGCCGAAGCAAAAGTAGTGAGCGACATCGAGGCCTCGCGCACGCAAATACTCGGGAGCAAACCGACTGAACCAGCTTCTAGCTTACAGCTTCTAGCTTCTAGCGAACCCAAGAAACCGACGGTACCTTCTACGCCGATAGCCCCCGCGGTCTTGCCTGCCACGCCTCCCGCGCCTGCACCGGATACAAAGGCAGTCCGTGCGCCAATGTCGGCCTCGTACACAGCGGGGCAAGCCAGCCACGAGAGGAAAATGGTAGAGGGAGATCCCTACCGCGAACAGCTCCTGTAATAAAAGCTTCTAGCTTTTAGCTGCTAGCTTCTAGAAATGCAGGCAAAATCACACAAAGATCTGATTGTTTGGCAACGGGCAATGAGCTTGGTAAAAGCAGTTTATATGCTTACGGAAAAATTCCCGTCACGCGAGATATACGGCTTAGCATCTCAAATGAGACGGGCAGCGGTATCAATACCATCAAATATCTCCGAGGGACGAAATCGCGGCACGGCAAAAGATTTTGCGCACTTTCTAAGAATGGCATATGGATCTTCGGCTGAACTAGAGACCCAAATAGAAATAAGTAATCAGCTTGGTTTTGTAGATGGTTCCCAGATTCATGAAGCCAATACACTTCTTGTTGAGGTGAGCAAAATGTTACGTGCTATGATTAGCAAGCTCGGCTGACAGCCTCGGCTTTTTAATCTACTAGAAGCTAGAAACTCGCAGCTAGAAGCTGCTCGCATGCAATTTCAGGTACCTCAATTCATCGAAGTGGAGGACAAAATCTTCGGTCCACTTACCTTCAAGCAATTCATCTACATGGGTGGTGGGCTCGGGACTGCGTACATTTTGTGGCGCGTGCTCCCGCTATATCTCGCGCTTCCACTCATCCTTACCTTCATCGGGCTCGCCGTCGCGCTCGCGTTCTTCCAATACAACGGCCGACCATTTATCATTGGGCTCGAAAGTGCATTCTACTATTTTCTGCGCGGGAAATTGTATCTTTGGAATAATGCCCGGAAACATGCGAAAGCTGAAGCCGTGAGGACAGTCTCCCCGCATTCCGCGCAGGTCTACGTGCCAAAGCTTTCAGATAGCAAGCTGCACGACCTCGCATGGTCTCTCGACATACAGGAGCGTATCGCTGCCGGGACAATAGAGGATACCGAGCGCGCGCCGCGCGACAGGCTCTCCGGGCTCGTGACTGCGCGGGAAGCCCGCATCTAGTGCGCAGCCAATAGGGTATAGCCACTAGCCACTGGTATAATGCGGTGTGCATTCCGTATCTTCCTATACCCTAAACCCTAGTGGCTAATTTCTATTCACATGCCTTCTGCCTTAAATCCACGATCAACGACTCGCTCGACCCAGGATTTCGTCCCGGTCTCCGAGGTGCGCGACGGCGTGATACGACTCAAGGATGGGACATTGCGTGCGATTCTTCTGGCATCGAGCATCAACTTCGCGCTCAAATCCGAAGACGAACAAACTGCGTTCATCGTCCAATTTCAAAACTTTCTCAACTCGCTTGATTTCTCGGTGCAGATCTTCGTACAATCGCGCATGCTCGATATTCGACCATATGTGGCAACGCTCGAAACCGCCTATAAGGGGCAGCTGGACGAGCTGATGCGCGTGCAGATCCGCGAGTACGTAGAATTCATCAAGAGCTTCACCGAGGCGGCCAACATCATGACGAAAAACTTCTTCGTCGTCGTGCCATATTCGCCCGTCGTCCTCTCCAAGGGATCCAGCGCATCATCAATCCTCTCATCATTCGGAAGAAAAAAGACGGATCCGGAGGCGGCCAATAAAAGCTTCGAGGAACAAGTCTCTCAGCTTGAGCAGAGGATCGGCATTGTACAACAGGGGCTCGTGCGTACAGGGGTCCGCACCGTGCAGCTGGGAACCGAAGAAGCGGTCGAGCTCCTCTACAAGATGTTTAACCCGGGAGAGGATAGTAAGCCGATGCCGTTACAAGACGCAGCTTCTAGCGGCTAGCTTCTAGGTGCTAGTAAAATACAAATACACCATGCCCCTTATTCAGAAGCTAGAAGCTAGAAGCTAGAAACTGTTCTCTATGGCACTTCTCGATTTCCTCAAACCAAAAAACACGATCGAAGACCCGAAGGTCTTGCCGGTCTTACCCGAAGAGATATACAAATCCGGCGTTCTGGATCTGCAGGACGTCATTGCGCCACATGCGCTCAAGGTGAGCTCACGCGAACTCGATCTCGGCGAGCGCATTGCACGCACGTTCTTCGTCATCTCGTATCCACGATTTCTCACCACGGGGTGGTTTGCGCCGATCATCAACATGGACAAGGTGATCGATATCTCGATCTTCGTACACCCCTTGGACACCAATGAAATGCTCCGCAAATTCCAGAAAAAAGTCGCGGAGATTCAAAGCCAGATCACGACGCGCGAGAACAAGGGCATGGTCCGCGATCCGATGCTCGACACCGCGTATCAGGATCTCGAACAATTGCGCGATTCACTGCAGCAAGCGCAGGAGCGTATTTTCGATATCGGTCTCTACCTCACCATATATGGTGGAACGCGTGAGGAAATAGACAAAACGGAGACGGAGGTGCGCTCCATATTGGAGAGCCGACTCGTCTATATCCGACCTGCGCTCTTTCAGCAAGAGCAAGGTTTTAGAAGTGTGCTTCCTCTTGCCACAGACGAGCTTGATGTGCATACCAAGCTTAATTCCGCTCCGCTCTCCTCGATATTCCCATTCATCTCATTCGACCTAACCTCCGACAAAGGTATTCTCTACGGTATCAATCGGCACAATTCGTCGCTCATTCTTTTTGATCGATTTTCTTTGGAGAATTATAATTCGGTCACATTCGCGAAAAGCGGATCGGGAAAAAGTTACACCACCAAACTCGAAATTTTACGCTCCCTCATGTTCGACACCGAAGTGATCGTCATCGACCCTGAGCGCGAATATGAATATCTTGCGGAAACGGTAGGCGGACGCTACTTCAACATCTCGCTCTCGTCGGAGCACCACATCAATCCGTTTGACCTCGCAATCCCGCGCGAAGATGAAAATCCGGGCGATATATTGCGCAACAACATCATCACGCTGGTGGGCCTCTTCCGCATCATGCTCGGCGGCCTCACGCCAGAAGAAGACGCCGTTATCGACAAGGCAATAACCGAAACGTACGCTCTCAAAGACATCACCTCCGACGCGAATTTCGCCCAAGTGGAGCCGCCGCTTCTCTCCGATTTCGAGCTGGTGCTCTCTGGCATGGAGGGGAGCGAGAGCCTCGTCCAGCGCCTCTCCAAATACACCAAGGGCACGTGGAGTGGATTCATGAACAGGCCGACAAATGTGGACATGAACAAAAAGCTCGTGGTCTTTTCCGTGCGCGACATGGAAGACGACTTGAAGCCGGTGGCAATGTACATCATTACGCACCACATCTGGAATACCGTGCGCAAAGAGCTCAAGAAACGCCTGCTCGTGATCGACGAAGCGTGGTGGATGATGCGCTCGGAAGACACTGCATCGTTCCTTTTTTCTATAGCAAAACGTGGCCGCAAATACTATCTCGGCATCTCGACGATCACGCAGGACGTCTCCGACTTCCTGAACTCTCCCTACGGCATCCCGATGATCACCAACTCTTCGATCCAACTTCTCTTGCGCCAATCGCCGACGTCAGTCGACCTGGTGCAATCGACCTTCAAGCTCTCCGACGAAGAGAAATATCTTCTTCTCGAATCGGACGTAGGAGAGGGGATATTCTTCGCGGGCTTGAAACACGTCGCGATCAAAGTCATCGCGTCATATACCGAAGACCAGATCATCACGTCTGACCCTTCGCAGATATTGGCGATCAAGAAAGCAAAACAGGAGCTCGAGAATTCCGCAGACGCCGCGCGCGAAGCCGCGACCGTTCCTCTTGCGGCAAAAACGGCTGAAGCCGCGTCTATCCTCAAAAGCGCACAGCTCGATGCTCCCGCCGTCCCTGCTCCCACACCCAAACCTGCGCCGATCGCCGCACCACCACCGGCCGTACCTCAAGCCCTCGCGTGATCGTCTCATTCACGAGGTATAATGAGTCACGTTATGCGCTCATACGGCGTGATCTTGTTTGTGCTGTGCGTGTCATTGGTGCCAGCTCTGTCGCATGCGCAGACGCTTGACGATTCGCTCACGCTTCGCAATATCGAAAATGCAATCTCGATCACGATGAGCCCGCTTTCACCTGCCGCGGGAGACACGGTTCATCTCACCGCGGAAAGCCCGATCTTCGAGCTTGCAGAGAGCATGATCACCTGGAGTATCGAGGAAAAGACGATCGCCGAGGGCAAGGGGATGACGGAAGCGAGCGTTACGATCGACACCAAGGGAACTCCCATAGCGATCACGGTGAGTGCCGTTGATCAGAATTGGGGAATAGCCCAAAAGAGCGCGGTCGTGAGCCCTCCGCAAATTGATATTCTCTTCGACGCGGACACATTCGTGCCGCCGTTCTACCGCGGTCGCGTGATTCCATCGGCAGAAGCGATGCTCCACCTGCAAGCGCTCGTGCGGTTCATGCGCGGGGATGGCTCGCTCACCCCGGATAGCGCCATCTTTTACTCATGGAAGAGAAATGGCGCGCCGATGGGCTCCGTCTCGGGTCCTGGACGCTCGATGATAACGGTGCCTGCTCCGGCCCTTTTCGGGACCGATACCCTTTCTCTTGACGCACGCTCGGATGATGGCACCTTCTCCGGAACTAAAAGCGTGAGTATTCCGTCGAGAGAGCCGATCGTCGTACTCTACGAGGATAATCCGCTCTTCGGCATTCTTTTCCACAAAGCCATACCCCGCACCAGTGGGGTCGCGGAAACGCGGATGACGCTCGCCGCAATACCGTATTTCGCAACGGCGAAAAACGCCGATGACCCGCTCTTGCGGTATGCCTGGAGCGTCAACGGTCAATCAATTGGATCTTCAAAAACGCAGCCCAGCGAGCTCACCGTAAACGCCGACCGGGGCGGCGTGGCGGAAATCGGGCTTTCCCTTTCGCACGCGAACAACCTCTTTCTGGGTGCCCTCGGACAATGGAGCGTAGAATTCTCATCATCAAAAGCCGCCGCAGACGTCTTCGGTACGCCCTAACAATATGCGCACACTCCGCACCCTCGGCATCTACGCATCGTTTGTCATTCTTGTCCTCATTCTTGGGCTTCTTGCGGGCTGGTATTTGTATCTGCGCAAAGAAACGCAGAATACTTCCGCGGCTGATAGCGCCCGCGGGTACAACACGAGCGCCCCGGAGGGGACGATAAACGGCAGCACCTACGCCAACATAAACTCGATGACAGGGAGCAGCTCGCCTGCTACGCAGAAATCGGCGCCCGCGAAGTCACGGGGGTTCATTGCCGGCATTATCTCGTGGATGACCGGCAAAAATGCTGGCATTACGGATACATCATCAAATGCCTCTGGTCCCGCGCCGTCATTTGGTGTGAATGCGCCTCTGCCCACAAGCACGATGCCGGTGAAGAAGCTCCCGCGATTGTGGCAGATAGCGAAAACGCCGACCGCCGGATTCGGTTTTGTGACCGCTTCTGGAAAACTCTCCATATATTTCGCAGAACGCGCTACGGGGTACATCTTTGCTGCCGACCCGGAGACCGGAGCTGTCTCCCGGCTGACCAACAAGCTCATCCCGAAGATTTACGAGGCGTATTTCTCCCGCACGGGCGCGCCCATCTTCCGCGCGATTGAAGGAGGATATGCAACGACGTTTTCGGGGAAAATCTCTACGTCAAGCGCTGCGACGTCCACTACCTACTCGCTTTCCCTCGTGCAGAGCGAAAAGAACATACGGGCGCTTTCAGTTGAGCCGGCCACGGGTCGTATCTTCGCGACCGAGGTGGGAACGAGCACCCTTGGCGAAGTGTCACAATGGGACGGCACAAAGGCCAAACAAGTGTTCTCATCCAATGTCGGGTCCTGGCGACCGTATCTTCTTCCCGATGGTCGGATGTTTATCGCGGAGAGTGCGGAGGATTTCATTTCGGGATATGCATATGAAATAAAGAAAGGCGGCACGTTAATGCCCCTCGTGCGCGACGTGCCCGGCCTTACCATACTGCCACAATCATCTTCAACTGCGCTTCTGTATGGCACTTCGGAAAACAGTCTCGGACTTTTTGCGATCGCGAGCGCTGGAGCGTCACCCGTGGAGCTTTCGATCAAAACGACAGCCGACAAGTGCGCCTGGGGTTCAGCAAAAGGAATAGCCTACTGCGCAGTCCCGATAAGCGACCCGGGGCCGGGGTATCTTGGCGCGTGGTACCGCGGGAGTGTACATACGCGCGACGTGTGGTGGAGCATTGATGCGGGCGCGGGCAGTGCAAAGAAGCTTTTTGCGGCGAACGATAGCGCGCAACAAGCCGATGCGATCTCTCCGGCAATTGACCCATCGGGCCGCTATATCGTCTACCTCGACAACAGAGACAAATCGCTGTGGATGCTGCGGATAGTAGAATGATGGTATGACAAAACATCTTGCCTCAACTTGTCTGAACATGATGCTAGTGCTGATGTTGTTTTCGTTCTTCTTGATTCCGCAAAACTCTGCACATGCGCAGGCAAGCACCAGCATCGCGCCCGCGCAAACCACATCGGGCGCAAACTGTGGTGGCGATCCGCTCTCAAATCTCTTCTGCAGCGGCTCTCTTCCGGAGATGCTCAACTTTGCATTCCAAGCCGCGATTCGCCTCGGCGCGGTATTGGCAATGTTTCGCATTGCCTACGCAGGCTATCTCTACATGGGAAGCGAGGATATGTGGAGCAAAAAGTCGGATGCAAAAGAGGTGTTCAGAAATGCAATAATTGGACTTCTGATTTTGATCGCAGTGTGGCTCATCTTGCATCAAATCGATCCACGCATATTGAGCCTAACGATCACCGGTCTCACGCCGGGAGCAGGGCACGGAGTAGCTAGTAATTAAAGGGCACCAAGAATCTCAGGCGGATTTTGATAATTTCTTGGGGTTCCCGTATCGCCTCTGGATATCATGGACTTGTTTGGTGAGTCGGTCAATCTGGCTTTTCATCGTCGCCGGATTCAT
>JACRFH010000052.1 GCA_016217975.1 Candidatus Kaiserbacteria bacterium | reverse complement strand
CATGATGGCGTAGTCAATTATTCACAGGTTGTTTGCATTCGTGTGTTTCCGTTTCCAGTTGCGTGTATCCGCACCTCGCCCGAGGAGTGTTTGGTGTGCGTCAAGAAAACGACGGTTGAGGGGTTTCGTTATTCAAAGTAGACAGAATATACATCGTCATGCGGCGGGTCGCTCGCTCTCTGTAAGATTACTGTGACATCGCCATCATCACGCATGCATATCTCAACGCGCGCATTGTACGACCCCATACGACCCTCCGCGCGCATCTCGGCTTTTCCTTCGACGGGCGTGAAAAACGGAGCGACCGCCCTGCCGACAATGATTCGCAAGATATTGAGGTCGCTTTCCATTGTCCTCTGTTCCGGAGCTTCGTCTGTCATCCCGAAATAATATCACTCTGTGGACCTATCGAGAATCGAACTCGAGACTGTGCAATGCGAATGCACCGGTATACCACTTACCTATAGGCCCGCACGAACCAGAGAAGAATATCGTATCATTCTATCATCGTCTACTTATCGGGCCGCCGGGAATCGAACCCGGCCTTTAAGCACCCCATGCTTATGTACTGCCGATATACTACGGCCCGCCGACCTAATGCAGAGCAATAGTATAATTTACGTATGGCAAAGACAAAAGGAAGAAACGGCGTCCGTCATACAATTGAGACCAAGACGGAGGCAATTCTGATGCGCAAAATTGGTAGAACGCATCGTGAAATAGCGGCTGCATTAAATATAAGTCTTGCTACTGCATGGCTTTGGCTCAAAGATATACAGATAACTCCAAGTCAAAAATTAGCAATCGAAAGTAGAAGACATACACGAAAGCTCGACAAACACGAAAAGACCGCGATCGCCAATAGATTAAAACCTTTTCAATATAAAGATCAATATTCAGATGAGGACCTTTTGGATAAAATCAAGAAATTCTATAAGAACTATGGTCGGATACCTTTAAAACATGAATTCAATTCCTCACGTATCTATAGATTAAGATTTGGGAGTTGGAATAATGCCGTGAAGATGGCCGGATTCGAGACAAATCCTGTCTTATTTGCTAAAAGATTTGTCGCACAAGATGGCCACATATGCGATTCATTTTCCGATGCTCGGTGAATTCATATCTCTCTGAAGTCCTTGGTCGGGATACTCGGAATTGCACCGAGACCGCTCCCACCCGAAGGGAGTATACTACTATTATATTATATCCCGTGTGCGTCCATCTTAACAAAAATATTCCTAAACGCACCTTCATCTCGCGCCATCTCGTGCTATGCTTTCTCACATGAACGAGCAACCTCCGTCGATAATTCCACCTCCGGAAAAACCGCAGGAACCAACATTCAAACCCGGCGCGCTTGTCCAACGCAAGAAAGACCGCAATCCGCGCGTGTTGGTCGTTCTTGGTACGCACTGGGAGAGAAGTGGGGAAATTGAAGAACAAGAAGTGGTATGGGTATGGACAGGAGAACTTGAAGAAGCGAAAGATGCGCTGGATACATTTTCTGTTGATGAGCGGCGACAAGCGTTTGAGGATGGAGAGGGATTGCCCGAGGATATAAAATTCTACCGTGTCGAAATATTGAAACCCGTTCCACGGGTACTCCACTAGTGCACCCTGGAAGATTCGAACTTCCGACCTTTCGAATGTGAATCGAACGCTCTAACCTGTCTGAGCTAAGGGTGCGTGGGCGAAGTATCTCTCAAAAAACAAGTCTTCTCAAGCTAGAAGCTAGTTGCTAGCACCTAGCCCCTATTTTATCGCCGTAATCTTGTACTTCTGCGCGCCTTTCGGGGTCTCGAATGTAAAGGTCTCTCCTTTCTTCTTTTCCATGAGAGCCGAGCCAAGCGGTGAGAGGTGCGAGATTTTGTGTTCCTGCATATTGGCCTCCGCGGAGCCAACGATTTCGTAAGTGTGCTCCTCTTTTTCGCCTTGTTTCTGGATCGTTACCGTAGAGCCAAGCGAGACGACGTTGCCCTTAGTGTGTTCGATGATACGCACATGAGAGAGCTGTTCTTCGATGATGCGAATCCTGTCCTCGGTCGCAGCCTGAAGATTGCGCGCTTCTTCGTATTCGGCATTTTCAGATAGATCGCCAAGCGAGCGCGCGTATTCCAGCTGCTCGGCAATCTCGCGCCGGCGCACAGTCTTTAAATGTTCGAGCTCCTTCGTGAGCTCGTCAAATTTCTCTTTGGAAAGATAGTTGGTTTCGTCGTTCATATATTTATCAATTGCATATTCATGAATGCGTGAGCATTATACCTTAGGCAGGTAAAAGTCAAAGGACTGGCAAGCGCTAGAAATTGAGGTCCCGCAGGACCTCCGCGTCGACTGCCGAAAGATCTGATGCGCGAATCTTGCCAAAAAAGCGCACCGTGTCACCTGCGACAAATCGCGAGAGTGATGCAGGACTTTTTGCCTTGTTGAGTACCATCGAAGTTGCAGAAAGATATACCGTGTAGTTCGTGCCCTCCACTTTTACGGTGAGCGTCGATGGAAGCCCGGTGCCGGAAACACTCGAGAGCGTGCCTTGGAAATTCTTTGCTGCAAAAATATTCTGATCCTGATATACCCGGATTTCATTCGCGGAAAGCGCCCGTCCCTGATAGTCATAGTCACCTTTCACACTTAAAATCTTGTCGTGGGCGGCTATATCGGCAAGCGAGATCTGGCGCGCGCCCTTAGTGATGATCGTCCCACTCGAAACGAGCACTGTCGTTGTCGCTGATTCCTTGCTCACAAGAACAAAAGATGACGCAGCCGGATAAACGTTTGTGACAGTGCCCGAAATTGTTTTCGACGCAGTATCGAGCGTCGTATCTCGTATCGAAGTCGGGATAACAGTGAGATTGTCTGCGGCAGTCGAGAGCGTCCCTTCAGCGTCTATAATGTCGCCATAGGTGATCTCTGATGCCAAAGCAGACTCGCCATGATTCTTGGTGACGACTGTCGCTGCGTTCATGAGAAGCGTGACGCGCACATACGATTGGCCCCACGTCGCGCGGCAAAAGAGGTTGTTGCCGGATTTCTGCATCACGGTCAAGTTCTTTGCCACGAACTTTCCGTCGGTGCCAATCCGAACGTCGGAAATAACCTCTGCGTGTGAAATGATCGGCACGAGAAATGCGAGTATGAGTATTGCCGCGAGAAATGGACGAGCTGAAATTGTCACGACGGCAATAATGCATCAATTTCCTCTATCAGACAAGCGTGTCTTTTCCTAAACCCTATACCCTATTCCCTAACCCCTAGTTTACGTATTCGGGATGATTCTCTACAAGCCACTCAAAAAACGGCACGAGGGCGGGGGCGGCGCCCAGGAGCGTTCCCGCTTTTCCTTTTTCCAACACCACTGCATAGGCATAACGCGGATGATCTGCCGGCCAGAATCCGACCGACCACGAATTAACCCATTCGTTGTGCGCACCGATCTGCGCCGTACCCGTCTTTGCCGCGATTTTTATACCCGCTATATAGAGCGATTTGACCGTAACATCCTTCCTGTCGGAAGCGACGGCAAGACGCATGCCTTCGCGCACGACCTGCAGATCGCTCTGTGAGATGCCGACATCCACAAATCGAGGCGTCGAGCTTGCGATGATTTGCGGTGTAAGCAATTTGCCTCCATTTGCAATGGCGGCGATGAACACAGCCGCTTGAATCGGCGTTATCTGAAACCCGTATTGGCCGATTGCGGTGTGATACGTGTCGCCAATGCGCCAGGGATCGTCTGCACCAAATACTTGCGCCTTCCACTGCGGCGTCGGGATCACTCCGTCTTGTTCTCCAGGGAGCATGACACCTGTCTCCTTTGAAAGTCCAAAAAGCCGCGCGTAATGGTCCAATTTGGCAATACCCAGACCTCTTTGCTCCCCAAATCCCCCGCCAATCGTATAGAAATATTCGTCAGACGAAACGGCAATAGCAGTACGCATATCTATTTCTCCATGCGCCGTCCAATCTCGAAAAAGCGAAGGATGCTCGGGATCATAGGGATTGGGCACGGAGATGGCACCTGTGGAAAGAATAGTCTTGTCCGGCGAAATTAAGTGCTCATGGAGCGCCGCTGCGGCAAATATGGGCTTCACGATCGAGCCCGGAGCATATAGCCCCTGGATCGCGCGATCCAAAAGAGGCGTACGCGCGCTTTGCGATGCGGCAGATACCGCATTCGAATCGCCATCGGTAAACGCCTGATTGTCGTATTCCGGAAAGCTTGTAAGCGCAATGATCTGCCCCGTTGCGGAGTCCATAATGACGGCGGCACCGCCCTGAAAGCCCTGACGCTCGACATGTGCCGAGAGTATGGAGTAGAGCTTGCTCTGTATGCCGGCATCGATCGAGAGATGGATATCAGAGCCTTGTACGGGTGGCGTCACGATATTTTCGCGCTGTTCCTTCCCGCGCGCATCGCTCTCTATCATCGAATTGCCGTTTGTCCCCACTAGGACGTCGTCGAATTCGAGCTCGGCCCCCGCCATGCCGGAATAGTCGGTGCGCCACCACGCACCCGAGGAATCTTGTTTTGGGTAGCGTACCCACCCGACTACATGCGAGAGACCTGGGAGTGTACTGTATTTTCGAAGTGCAAATGTCGAGCTCGCCGAGGAACTCGCCCCGTTAGAGGCGGCGCCTCTAACAGGGTCCGTCTGCAACTCGTTCCAAGCAAGCTCACGACCATCCCGATCAAAAATCGTACCGCGCGTGGCAAAGATGATTGAACTCTCGAGCGTGTTGTTTCGCGAAATGTCGGCATATGCGGTGCCCTGCGCCACCTGAAGCCAAAAAGCGCGACCGCCAAAAATCGCAAGTACGAGCGCAAAGAAGACTCCGACAGCAAAAAGCGCGCGACCCGCGACTGGCCGCTCTACGCGACCTTCAAGCCGTGTTGAATCATGACCTGGGAGATTGGACGAATCCAAGAATATATCGTCGGGGTCCAGTGGATCGCGATAATACTGTTTCAGCCGTCCCATGTGTCCATACTATCAAATACTATTAGGGAAGTATCGCGCTCCGTAGCGGTTCCAGTAGCCACGCGACGCATATCGTCCCAATGAGAAAGAGCGGCCAGTGCGAGGAAAGCGGCATGTAGATTAGGTCAACGCACAGCGCAAGCACCAGTGCCTCCCATGCGCGGAATCGCAGCAAGACGCAGAGTATGAGAATCGGCGTCACCCACCACGGAAGATAGAGCGCAAAGAACACTCCGGCAAGAAAGACTCCCGTGCGAATCCTAGCTTCGTATGACATAGACAAAGCGCAGGTTCGAGAGGTTCACGGGATACGACACGTAGACATCCTGATAGGCGTTCGATTCTCCTGTGTCAACGTGTCCGACAAGACCCACCGAGAGGCCGCCGCTATCCGGTAGGACAACCGTGTCGCCTATTTTGATGATCGAACCTCTCGGTGCCTTCCCGCGCGCATTTCCTCCACCCCTTCCTTCGAGAGTCACTGGCACCGATGCGATAAGCGCATCATTGGACTCCCCCGGCGCAAAAAAAGTGGTCACGAGCGATGTATGCAAATCCGAGGTCGTTATGCGGCCGAGCGCAAAGCCCCCCGATTCAACGATGTCTCCCACCACTATACCTTCCGCGCGCCCCGCATCAAGTATGAAAGTGCCATAGGGCGAACTCGAAAAAGATGACGTTACCGCTGCGGTCACACCTGCTTTTGTTGCCGCAAGGTGTACGAGTGCGCGAAGCTCGTCATTCTCGCTTTTGAGAGAGAGCGCAGATTCGGCCGAAGCATTGAGAGTTGCCAGCTGCTCCCGAAGTGCAGCGTTTTGAACAGCAAGCCCATGTCGTGTCGCGAATATCCCACTCTCCATTAGTCCTGAATACAACGACTGTCCGAGCGAATAGATGGCGCTCGCCCCCGAGCGAACAGTTGCGCGAACTCGCCCATGAGAGACGCTGTCGAGTGCAAATATCGCAAGTACAAACACCATGCCAATAAACAACCATCGCCTGCCTTTCTCGGGCTTCTTCGATCGGTGGCGATAGGCAGGCATATTCGCATTTCACTCTGTCGGAACGAGATCATCCTCGCCCGGAAGTATTGCATGGTCGTAGAAATCAATATCGTCGAGAATGACCCCGGTGCCGCGTACAACGGCGGTCATAGGATCTTGCGCAACGACAACGGGAACGCCAAGCGCATCGGATAAGAATTCTGGAATACCCCGAATCAAGGCGCCGCCTCCCGCCAGATGAATGCCTCGCCCCATGATATCGGCAACAATCTCCGGCGGCGTCGATTCCAATACTCCTTTGATAGATTCGACGAGCTCTTCAATCGAGTGCCCGATGGCATTCCTGATTTCATTGTCGGTGACCAAAATCTCACGCGGAAGCCCTGTCACGAGGTCTCGGCCCCGGATCGCGTACTCGCTCCGCTCACGCGATGGAGATACGGTCGCAATCGCAATCTTTACTTCCTCGGCAGTTTTCTCGCCTATCAATATTTTAGACTCATTGCGCAGATGCGCGATGATGTCGCGGTTGAACCGGTCGCCCGCAATACGGATGTTTTTGGAATTCACCAGTCCACCGAGCGATATGACGCCAACGTCGGTCGTGCCGCCGCCTATATCTATTACCATGTTTCCGCGCGGCTCGTGGATGGGAAGCTCGATACCTATTGCCGCAGCCATCGGCTCTTCTATGATATGCACTTCTCTTGCCCCGGCGGCGCGCGCGGCATCGCGTACCGCGCGAATCTCGACCGACGTAATCCCCGAGGGCACGCCGACGGCAACGCGCGGCCCCAGGAGTTTCGTGTGCCCCGCTTGCGCTTTCCCGATAAGATAGCCCAACATTTCGGATGTTATTTCGAAATCCGAGATCACGCCGTCTACAACCGGCTGCACGGCAACGATGTGCGCGGGAGTCCTGCCGAGCATTTCTTTGGCCGATGCGCCTACCGCAACGACCGCGCCGGTCTTTTGATTGACCGCAACGATCGACGGCTCGTTGATCACAATGCCGCGACCTTTTACATACACAAGCGTATTTGCCGTGCCGAGATCTATCCCGATATCGTTGGAAACGAGGCTGTAAAACCACTCGCGATATTTGCGCCATGTATCTCTTAAGCCTGCCATATTTATTTCGAGAGACGCTCAAGAATGCTGCTCTCGGGGATAAGCTCGGTCTTTCCAGTTGTTCTGTCTACCGCTTCGACGCCGCCAGAAGCTATCGTCTTTTCAGACACAATGAGCCGCGTCGGAATGCCAATGAGATCGCTGTCGGCAAATTTCTCGCCCGCGCGCACGTCTCTGTCGTCGTACAGGCATTCGATACCGTTTTCCTGCAAGAGCTCATAGATACGATCTGATTCTGCGACAACGTCAGAGTTTCCGCCAGCTATCGAGACGAGATGCACATTAAACGGCGCGACATCTTTGGGCCAGACGATGCCTTTCTCATCGGAGAGAACTTCGACGATTGTGCCCATGAGACGCGCAGGCCCGATGCCGTATGAGCCCATTACAACGCTTTTTTGCTTTCCGGATTCATCCTTGTACGTGAGCCCCAGTGCGTCGGAAAATCGAGTGCCAAGCGGGAAAATATTCCCGACTTCAACGGCTTTTGCTTCCTCGAGTTCAGATTTCTTGATGCCAAGCTCTTTGAGTACGTCGTCCCGGTACACTTCCTTGTTCACGGCAATGTGTTTGCCGCGGTGTACATAGATGGTGTCCTCTCCGGCATCGCAGAGCGTTTGGAACTCATCAGAGAATTTCGAGAACGATCCCCCCGAGGCAAACGTGCGGAACGTCCGCTCCCCGAGCCCCACGCGCGTGAATATTTTCATGTAGGCTCTCGCGCACTCTTCGTAAAATGTCCTGAATTCCTCTTCCGATGTGCTAAACGAATAGAGATCTTTCATAACAAACTCGCGTGTCCGCATGATCCCGGATTTCGCGCGCAACTCGTTCCTGAATTTCGTCTGAAATTGATAGATGTATACGGGGAGATCTTTGTATGATTGGACGTATTCCGCGACAAGCGCCGTCAGAGGTTCCTCGTGGGTAACGCTAAGCCCGATTTCGGCGCCATCTTTTAATTGGGTCTTGAACCACACGTCGATCTCCTCGTCGCTCCAGCGACCGCTTTTTTTCCACACGTGCGGATTCTGGAGTGCCGTGAGTATCAATTCCTGTCCCCCAATCGCGTCCATCTCTTCGCGAATGACGTGCTCTATGTTCTTAAACACGCGCAGTCCGAGCGGCAGGTATGCATAGACGCCCGCCATTTCTTTGTGGATGTATCCTGCGCGAATGAGCAATTGCGCATTTTTAGCGACTTCGTCCTTGGGGGCGGATTTCCTTGTCTTCGTAAAGAGCTTTGATTGGCGCATAGGTAGTATCGTACAGAGCATAGTATCGGAAACGCCTCGATGGGTCAAAGAAACGTACTTGCCTAATTAGATGAAGTGCCCCATGCTTGCGGCAACCGGACAGCACTTGCGCTACCGGGAAGGAGGGCCGATGAAGATCAATGTCGAGGTTTTACCTGCCGCAGTTCCTGGTTCCAGCGACGAGATTGAGCCGCTGTATCGTTCGGCGGTCGTCGTGGTGGTGGAAGGGTTCGAAGCCTTCAACGCGACATTTTCGTTCCAAGTCGCGGAACCCGGGCGGTGTCAGATACAAGCCAAGTCTGCAGCGGCGGAAATAGTAAAGCGCATCGAGGCAATCGATGCGCGACTCCGTGGCATGGCGTGAACTTCTCCTCCTTGCAAGTCGCGAACCTTTGGGAACGCGGCTTGCTTTTTTGCCGAACGAAATATTGAGATGTCATCTCAATACTATGCCAATAGCCGCCCGACGTCGTGATACGTGACGACAAGCATGAGCATAATGATGAGCGCGATACCGAACGCATTTAAAACTTGCACCGCAAGCCGGTGCGCGCGGCGGCGCATGATGCCCTCGACAGCGAGGATGAGGAGACGTCCGCCATCGAGCGCCGGGATTGGTACGAGATTGATGATTGCGAGATTGACCGATATGAATGCGGCAAGTTTCAACACATTGCCGAGGCCGCTTCTTGATGCATCACCGATAACAGAGACAAGTCCCACCGGCCCCACGACTCCCGAGAGATTGGCAGAACCTGTGAGCATTCCGCGCAAGATCTCGTAGAGCGCAGTGGCAGTCGCGGTAAAAGCACCCGTAGTTGCAGATACCGCACCCGGAAGCGCCTCACTCCATGGGAGCGCGCGATTGGCCACGAGCACGAGCCCGATCCCGAGCGCGGGCCTGCCCGCTGCATCGGGCGCCACCGCATTTGCGGGCCGCATTGTGGCAATTTCGCGCCTTCCCTCGTGTAAATATGTGACTTCAATCGGCTGCCCGCCGCGAACGCGGACATACTCGAGCGCAGAGTCGGGCGTAAGAGATACGAGCTCGCTCCCCGCCGTATCCTGCATCCCGACTATTTCGTCTCCTGCGGCGATGCCGCCGGAAGATGCGGGAGAGCCCGGCACGATGTCCGAAACATACAAATGAATTACCTCACCCGGCTCTGCATGATCAACGACCGCGGGAATCCCGATATGAAGCGCTGCGGCAAAAAGAAACCACGCGAGGACCGCATTTGCCGCCACACCTGCAATAAGGATACCTGCCTGCACCCATCGCGAAGCATCTACGAGTGAGCCCTTGCCGCGCTCTCCGCCAGCTGGCGGACTCTCCTCCCCGAAAAGCCGTACAAATCCGCCAAAAGGAATCCAATTGAGCGTGTATTCCGTCCCACCGATTTTTCCGAAGGTAAATGCCCGCGGCGGATAGCCGAGCCCAAACTCATCCACCCGCACTCTAAATATTTTTGCAACAATAAAATGCCCGAGCTCGTGCACGACGATGAGCAAAACCAATATGGCGATAACCAAGAGCGCGGTCATATAGATAAACTACACACTAGCCATTCATTTCTTTTTCTTTTGATTCAAAAGCTTTTTCGAGATCGTCATTGCACGCATCCACTTTTTTCTGCAATTCATCCTTGAGGCGGAATTTGTCATCTTCGCTAATTTCTTTCGCCTTTTCTTTTTCCTGAATATCTTTCCAGGTCTCGTCACGGGCCACACGTACCGTCGTACGTGCCTCTTCTAGCTTTCCCTTGGCGAGCTTTACAAGCTGCTCTCTTCGCTCGGTCGAGAGCTCGGGGAACGTCACGCGAATTCCAGAGCTGTCCGTTGCAGTACCGACGCCGATGTCGGCTGCGACAATCCCCCGCTCGATATCCTTGATGATGCTCGGATCAAATGGCTGCACGCGGAGGCTTCGCGCGTCTTCGACGCCAATCGAGGCAACTTGCTTCAAGGGCATCATGGAGCCGTATGCAGAGACCGATACGCCGTCAAGAATCGAAGGTGATGCGCGCCCCGTACGCACACCTCTGTATTCGCGCGCGAGCCATTCTTTGGCCCCTGCTAATTTTCCATCTAATGCCTTGAAGTCGTATACCATACCCGGTTAGTACAATTGCGAATAATTACTGCCGCAGGTTACACCTCTTACGTTTTCCAAAATTACTATACCTCGATTTGCTCGATGTATGTTTGCAATATTCATACCAAGGCGATTCGCAATTGTCCTACCGAGCATGCGTTGATTATACCAGAAGTGCCATCTGTTCAAGAAGCGATTTCACAATGGCTCCGCGATCTGTGATGTACTTGCGAGCACGATACACGGCACGAATGCCCTCTATGTGGGACTGACGAAGTCCCACATCACATGAAAGCGCTTTTTCAAGTTCGCCGAGAAAAGTAATTGTCCCTGCAAGATCTCTCCGATCATCATCATCTTTTTCTAGAAGCGGTTTCAGCATATCGAGCCTTGTCTTATTTCCTGCCGCAAGAAACGCCTTAGCGTCGATGATGGATTTACGATGTCCATCATGAGCGAGTTCAAGTGTCTGCATACGCGAGCGAAGCGTCGGCAAAAGAGTTTCAGGCGACGGCACGATAATATAGAAGCGCGCCCCCGCAGGCGGCTCTTCGAGGATTTTCAGGAGAACGTTTTGCGCATCTGCGGGAATGGTGGGCGCATATATCACAAACGTCCGCCCGTGTTTTCCCACAGAGCGCAAGCTCGCACGCTCTCGCAATTCACGGGCATCATCCATGACAAATGCGGTATATGCACGTGTATAGATATCAGGATTTCTCTCGATCTCGATGCCTTCTTTCTCCAAAAGAGCTTGTACACCTGCAATCGCCCCTGCCCCACCGCGCACGAGATATGCTTGCGCACTCAAGGTCATGCAAGAAGTATAGGGTATAATCGCCCCATGCCAAAAGGCCCAGTCGAAAAATTCGCGCGGTCGGTGACACGATCGATAGGTTCTCCGCTGTCGATCCTCTTGCATACGGTCGTCTTCTTTACGGCAATACTTCTTCTGATCTTCAAAATCCTCCCTTTCGATACGGTCATACTTGTCTTTAACACTGCCTTATCACTCGAAGCGATATATCTCGCTCTTTTCATTCAGATGACTGTGAACTCAACGACCGCAGCCATCGAAGAGGTCGGTGAGATGCAGGAGGAGATGCAAGAAGACATTGGTGAGATCCAGGAAGACATCGAAGAGGTGCAGGAAGATGTGGACGAACTCCAAGAAGATGTCGAAGACATCAGCGAGGATGTCGAGGAAATATCGGAAGACGAAGCAGAGGACGAGACGCGCAAGCGCGAACAGAAAGGCGCGCTCGATGCAATTAAGGGTGACTTGCAAAAACTACTCGCCGATGTGGAACGATTGAAAGACGCTAATTGATGACCCAGATATGGCGAGAGCGGACCTTTCGGTGCCGCTCCCACCTCAACGCGACACGCTAGGTTACTCCTTTGAGAACAGGACTCGCAAATAGATGTATGCGAGTACGAGTGCCCCAATGATTAACCAAAGCGGCGGCGGAGAGGTTCCGGTTGCAAGCAGTACCATGGCCTTTGCCTCGTACGCAAACAACCCACCAGCCGCGAGCATTGTACCACAAACTTACCGCTTGGAAATGATAGCTTTCTTATATGTATCCAAATGTTTCAACGCCTCTCCCGTCCCCTTGGCGACGCAAAATGCCGGATCTTTCGCCGTACGCGCTTTTACTCCCGTCCGACGGAAAATCAATTCCGGTAGATTGCGAAGTTGCGAGCTGCCTCCGGTCATAATGATGCCGTTGTCGATGATGTCAGCAGCCAATTCCGGCGGCGTTTCCTGGAGCACATCCTTGATTGCATTGACCATCGTCCGCAGCTCTTTGCCGATTGCGCGCACCACTTCATTCCCGCCAAGCTCGATGGAGCGCGGGAGCCCCGTGAGATAATCGCGACCTTTCACCACCAGCGTGAGCTCCTCTTCAGTAGGGACCGCAGAGCCGATGTGGATTTTTATCTCCTCGGCCATTTTGTCGCCAATCGCAAGATTGTAATTTTTCTTGATATGGTCTGTGATCGCGCGATCGATGGCATTCCCTGCACATTTTACCGATGTGGATGAAACGATGCCGCCGAGGGAAATCACGGCCACATCGGTCGTTCCTCCGCCGATATCCACCACCATGTGCCCACGCGCTTCGTGAATGGGAATGCCCGCACCGATCGCGGCGAGTATTGGTTCTTTTACGATATAGGCCTCGCGCGCGCCAGCTTTTGTGGCCGCTTCGATTACGGCTCGGCGCTCGGTCGACGTCACGCCAGCAGGCACCGAGACCATCACGTCGGGCTTGAAAAGATTCCATCTGCCAAGTGCTTTTCTGATGTAGTGCCGCAACATCGCCTCCGTGACGCGATAATCCGCGATGACGCCGTCGCGCATCGGCCGATATGCGATTATTTCTTCCGGCGTGCGCCCTATCATCTCCTTGGCGTCGTTGCCTACCGCAAGCACGCGGTTATCACTTTGTGAGACTGCCACGACCGAGGGCTCGTTGAGCACGATGCCTTTTCCCGGTACAAATACGAGAATTGTCGTTGTACCAAGATCAATGCCGAGCTTTGGGGTTAATCCGAACATATCCGGTTAGTACAATTTCGAATAATTACTGCCGTGGTTAAAGTCCGCCTGGCTCTGCAAACGCGTAAACGCTGAATTTACCTTACATATGTTGTTAGGATTCATAATGAGGCGATTCGAAATTGTCCTACCGGGCATGGAAGGTGCATTGTAGGATAAATAGCTTTCCGCTGCCAGCTTTCCGGAACGAGCCGCCGCTCATGTCCACATCATCGCCGCACACGCGGGCACATTTCATGCAAGAATAGCGTCATGAGATCGTATATTGATCCGGAGCTTTTTGCGCGTGGTCGCGCGGAAAAAGCCCGACGCTTCGCCGCTCGCCATTCTGGAATTTTCCCGGCCTACAGCGGCGCGCGAATTGCGGGCGTTTCCGCGCTCTCACTTCTCGTGCTCGGCACAAGCGCGCTCGCATTTGAAATAATCGCGCCGCCCGGGAGCGCAAATCGCGCCGCAATAGCATATTCTCTTGTCCAGCCAATGCGCATCGCGCAAACCGCGTCCGTCTCCGGAAGCGGCGTCTTTGGAGCCGTCGGAGATTTTTTCTCTACTCTTTTCTCGCGCGCGGATACCCCGGTTCAACCCCCCCCCGCCTCGCCTATAGTTGATGTCCCCGCGGCAAGGCCGGGCCTTGCCGCATCTTCTTCGCCCACCGTCACGTACCAGTACGTAACTAATAATCCCGTCGTGGAGCGCACAATCGAACGGATCATGTACCGCGATCCCGAATCTGTAGAAAGTCCCTCCCATTCAATCGCCGGCGCGACGCTTGCAGATCTCGCTGCGCTCCGAGGCGAGATATTTGCGCGCCTCACATCCTTCTCGCAGCCCGTTTCATTCCCGCAGCAAGTGGCAGCTGCCGGCGTCCCTGCCTCGTATGGCGCCTCTCCTCCTGCCGCGCAGAAGATCGATAGGCTCGACGGCGTCACGATCACCAATGCCAGTATCTCCGGCGGCACTATCAGCGGCACGAGCGGTGCGGGAATCGGCGACAATGCCACGACGACATCATTCTTTGCGGCCGTCGGCCACTTCACGACCGGCATCCTTGATGCGCTCTCTTCCGCGGCCGCGACAATCACGAGTCTGACCTCCACGACGCTCGTCGCGACGAATGCGACGTTCACCAATTCCACGACCACCTACGCAACCACCACCAATCTCTACGTCTCTGCAACCTCCACGACGCAAGGACTGCGCGTCTCATCGCTCGACTGCTCAAGCCTCGGCAATGGCGGCACACTCACGACGGATGCAAGCGGCAACGTCGTGTGTGCGGCGGACGATAGCGGAAGCGGCGGGGCTACCTTTGGCAAGACGTTCGAGATTGCAAACGGCGCTCTCTCGCCGACGACGACCATCGGCCTTCTCGTTTCTGCGTCGTCCACATTCAACGGAGGCGCGTCCTTTGACCGTTCGACGACAACCAACGCAACATCAACTACACTTTTCTCGACCCTCGGTCGATTCACGACTGGTATTTTTGATTCGCTTCTTACGGCTGCCGCCGCAACCATCACAAACCTTACTGCCACCACGCTCACAGCGACAAATGCAACGACGACCCGACTTGACTCGCTCGACTATGTCGCGGTCGGAAGAACCGCGACGACGACTATCCGCGGCGACGGCATTGCCTCGACGATTCCGTATGCATCCTCGACGGCGCTCTCGGTCTCCGGCACGGCTTCGACATCCAATCTCATCGTTTCAAATAATTTCACGTTCGGCGCTCTTACCGGCTTTTTGAAAGCCACCGCGGGAGCAATCACCACGGCGCTTGTTGACCTTGCTTCAAATGTGACTGGCATCCTGCCTGTTGGGAACGGCGGCACGGGCCAAAGTGCGATTGCCGCAAACGCCGTCGTCCTCGGTAACGGCACCGGCGCGTTTGCAACGACAAGCGCCGGAACGAACGGGCAGGTGCTTGCCTTGGTGGGAGGAGTGCCATCATGGGTCGCGACGACGACGCTCTCAACAATCTCTGGAACGCTCGCAGTCGGATCAGGCGGCACCGGACAAACCACGTTCACCTCATCACAACTATTGTATGGAAATGGCACCGGAGGATTGCTCTCCGTCGCGACATCATCCGCAAGCTGTTCTTCAGGTGTCAGTTGTTCATCTTTTACAGTAATCGGCTCCGCGCCTTCAATAACCAACAGCGGCCTTCTTTCGCTCGCACAAAACGGCGGTGGCTCGGCGCAAACCGGCGCGATCACGCTTGCAACATCATCCGCCGTTTCGTTCAACGGCCTTTCGCTCGGCCACACCATCACGAATTCTTCAGGAACATTCACGTTTGGGAATACGCTCTCCGGTACGCTCAACAATACTGGTCTTACGAATTCCACTATCAGCGGCGTCTCTCTCGGCTCGAATCTCACAGACCTTACGGCGACGAATGGCACGCTGACGCTTAGTGGCACATACAACGGTTCGGCTGCACGCACAATCGGCCTCAATCTCGGCAATGGGAACACGTGGACAGCTTTACAACAATTTTCGAATGCTTCGACTTCGATGTTCTCCTCGTACGGTCCTACGTATTTCGGTGCAACCGCCACCTCATCGTTCGGTACGAACGGCGCACTGACGATGGGCGGCAATATTATCTTGAATGGCAAGTATCTATCGGGAGATGGCGGCGATGAGGGTGTATATGTTGATACTTCCGGCAACGTCGGCATCGGGACGACGACGCCGCAGAACAAGTTATCCGTTATTGGTGGGAACACATCGTTCTATGGTTCTACTGGTGTTCCCGGTACCACAGAGATTATCGGAAACGTAGGGTCGCCACTCTCTTCACGAATCGCGTATGGTACCGACGGAACCGGATGGAAATTTGCAATTGCAAAAAACACAGCGGGAACGTACACCGACCAGTTAACCATTGTAGACTCCGGCAACGTCGGCATCGGGACGACGGGACCTGGACAATTATTACAAGTTGGTACAACCTTGTATGTTGACAATACAAATGGACGAGTGGGAATTAAAACAGCGAGTCCCTCAGTCCCGCTCGAAATTACAGCAGATTCTGGAGGCAATGGTTTACGAGTTATTGGTACAGGTGGAACATTGCAGCTTCAACAGGGTGGGGTCCAGAGTACTTTAAATATTATTAGTTCAACAGTGCCGTTTAGAATAGGAACTGCTAATGGTGCAACAATTGCCGGAGCTGAAGTTGATATTCAGGCAGCTGGTACAACGGCTATGTCAATAATAAACGGCGGCAACGTCGGCATCGGGACGACGGGGCCGGGATATAAACTGGATGTAATTGGAGAAATCAAAGCTAGACTAGCTGCTGCAGGTGATTCTACAGGAGTTACTCTTGGAAATGGTGGCTCACAGATCCCCTACGTAAAATGGACAGCCAGTGATGACTCTGCAAGATTTAAGATTCAGATGAACGGTTTGAACACTAGCACAGAGAGATTGAGTGTTTATGCCGGTCCGCTCAATGGTATAGCAACAACGGAAACTTTGGTTATTGGAGGCAATGGCAACGTCGGCATCGGGACGACGACGCCTGGCGGCATCTTCCAGGTCAGCAAGGATGCAACATATGCGGTGGACACGGGGGCAGCGTTGCGTTTGAGCAACGTCACCGTGCCAAGCAAGATGCTCACGGCAGGCTACGACAACACGATTGATGCTGCGTACATTCAATCGTTGCATTCAGGCAGCGCATATAAGTCTCTTGTGTTGAACCCAAACGGCGGCAACGTCGGCATCGGGACGGCGGGGCCAACTGCTTCGATAACTGGCGTAGGAACGATTTTAGATATTAGCGGCTCAACTGGAGGTGGATTTACTTTACACGACACTCTTGGTGGAAATTTAGGAGAGTTCAGTTTTTATAAAGGTAGTAACGGTGTATTTCTTGACTCGGCAGGAGCTGCAACGCTTGCTAATGACGATATTATTTTTAGGACAGGCAGAAGTGTTTCAAGCTATACAGTAACCGAGGCGATGAGGATTCAAGCAAGTACCGGCAACGTCGGCATCGGGACGACGACACCGGACTCCATTCTGTCCATCAGCGGTTCGAGCGCCGCGCTTACGATAAGTGATACCAGAGATCTGACGTGGTCGGTGGGCGATGTGATGAGCAGTATTGGGTTCAGAAGCAATGACGCAAGTGGTTCATTAGCAGGTGCCACCCGCGCAAAAATAAGCACTGTTCAAGAAGATACGTTTGGCACGTTCACTGGACTTGCCTTCTCGACCCACAATGGAAGCACTCTTGCGGAAAAGCTCCGCATAACCAACGGCGGCAACATCGGCATCGGGACAAGCACCCCTGCTTATAAGTTCGAAGTTTCGGGCGGCCGCAGCAACTTTACCGACAATAGCGGCTCGTATACGATCGGTGCCACGTATAAACTCGGTGACGGCACCTACTGGATGGGCGCGTCGGACTCTGCTTCGCCAGATCTTCTATTCTCCAACGCGGCCGGTGCGGAGAAGCTGCGTCTCACCAATGCCGGCAACGTCGGCATCGGGACGACGAATCCTGATGCTCGCACACAAATAACCGGCGGCGGGCTTTGTGTGGGCTCTGACGCTAACTGCAATACCGACAACAACACCGAAGGCGTTGTGTATTCTTCGGCAACATCGATGACGGTGTACGACGTTGCCGAGAATTACCCGACGCGGGACACGGGTGTGGGGCCTGCCGACATTGTCGCCTTGGATACCGAAAACGGGGTGTTTGTGAAGAAGGCGGCCGCCTCCGGCGGCCGCATCCTCGGCGTCATTTCCGAAAATCCCGCAGTCTTGCTCGGAGGATTCAACGGAGCGCAATTCAAAAAAGAGCGGCAAGTGGCTGTAGGGCTCTCCGGCCGCATCCCGGTCAAGGTGTCTTTGGAAGGAGGCGCCATTCACATCGGTGATTACTTGTCGCTTTCTTCGATGCCGGGGGTGGCGAAGAAGGCGCAGGACGGTGAGCAAACGATTGGGTACGCGCTTGAGAATTACGTCACACAGACTGCAAGCAGCACGATTCAGTTCTTCATCACACACAGCGCATTTGCAGGTCTCTCCGTGGCCGATTTGACGCAGGAATTGAGGCAAAAGCCTGCTCAAAACGGCATGGCCGGGCGCTTCCTAGCGAATATCTTTGCGCGGATGCGCGAGTGGCTTGCGGATGCGGCGAACGGCATCACCGACTTCTTTGCGAAGCGCGTGCATACCGACGAGCTGTGCGTGGGCGATCAGTGTCTCAACGAGGGCGACGTCAAAGCGATTTTGCAGCAAGTTCACGGGCAGAATGCCGCAGCTGCCGGTTCGCAATCTACGGCACCGGGAAATTCAAACAGCGGACAATCTTCAACGACGCAAAATGCGCCGCAAAAAGAATCCGCAAGCAGCTCAGAAACGCAATCCGATAATGCGTCAATCACGGAAAATCCGCCGGCAGTTTCCGGCGAAAACACAACTCCAACGTCCGAGATTATTGACTCAAGCGGAAACTTGCCAAGCACCGAAACAAGTGGTAGTGATGCGCCAAGCGGCACGGCTCCGGAGGCGGGTGCAGCGCCCGAGCAGACACCGGAAACCCCGTCCGCGTCACCGACTTCCAGCAACTAAAATTCTTTGAATAACGAAACCCCTCAACCGTCGTTTTCTTGACGCACACCAAACACTCCTCGGGCGAGGTGCGGATACACGCAACTGGAAACGGAAACACACGAATGCAAACAACCTGTGAATAATTGACTACGCCATCATG
>JACRFH010000054.1 GCA_016217975.1 Candidatus Kaiserbacteria bacterium | reverse complement strand
TTTCTTTACTCGATACCGTGCTACGGTCGCGAGGAGAATCATGAACGGTATCCTTTTTTTCATGTGATACCAGTCTAGCGCATTCGGCGCAGACTACAGCCGTGAATGTGTCAAACGTTATGCCGTGTGGGGATACTCACCCGATTACCCACACCCCCTCTTGCAGGGACCCATATGCTTGATAGGCTTTGTCTATGGGATTCATACAGAGTGCGATGGAAATGGTTGGCATGAAGACGTCCGAGCTCTCTCCAAGCGCGGGCGCGTCCGATCTAAAAAGATTCACCAAGATGCTCGACAGAGAACGTGAACCCCTCAAAGATGTAAAAGAGGCAGAAGCATTCAAGCGCGCATTTCAGATAATGGACCGTAACCAAGATGCGCGGGCGCTTGCCGAATTGCAAGACACAAGAAATCTCCTTGAAAGTCAGCCGCTTCTCGGGCTGCACCTTGTCCGATTCCTTTGTCAGAAAGATCCGAGCTTGGTAAATGACCCATTCTTGCAAGATCTGGTTCAGAAAGCGAAAGGGAAAGAAGAGGGGCGAGGAGAGCGCCCCGACGATGGAGACACACGCAAAATGCTCCGCAGAATTACACTTCAGTATGTGCGCGAAATATTCGCTGGTGCGTCTCCTTCGGCTCCCGCAAACGACAGCCATCAAGATTCCGAGCAAAAAGCCGCTTAGCGCGCCTTGGTTGAAGTCGCAGAAGTCTTCATTGTCTTCAGTTGCGGCAGAATCTTTTCAATATCAGGTATCTTCTGCAGACCATAATGCGCGGTGCCGTTGACAAGGAGCGCAGGAAGGGTGTTTTGAATATGGTCGATGTCGATCAGTGTCTGAAGCGCAGAGACATCGAGATCATAGTCGAAAGAATAAATTCTGAGAGTTGGATATTTGTCTGCAAGGCCGGTGAGCACATACCCTTGGTCGCGGCAGTCATCGCATCTGGCGTTTGAATAGAAATACAGAATGAATATCGGTTTCAGCCCGCATTTTGCAGTAAGCTGCTTCATGAGAAGATAATCTTTTATCTCCAGGAGAGAATACAGGCGTTTGAGACGCGTCACTTCTTGGGTATTTCCACCCTGATTTTCAAGATACGAGAGCTGACTTCCGAGCGATGTGACCGCGCGTGGCAGTATGGTATTTTCTGCAATATCCGCGCAGGAATGTTCCTGAAGGAGATCAAACTGCGTCTCAATCGAAAGAATGTCGGTCGAGATATCATCTTGCGTCGCGCGTATATCGGCGACTCGTCTCGCATTGAAATAATCGCTTGCGTAGAATGCCGTTGCGAACATAAGAGCCGTGATGCCAAACGCCACGAGATAGCTTCGCAGACGCGCTTTTCGATCATTGACTGCAGGTTCAATCATAGGGAGTTAGCGACTAGGGTATAGCCAATAGTGGATAAATGCAAAGGAAATCCGCATTTCCTATACCCTAAACCCTAGTGGCCAATTACTAATCTATCGCCATTGTACGCCCCGCCCGACTATTGCACGCACGAGGGCGGTAGCAAGCCACGTCGGCACCAGGAAACAGTAGAAAAGGACGAAAAGCGATGTCCCTTTTGGCAATTTCTTCGAACCTGTGCCGATCCACGAGCCTGTCGATATCAAGACCAGGACAAGTCCGATCGCGAGCCATACAAGAAACCACAGTGCGCTTGTATTCACATAGAAAAGACTCATGTGCGGGTAAGGGAATTCCCCCGTGAGCCGATACCAGGCATAGCCATCGGCGAGCGATGAACCTGCACCATAGACGGTGCGTGCAAAGAAATAGATGCCGGTACCGATAGAAAGGAGCGCTGTCGGTAACACCAGGAGTCCGAGATTTCCATAGCGCGTGTTGCCAAACATGTGTCGGTAATCAACCGCATTGCGCAGGAATCCATATGTCCAACGCACTCGTTGTTTGAAAAGCGCGCGTATCGTCCGCGGAGTCGTCGTGTGAACCCTCACCCCAGGCACATTTGCGATGAGAAAGCCACGTGCCTGGATGCGCAGCGCCATCTCCATGTCCTCGGTCGAATGGCCGTGCCGCCAGCCTCCCAGATCGCGTACCACATGTGCGCGGAATATCGAGAAGGGTCCAGGTGCGACAAAGGCACTCCCGAGAGCGGAGAGTACAAAGCGGTTGAAAATTGAGAGTCTATATTCAACGTGCTGCATGTATTGCAAAAGGGTGGAAGGCTCACGCACATGCAGCCCCGGAGTGACCGCTGCGACACGTATATCATCGAAGACGGGAATGATGCGCATAAGACCATCGCGTGCGACGATTGAATCAGCGTCAAGACATCCGATCAGATCTGCATTCGTGTGCGCGAGTGCAAGATTCATTGCACTGTGCTTCCCCCCGTTTTCTTTATGGATGACTTGTATGTGCTGATTGGCGAACGAATGCGCAACGGCGAGCGTTGTATCTTTCGACCCATCGTCCACGACGATGATATCAAGCAACTCCTTTGGGTATTCTAGAGACATGAGAGAGCGCAGAGTCGTTGCGAGATTCTTTTCCTCGTTGAAGCATGGGACGACGATCGCTACACTCGGGAGTACCCCGTTTTGGCGCGATGCACCAATTCTTGCGAATCTGCGTTCAAGAAATGATACGAGCAAAAAAACCTCGAAGAAGAGAGAGATAAAAAGAAACGCGTATGTAATACCTTCGAAAATCATTGTCTTTACAGCAGTATAACAAAAATGCCGGAAGATGGCCATTTGTTCCTCACTCGGCGCGCGATATACTGCTCATTATGGAGCGAGGACACACCCGGTTACTACAATTTGGCATAGTACCTGCCGCGCTCTTACAGAGTTCAAGATGCACGATTGTTGCATGTGTTAATGTCCGCTGATATGGAAAAGACAAAGACCAAGGCGATGCCAAATTGTCCTACTGGGCACATTCATCCGATCTCAAGCCTCATCCGCGAGGCAAATCAGATATTTTCAAAGATGGGTTTTACTTTCGCCGAGGGGCCTCTCATTGAAGATGAATGGCACAATTTCGACGCGCTCAACGTACCCAAAGACCATCCTGCTCGCGATATGCAGGACACTTTTTTCATCAAGGATGAGGAGGGGATGGTACTGCGCACGCATACGTCCAATGTCCAGATTCGATACATGGAAGAGCAAATAAAGAAGGGGAACCAGCCACCGTACCGTATCATAGTGCCGGGCAAGGTCTTCCGGAATGAAGCGACCGACATGACGCACGAGGCGGAATTTTTCCAGCTTGAAGGGTTGGCCGTAGGTGAAGATGTCTCGCTCGCAAATCTCAAGGGAACGCTTGCAAGATTCTTCAAAGAATTGTTTTCCGCCAAAGGCGGATCCGCCTCTGGCGAAAAAGATATCAATGTCGAGATACGATTCCGCCCGAGTTTCTTCCCATTCACCGAGCCATCGGTCGAAGTTGATATGCGCGTCGTGGGAGAAAATGCACCGGAGAAATTACGCGATCGATGGATCGAAATGATGGGGGCGGGCATGGTCCATCCCAATGTGCTCAAAAACGCCGGCGTGGACGCAGGAAAATACCAAGGATTCGCCTTCGGCATGGGACTCGACCGCCTTGCAATGCTGCGCTGGGGTATAGACGATGTCCGTCTCATGCACTCTGCGGATCTGCGGTTTGTGAATCAATTTTGAAGGAATAGCCCTATGAAAATTTCACGCGAATGGTTGCAAACATACTTCGATACGCCGCTTCCAAGCGCGGAAGAAATTGGCCATGCGCTTACATTTCATGCTTTTGAGATAGAGAGCGTCGAGTCCGTAAAGCCACAGGATGGCCACGGGGCAGGAAACGATATTCTCGATGTAAAAGTTACGCCGAATCGAGGCCACGATTGTTTAAGCTATCGCGGTATCGCCAAGGAAGTATCTGCGATCTTGAACATTTCCCTCAAAGACGATGTGGGACTTCGTAAGTCCCACATGGAGCCGAGAACGAATGTCGTAAGTGTGCATATCGAAAATCCAGAGCTTTGTGCACGGTATGTCGCGGGATATATCAAAGGCGTGAAGGTCGGGCCGTCGCCAAAGTGGCTAGTTGATAGGCTCGCGGCGATGGGGCAGCACTCAATCAACAATGTCGTTGATGCAACCAATTATGTGATGTTCAATATCGGTCAGCCTTTGCATGCATTCGATGCAGGCAAACTCAAAGAAAATAATGGATACTCGATAGTTGTCAGGACAGCTAAGAATGGCGAGAAAATCGTTGCGCTTGATGAGAAAGAATTTGCCCTCAAGGATTCTATGCTCATTATTGTCGACGGGAATTCTGATGAGCCCATCGGCATCGCTGGCGTGAAAGGTGGCATGCCGGCAGGAATTTCAGAAGCCACCAAAGACATTATCATCGAGAGCGCGAATTTCAATGGAATCTCGGTGCGTAAGACTGCGCAGGCGCTCAAATTGCGTACTGATGCATCGCAGAGGTTTGAGCAGCAGATATCTCCAGAACTCGCGGGATATGGCATGCGCGCCGCGGCGGAACTTATCAATGAGTTTGCCGGAGGAGAGCTTGTTGGATTTGTCGATGAGTATCCCGCTCCGCAACAAAAGAAAACAGTCTCTGTCTCGCTTGAAAAGATTAACAAAGTACTCGGGACGCAGCTTACACAAACCGACATCGAAGACGCTTTCACGCGCCTTGGGGCACCACCAAGATGGCAAGGTTCAACCTTGACATTGGAAGTCCCATTTGAGCGCTTGGACCTGAATCCGCCAGCTGGCGGACCTGAAGACCTTGTCGAGGAAGTTGGTCGCATCGTTGGATATGACAAAGTGCCAGCTGTTGAGTTGCCACCGTTTGAAGGGGAAGTAGAGATAAATGCAAACTTCTGTGCCGCGGAGCATGCGCGAGAAGAATTGGTTGCGAAAGGATATTCAGAAGTGGTCACAAGCGTATTTGCTGACAAAGGAGAGCGGGTTGTCGCCAACAAAGTAGATGGCGTGAAGCCGTATTTGCGCGCGACGCTGACGGATGGATTGAAAGAAGCGTTTGATCGAAATAATCGCAACAAAGATCTACTGGGGCTCGATGAAATAAGACTCTTTGAGATCGGCACGATTTGGAAAGGTGGCAAGGAAGTTATTTTGCTCGGGACTATCGACAAGAGGGGTGCCAAAGAAATTGCCTTGAAAACAGAAACAGCAGTTGCATACAATGATCTGGCAACATCGCACACTGATCGCTATCAACCATTCTCAAAATATCCTGCGATTGTGCGCGACATCGCACTGTGGGTACCTACCGGCACGAGTGCCGACGAAGTCGAGTCGGTTCTGGTCCATCACGCGGGTGACTTGCTTGTAAAGCATTGGAAATTCGACGAATTTGCGAAAGGCGACAAAATCTCGTACGCATTCCGTCTCGTCTTCCAATCCTTCGATCGTACGCTCTTTGATGGCGATGCCAACGAGCGCATGGAAAGCATTTACACTGCTATAAACGAGAAGAGCTGGGAGGTTAGATAAAAGCTTGGAAAACAGGCTTGATTGAGCCACGGAATGTGCGTTTGTCAGGTGGCATTATGGGCAGAAATTTGATATACTTCATGTGAGGGATTTTTTTCCGCCGGAGGCGGATCCGCCTTTGGCGGACATTTTATAACCATCGAAATTATGGCAAAAAAGGTAGCAAAAACAGCATCAAAACCTATCAGAAAAGAAGGTTCATACGGAGCAAGCGACATCACGGTCCTCGAAGGATTGGAGGCGGTACGCCGCCGGCCGGGCATGTACATAGGCACGACGTCTTCGTCAGGCCTGCATCATTTGATCTGGGAAGTCTTCGACAACTCACGCGACGAAGCGATGGGAGGATTTGCAAACGACATCGAAGTTGCGCTCATGCCCGACGGCTCGGTGCGTGTGGCCGACAACGGTCGCGGTATTCCGGTAGAGATCCATCCAAAGACCAAAGTCTCGTCGCTCGAGACTGTGATGACGATGCTCCACGCGGGAGGTAAATTCGGGGGCGATGGCTACAAGGTCTCCGGCGGATTGCACGGCGTTGGGGTCTCTGTGGTGAATGCTCTCTCTTCGTCAGTCCGTGCCGAAGTACATCGTGACGGCGGCAAATACGAGCAAGCGTACAAAAATGGCGGAAAGCCGGTGGGGAAGACAAAAAGAATAGCCACGTCAAAGTTGCACGGCACTATTATCTCATTCATTCCGGACAAATCGATATTCCCAGATGTTACCTTCAATTGGGACACCATCGTCGCCCATTTGCGTCAACAGGCATATCTTGTAAAGGGACTTCGCATTAGCATATTTGATTTTCGAGACAAAAAGGATATTGACGATGTCGGGGTCTTTTACATGCGCGAACTGGCGGTAGATGCGCCGTCGTTCTCATTCTATTTCGAAGGCGGTCTCAAATCACTCGTTGCATTTCAGAACAAGCATCAAGAGCCAATCCATAAGAATGTTTTTTATGTAGAAAAGGAACAGGATGGCGTGCAAGTAGAAGTGGCACTCCAATACGTCGACGACATCACGTCGCGCATTTCAGCCTTTGCCAACAACATTTACAACGCCGAAGGCGGCATGCATGTGACAGGCTTCAAGACCGCTCTCACGCGTACGCTCAATTCTCACAATGGAAATGGTTCCGCCAAAGGCGGATCCTCCTCCGGAGGAAAGGAGGCCGACAATTTCACTGGCGACGATGTACTCGAAGGCTTGACTGCAGTTGTATCAGTAAAGATGCGTGAAGTGCAGTTTGAAGGTCAGACCAAGGGGAAACTTGGGAGTGTGGAGGCGCGCGGAGCCACCGAAGCGGTATTTGGCGAAGCATTCGCACGATTTCTTGAAGAACATCCGGACGATGCGCGCATGATTTCTGGCAAAGTTACGCTTGCCATGAAGGCGCGCAAGGCGGCAAAAGCCGCCAAGGATTCTATCTTGCGCAAAGGCGCACTCGATGGAATGACGCTCCCGGGCAAGCTCGCTGATTGCCAGACAAAATCCGCAGAAGAAGCAGAACTCTTCATCGTCGAGGGTGATTCCGCGGGTGGCACGGCCAAGACCGGCCGCGACAGGCGTACACAGGCAATTCTGCCTTTGCGCGGCAAGATTCTCAACATCGAGCGCGCGCGCCTCGACAAAATGCTCGGCAGCGAGCAAATCAAAAATCTAGTCGTCGCACTCGGGACCGCAATCGGTGACATCTTTGACATCTCAAAGCTTCGCTATCATAAGCTCATCATTGCAACAGATGCCGATGTCGATGGGGCGCACATCCGCACCCTGCTTCTCACACTCTTCTTCCGCCATTTCCGACCGGTGATCGATGGTGGATATCTTTACATCGCACAGCCGCCTTTGTATAAGATAAAAAAAGGAAAAGAGATATTCTATGCATATACTGAAGAAGAAAAGATAAAAGTCGCTGGTTCTGATGTGCCGCTCGAAGATGTCTCCGCCGAGCCGGAAGAAGTCGAAGGAGCCGCCTCCGCCGAGGCTCCGGCGAGCCAAGGAAGGCAAGGAAAGATCTCGGTGCAGCGCTACAAAGGCTTGGGCGAAATGAACGCCGAAGAATTGTGGGAAACGACCATGGATCCGGCTCGCCGAGTGCTTATGCAGGTCACAATCGAAGACGCACAAGACGCCGATCAGGTATTCGACATGCTCATGGGCACCGATGTCCCGGCCAGGAAATCCTTCATTACCTCCCACGCCAAAGAGGCCACACTGGATATATAATTCAGGCATGAAGAATGAACCAACTCGCCGTGCCGTTTTGAAAGGTCTTGCGGCAACAGGCGCAGTGTTGGGCACGCCAAACATTGCAAGCGCGGCAAAATCAAAAATAGAGGAGGATTCCCCGGAACTTCAGGAATTTCTCGCCGAAGTGCGTGCTGTGGGCGCAGACCTTCTCTTGCACGAAGCGGCACTTGATGGAAATTCGCGTGACAAGGCCTTGAATACTGTCCTAGATCACACCATTGATCCGCCATGGGACGTTCTTAAGGGATCGCGTCTCGATCCGATCGTTATTGAAAACAAATCCGTCATGCTTGCGGTAATCAGGGGCGAGATGGGCGTGAAGATATCACGAATGAAGACATTGGAAGACATGCGCATCGTTGCTGAAGCAAACCAAGGAAATGCCATTTACGCCCAGGGTATCCCTGTTGCTTCTTCGCTCGTTATTGCCAATAAGCATGTAACGAGAGGTCTGATCGAAGCGGGCGGAGACGTAATGACCGTGCGCGAACACCCCGTGTATGATCTTGCATTTGCACTGATACCTGGCGCGAATTTTTCGAAAAAGGAGATGCTCCGGTATCCCATTCCGCTCGCGAACGAAGATGTCCATGGTGGTTTTGTCGTTTTCTCTGGCATCAATCCGAACCGAACTTCGCATGATACAGGTGCGAGTGTGACAGGCAAGAAACTTCTGGGTGGCATTGCGGTCCGTACGCCAGAGAGTTTCATTCCGCTACTTTCGGAGAAGTCCATCCCGACTGCGGCAGAATTGAAGCGGTACCGTAATTCGTTCCTCGTCGAGATACCCAATTCAGAATCTCTCGGCATCCATGGCGAAATGATCCCGATAAAGAGGGCAACCTTCAAGGGCTCTTCCACGTCGCCGGTCTCGGTGCTTCGCAATGGCAAATACGAGTTCTGTGGCGTTGTCGATTCCGTGCTGCGCATTCCCCTTAGGGATGGGACATTCAGGACATTCGCTGTTTTTCATGGACCTGAAGCGGTGAACACTACCGCTAAAGATCTCTCTCAATACTGATACGGATAGTACGGCTGCGGAACATAATAGCCACCGCTGATCCAGCGTGAGGCGTAATTATTTGAGCTGTTGGAATCCGATCCAGTGATTGAGACGGAGAACGTGCCGCCTCCGGGATTCCCGTCGCTCCATCGAAGTGTGCTAAGCACGTGACTGCCGACACCGAGTGGCGCTTGCGCGGGCGACGAGTAGACATAGCCACTCATCGTCGGAAGAGTCGCAGTGAAGTAGTACGTGCCTGAAGCGCTACCACCCTCGTTTGCGATATCAAACTGCGCGGCGGCGACGTCATTTGGGCCTGGGACGCGGTTCACGAATTGACCCGAGTACGGATCGATCACGCCTATGTTCAGGATGCGCACCGAGAGATCTGCTGGTCCGCGATAGACCGGAGCGGAGACGGCAGGTTTTACGGGAGTCGAAGGTGTCGTCGGCGTTTCTGGAGCTGTCGGGGTGGGCGTGGAAACACTCGCGGCGTGTACCGCGATGGTTGCAGAGCCCTGCGCTTGCGGCGAGGTTGTCGCGCTTGGGAGGAAGATGACCGTGATCGGGAGCGATGTCGAGGTGGCACCCGCAAATGTCGGTGTCATTGAAAGCGATGTCGTGCCGCCCACCGTGTATGCGGCGCCACAAGGAATCGAAGCCCCACTCCCTGCCTTGAGCGAGAGGCCTGCGCGGCACTGATAGAGGAAGGCGTAGTTGCCTTTTTCGGATGTCGAATATTTCCACGAGATGCTGAAAGGAATCGAAGACGTAGCATTCGCTGGAGCGGTTACTTCAACTTTTGCCACAGCGCGATTGAAGAGGAAAGAGAGCCAGCCACGCGAGAGTGATGCGAGGTGCAAGAGGCCCCAGATCACAATAACGATAAGGATGATGAGGCCGACGACCGCGACGATGTTGGAGAAGAGGCCTGCGCGCGGTTCTTCGACCACGACGTGCTGCGGATTGGCGTCTGCCATATGAGCCGAGATTATTACATGATAAATGGTCGTTTGTCAAGCGTCGGATATTGACATATGTCCATTTTCGGCGTACTATATGACGCTTATGAATCGTCCTCCCGCGGCAGTCTTCGTGGCATCGACTATAGTCATATTCTTTCTCTCGCTCTCGGCGGCCGATTCTATCGGCTTCGTGCCGTACTACGTCGACGGATCATCGCCCGCCAGTGTTCTCGCCACGTCCGAACAGGTCGCACTCTCCGATTTGCCAATGCTCGGAGATGAAGCCAGTAGCCAGCAGCCTGCAGCCATGGAAGCCACGCTTCCTGTGCGTCTCAAGATTCCTGCGATCAATCTTGATCTCGCGGTGCAGAATCCTTCTACGATCGATATCGACAAACTCGACGCACTTTTGGTGAATGGCCCTGCGCGCTATGCGGATTCTGCCAAGCTTGGAGAATCGGGGAACATCATCCTCTTTGCGCACTCATCGCATTTGCCGATCGTGCACAATCAAATGTACAAGGCATTTAATCGCATTCCCGAATTGAAATCGGGCGACACGATTACACTCGTAGGATATGATGGTAAGTCGTATCTGTATAGTGTCGAGAGCTTGGTGAAAGCTGATGTGAGCGACACCTCAATCGATCTTTCGATCGATACCACCAAGCTCACGCTCGTGACATGCGACACCCTCAAGGGCAAAAGCGCCCGCTACGTTCTTACCGCGTATTTCGTCGGCGTGTTATAATGGACACATGGAATTCCGCCCTGCACTCTTTTGGGACACGGATCCGAAAACCATAGACCCCGAGAAACACGAGCGATATATTATCGAGCGCATCCTTGCGCTCGGAAGAGGCGAAGAGGTGCGATGGATGTTCGGTCGGTATCCCCGGAGAAAAATCGCGGAGGTCCTTCAATTGCCGCGGAGCCAGGTTGATCAAAAATCACGCGCTCTATGGGATCTGATCCTAAAATAATCTCTATCGCTCCCAGCGACCTTCATACCGAGGCCCTTCCTCCGGAGACGAGTAAGGCATTTTTTGCGTTCGTTAATTCCGACATGGTGCGCTCGGATTGGTTTCTTGCGGGCGGTACAGCGCTTGCGCTTCAAGTCGGGCATCGAAGTTCAGAAGATCTGGATTTTTTCACTAGCAGAAAGGACTTCGATATCGCAGAATTGGAACAGACGCTCTCGCTACATGGCACATGGGAGACGTCGCGAACCTCTGCCGGTACGCTCTATGGAATTTTCGAAGGCGCGAAAGTTAGTTTCATTGCGTATCCTTTTTTTCGTCCGTCGGAGACGCGAGTGCAGTGCGGTGCGATCCAGTTGCTTGTTCCCGACGACATAATGGGGATGAAAATCATCGCAATCAGTCAGCGCGGCAAAAAGCGCGACTTTGTGGACATGTACTGGTACTGTGCCGTCCACGGAGGTTCGCTTCGTGATGCAATTCTCCGCGCCGTCACGCAATTTCCTGAGCGCAATCACAATATTCCGCATTTTTTCAAGAGTCTCGTGTACTTTGAAGACGCCGAAGATGACCCGATGCCAAAACTGCATTTCAAAGCGGACTGGAACGAAATCAAGGCGTATTTCAAGCGCGAAGTCCCGCGGGTGACTGAGGAAGTGCTCGGGCTGGAATTATGATACAACCTCCAGTATGAAAGTCCTTAACTATTCGGTAAAAGTTCATGCGGCTGAAGAAGGCGGCTATTGGGCTGAAGTTCCGGCGCTACCGGGCTGCCTTACGCAAGGGGAAACCTTGGATGAGATAACCAAGATGGCAAAAGACACCATCGAAGGATATCTTGCATCCCTCGTCAAACACGGTCAGCAGATCCCCATTGAAGAAAAAGAAAACCTTGTCGGGCCATTTGAAAGAAATCATTCGACAAGCGGGCTTGAACGAGCATGAATTTCTGAAACTTCTGTAATCGATTGAATTGAATATTGAGATGTCATCTCAATTCGTTGAACACGAATGTTCCGTAGAATGACCGATGCTACGAAGATCATGCTCGTCACGTGCGACACCCTCAAGGGCAAAAGCGCCCGCTACGTTCTTACCGCGTATTTCGTCGGCGTTGTGTCGAATAAGGGCTTGACAAACCGGCTTTTAGTGTTTATAGTTGAAGCTGTCGCAACAGCAATGGGAGGGCCTTGAAATGGCCTACGTTACGGGGTTTTTGACAGTTGTGGCGGTGCTCCTAGGCGTGCTTATCTTCGGAGTGCCATTGACGCTAGCCGGTATATGCACGTCTACCGGTTACTTCTGCGATAGCAGTCGGGCAGTCTACAAACGCTTGTCGACGGGAGAGGCCTTCGTGCCGCCCCCGCCGCCAGGTTACAAGTGGGCAACCCAGACTGCGTTTTGCTCGCAGCGGGATGAGAAGAGCGTCACTCGTCTTTCAGACGGGAAAGCCCAGTGCTACAAGTCCCCTTAAGTAGTGCTGCAAGCTTGGAGGCGATGGATTCCCATCCGTCGTCTCCGCTTCTCTTAAGAAATCGCGACAGAAAGTATAAAAAAGTATGAAATACACATTTTCAATTTTACTGGTCACGGTGCTCGCATTTGCGGGACTTATGACCGTGCCGCATTTTGCGTATGCGCAGTTCACTGATGATCCGACGTACACTTCTGATCCGACTACCTACTTTACTGATGACCCGACGTATAGCGGTATGCCGGGAGTTTTTGTAGATGATTCTAGTGGATCTGGTGGTATGTTCGTCAATGACCCGACAGTGTATTATCCGGGCTCTTTCACTGATGATCCGAGTGCGTATTATCCCGGAACTTTCACTAACGATCCGACCGTTTATTATCCTGGATCCTTTACGGATGATCCAACCGTATACAATCCCGGAATATTTACAGACGACCCGACAAATCCCTACGGAACTTTTAGGGACGATCCTACACGTTACGGTGGAACTTTCACTAATGATCCCACAGGATACGGATCTCCAATCTATTCTGGTTCTCCCACCTACAATCCGGACGACCCGTATAACAACTACAGCGGCGGCTCGCTGACTGGTGCCTACGATCCGGGATGCGGATTTTTGTGCGGTGGAAGCCCGAGCAATGTGTATGGATACAGCTCGCGAAATGGATACGGTGATTGTTGCGGCTCGGGGGTGAATTACGGCGGATATTCAAATCCTTGCTGCAATTCGTATGGCTCATCCTACGGTCCTTCATCGAGCTACGGTTATGCGCAGATGTACGCACCTTCGCGAAATTACACGCCTTCGAGTTCATATGGGTATGGTCCTCTCTATGCCGCAATGCCGCTCTATGGCAATTCGTACGCACCATCGTACCCATCTGGCTACGCCGCACCGTTCGGAAATATTCCTCTCAAGTATCAGACCTTCGGCAATATGATCCCGCAATCATCGTACAAACCCCGAGGCTACGCATATCCTCCCGCACCGGTTCCTCCATATGCGCCTGTTACGTACGGCGCTGGCTCTATTGGCTACGATCAACTTTCGTGTTCCATCTGGTTTGAGGATTCTGGTTACGTTGGAAAGCGCGGGCTAGGCTGGAATGCCGACAATGCGATGCGCGCAAGCATCTCGCCAAACATCGGCCAAGTGACTTCGTACGGCTATATCGACGTTGTCGCCAATGGTACGCAATACATTCTCACCGTCTGGAACGCCGCCGGGGAAAGCCGCTCCTGCCGCACACGCTAGATATTTTCTCGAAATTATTTTGCTTCGCACTGTGCGACCCGCGCTTCGAGCGATCTGACAATTGCTCGGAGCTCATCTATCTCTTTTGCGTAGCCACGGATATCGCGCACGGCTTCTTCAAGAGCGTCCAGTCGTTTATTGATGGCATTGAGATCCATCTTAATGCTCCGTAACTCTTGTGCCATGCTCAACGTGCGTTCATCGATCGAATCGAGACGGCCCTCAATCTTGTCGAGCCGTCCTTCAACCTTGTCGAGACGTCCATCGATTTTATCAAGACGTCCATCTACTCGTCCAAACTCCCCGACCATGAGCTCGGCCAAGCCCTCAATCGTAGTGACTTTCTTCCCCCGCACCTTCTTTTTCATTGCCATACTATATCATGTCCAGAACGCTCCGCTGGTCAAACCTTCTCCTGCCGCACGCGTTAATTAGAATTCCGGTCGTCGAAAGGATTCCAAGGTTTTTTGCGAGGGGACCTCTCAGAATTCTTGCGCGATGGAGATTCCCCAGAAGGAGTTTGGCCCATATCTCTCCATCCCGGCAGTTCGTCAGACAATGACGGGCCCGGCCTATTTGTTGTCATTGATCTCTTGCTTCCGTAGATCATAAACGGTGTGCCAACTTTGATATATCCATCAAGCATTGCTATTACCCGCCCGTTTGCGCGTACACATCCATGCGAAGACTCCTGGCTCATGATCGGGCCTTCGTGTAAGGCCTGTCCTTTGTAGAAGTAAAATCCAATCAACCCTACGGTTGCATTGCCATGACGCGCGATATAGATGGATTTCTTTTCGTCGCGTCCTCGTATCGTGAATTCTTCCTCTTGGAATGCCAGGTCTTTCCGATACGACACGTCTTCGTTGGGAACGACTGAACCTTTTGCAACTGATTGAACGAGTGAAAGTCCGCTTTTTGTTGCGTTGCTTTCTGGTGGTGGATTGGGTGAAAGACCGTCTTTGCCTGTGGTTGTGCGAGCCGAGAGCATGAACAAGAGTGCGTTGCCGGTTTTTTGCACCAGATGCAATTGCTGCGTGTCAGCATCGATGAAGAGTCCATATTGTCCCGGAGGAATATTTGCGAGCATAGTTTTGAGGTCCTCATGCGCAACTTTTGCGAGATTTTCGATTGCGCTCTTGGGTGTCGGATACGCGCCATACGGTGACGCCTCGAGATCGCGTAAAAGCTGCCCTTGCAAAACCTCAAATTCTTTTCGCTCGATTCGATCAGGAATCTTGGCCGCAGTTTCTGCAACGTTGCCGCGAAGTCTTTTCATCGTTGCGGCATCCATTACTTTTATATCATCGTTGGTGAAGTCGCCCTGATATAACGTAAGTCGCCCGGTACTGTCCAGGTTATTTCTTCTAGTGCTTTCTGCCGCGCCGGCCTTTTTACCAGAGAGTATTTCGGCGCCCGCTGCGGCCGAGCCAGCGAGAAATGTACGTCGATCCATACTCATGGTAGAAATTGTAGGGGACATGCGACGACTTGACAAATCGTTATCTCTGTGTATAATGGTGTCTGAATAAGAGTGATGTCTTGAGCCATTAAATCACATTACTCTCCTCCAGAATAGCCAAATAAAGACAGGATTTCTGCGTGCATTATCGTGCGCGTAGAAACCCCGTCTTTGAGGTCGGCTGTGTATACACGGGGTAGTGCACCGCTACGTGGAGGGCAGCCCATGAGGCGCACCATCACCGCAATTGCTACTTGCGTAATCGTAGCGACAAATCCATTTTCAGCCTTCGCCGAGCAGCCGACTCCTGCTCAGATGGAAATGGTCGCAAAGTTCAAGGCTTGCCTTGTGCGTTGCGGGGTTCCCACCGAGGGGCCCGGGCCGCGGTGTTTCGTAAATGCCGCGATGCATCCTGTGTGTGTAGGTACGCAGGGCAAATATAGCCATGACGTGAAAGCGTGCATGGCCGAAGCCGTCACGTCGCTGGCGGGAAGGCCCATCCGGGGTTGGTAACAGCTTCCGGGCGACAGGGATGGGGGAGTGGCTTGCGTCGCTTCCCCTCCCGGACTACGACATAGAAAGGTATTGACAGTCAAGTTAATTTGTGCTAGAAAGTCTGGGCTTTAGAAATATTAATATTCAGTGAATAACTTATGAGTTTTCGCACCTACACGTTCGCACTGGTCGCAATCTTTTTTTGCACCATCATTTCTGTTGGTCTGATTGGTTCCATGACCGCACATGCAGATGGTTTGGGAGACGATGTAATTGATTTCGGCGGATTCGGCGACTCAATTGACTACGGCGGATTCGGCGACCTAACAGACTACGGTGGGTTTGGCGATGTGACTGACTATGGAGGATTCGGAGATGTAGCAGACTACGGAACATTTGGCGATGTAACTGACTACGGCGACTTCGGTAGTTGCGATTACGGATGTGGCGATAATAGTGGCTACAGCGACGCATGCGGCGGGGGATGTGACTACAACGGCGATGGATATACCACAACTGATGAGATAACGGATTACTACTCTTCGAGTCAGCCTTCCTATGGTTGCGGCAGCGGATGTGGCGGTGGCTCGTATGGCGGAGGTTCTAGCTACGGAGGTGGCGGTGGGTTCTCGTTCCCTTCGACTCCTCGCTACACCTTTGCTCCTCCTTCGTACTCGCAGCCGATCGTGTACCAACAGCAACAGCAACAGCAGCAACAGCAGCAGCACACGACAAGCAACACAACGACCAACAACACCTGCACGGGCGGTAGCTGCAATACTAATTACACCGACAACAGTATTAACGGCAGCTTCAACACAGCGACGGTGTATCCGGTGCATCAAAATCAGAATTATCATCCGGTCCAGTACATCTACGATCAGCCGACGTACTACCAACAGCGCCCGTACTGCACAATCACGCTCTCCAATTACAACAATTACGGCAATTACAACAACGGATACAACTACGGCTACAACAGTGGCCCTGCGACTCTTACGTGGACCTCGACGAATGCGACCAGCGGCTACATCAGCCCGAATGTTGGCTCGGTCTCGGCATACGGCTCGATGACGGTATATCCGGTGAGCGGCCAGATCTACACAATGACAGTGTATGGCCAGGGTGGCACGGCTACGTGCGTAACGAATAATTACTACACACCACCGACCTACGTCCCGCCCACCTACGTTCAGCCTCACACGCCGTACGTCTCGCTCTCGCAAATTCCGTACACGGGCTTCGACTTCGGTACATTCGGTAACGCGCTCTACTGGATGGCTCTCATCACCTTTGCGGGAGCCGCTGCGTACCTTCTCTTCTACTTCAATGGAGGCGCACTCGCGCTCGCAGGTGCGTCCTTCCGTTCGAAAAAGACAAAGGTAGCCTATGTAGCTCCGAAGATAGCGATGCCTGCCCTTCGTAGCTTTAGCGAAGTAGGGCCTAAGGCTGTAATACTTGCACCGCAAGCATCGGTTCCGGTTGCGCCGACGCCAATCTTGAGCCCGATCCAGCCAGCACAAGTTGAGCTTCCGACTCCCGCCAACTTCAACGCAACAACTGACTCGATGAACATTCATCAGTCGAAGGCAGGCGAGGCTCCTCGCATCACGATCGTTCGTTCCTAATTCGAACTGATCTGAAAAAACAAAAACCGCCCGAGAGGGCGGTTTTTGATTTTCTAGCAACTATCGGGAAATCTTTCCTACTTGTATTTCAACCTCCTTTTCTACCCATTGCTTAGTTGGAAGCCCTGATTGCTCCAATTGAACCTGAATTTCCTTACGGATCCACTCCTTTTGTTTCAATGTAAAAACGTCCTCTGGCATATTTTATATATTAGTTCTACATTCTAATTTAATCATCGTATCACGCTTTCTTGGTGCGAATTTCTTCTTGCAAACGAGCGATGATATCGGCCACGGAAAGTGCTTTCCGTCCGCCAGCCGGCGGATTGCCTCCTGCCCCGTGAGGCCCTGAGCCTTTTACGGGGTCGCGACCTTCGAGGGTTGCGGTCGAGTCTGCGACTTCCTGGTCGCCAACGACGATCGTGTAGGGGACTTTCTCAAGCTTGGTGGCACGGATGCGCTTACCCAGCGAGTCGCCGTCGGAGATTTCGGCGCGAATTCCTGCTTCGCTAAGTGACTTGAGAATATCGGCTGCATAGTTCGCATGCTTGTCGGAGACCGGCAAGATTTTCACTTGCACGGGAGAAAGCCACAGCGGGAAAGCGCCTGCGTATTTTTCGATGAGGAAGGCCATGATGCGCTCGATCGCGCCTATGGATGAACGATGGATCACAAACGCGCGTTTTTGCGTGCCATCTTCGCCTGTATAGGTGAGATCAAATCTATCGGGCATGCAGAAGTCGTATTGCACGGTGAAAGCGGTGTCTTCCTTGCCGTTTACATTTTTCATCTGCACGTCGATTTTGGGGCCATAGAATGCCGCCTCATCTTTTGCTTCGGCAAATTTACTTCCGCGTTTTACCAAGTGTTTGCGAAGCAGGTCTTCGCTCTTTTCCCACGCGGCGTCATTTTTGTAATACTTTTCGGTATTGGCACGGTCACCGAGCGAGAGGCGATAGTGATAGTCGTCGCCGAGAGCGAGGCCAAATATTCCGGCCACGTATTCGATAAGATCGAGTGCTTTCCCGACTTCCTCAACCGCTTGTTCCTCTGACGCACAGATGATGTGCGCGTCAGCGAGGCAGAAGGTGCGCACGCGCTGCAGTCCCATGAGTTCACCGGATTGTTCATATCGGTAGAGCTGTGCGAGCTCGGCGATCCTCATCGGAAGCTCGCGGTAGCTGTGAGGGCGAGAGAGATAGAGCTCGAAATGGTGCGGACACGTCATCGGGCGAAGCATGAATTCCTCGTCGTCGATTACAATCGGCGCGTACATCGAATCCTTGTAGTGCGGATAGTGGCCGCTCTTTCTATATAGATCGAGCTTGGCGATGTCGGGAGTCTTTACGTGCAGGTAGCCGCGCTTGATCTCTTCGTCAACGATAAACCTCTCGAGCTCGCGGCGGATCGTCGCGCCCTTGGGGGTGAAAAGGGGAAGACCCTTGCCGACGCTGTCGGAAAAGGTAAAGAGATCAAGCTCACGCCCCAATTTCTTATGGTCCCGATCGCTCATCTCATGCTCATCTGCCATATCGAGCTATCCTAGCAGAAGAAGAACATGGCGCAAATGAGAATTGTAATCCTCGTTAGAAGCTGCCGTCTTGCCCCCCGACGAGAATTACTTGTGAATCAGAGTTTGATGATTGGCTTGCGCCACTACAATCCCAGTACCCACAATCACCTTGGGGACTTTGATTTGCGGACTCGAAATTCGGTAGCGGTGGCGGATATGTAGGTGTTGCCCAACTTTGGGGTATCGTGATTGAGTCCGAAGATTGCGTGCCGCTACAGTCCCAATATCCGCAGTCACCCCACGAATCCTTTAGAGAAGGTGACGGATAATTCATAAATGAGTCCCAGCCATAGTCGCTTGCAGAGCCGCCAGCGGGCATAGTGCCAGCACCAATATATCCCGGATATGATGACGGAGGTTCTTTCATGAGTTCTCCCGAGTCGGTCGGTCCATAGACAGGTGGTTGCCATGACCAAGGTGCCTCGCCGTTGGATGTCGGCGCAGCGGAGGTGTAATAGTTGTTGGAGGTGAGGAAGAGATTGTTGAAAGTGGTCGGGCTGTTGTCGCCATAGCAGAGACTCTCGCCGTTCCATCCGCCGCCGACGCAGCGATATGAATTGCTGAAGATGAAATTGGAATCAGGATAATACGTATCTTCTGTGTAGATAAATGAACCGCGATCGGGAATGGTGTATTCGTCATAGGTGTCGTAGTAGCGGTTGCCATACTGATTCTGATTGGAGTATGGGTAGCTCGTTGCCCGCGTGATGTATGGGAGCATGACCGGACGCATCAAATTGGATAGCACGGAGGCATTTGCGGGGGAGTCGTAATAGAGAATAGGGGCAGGTGCAGGCGGCGAGGAAATAGTGACTATCACGCTGCAGGTGCGGCTCGCTGCGCTGTTCGCGACTGTCATGGTGTAGGTGGTTGTTCGGGTTGGGTAGACAGTGCGCGAACCCTGCAGTGGTACTGCACCTATCCCAGCAATCGAGGCGCTCGTTGCGTTTTGCGAATACCAGACAAGCTCGGCGGGCCCTCCGGCATAGTGAATAGCCGGAGGCGTCGAGATGCCGCACATGGGTATCGAGGATGGGGTTGTGGTGGCAAATGCGACGAGCGGCGCAGCAAGAAATGCAGCAGCGAAAACCAAGCCCCTCTTCATACTCATCAGTTTATCACTTCTTCGGATAATGCCAGTGGGCAGTTGTTTATAGCGCTTTGGCGCGATCAACGACAAAACTAGGTTGGCCGTTTCGGTCAGAAAACTTGCCCTTGAGCATGAGGCATGCGCCTGGCTCAAAAAGCGCCGGATATTCCTTGAGGACGCGCGGGAAGGCGACTATCTCGACCGCTCCTGTGGCGTCGGTGAGCGAGCCAAAGAGCATGCGTTCGCCGTTTTTGGTTTGTATAGCAGAGATAGTTTCCAAGAAGCCCGCGATCACGGTCTCGACGCCGCGAGGGAATTTTTCACGCGTCTCGTGCAGGGGTTTTTGTTTGGCTAGTTTCTCGCGGTGAGCGTCCAGCGGATGGCCCGAAACGTAGAGCCCGAGCAATTCTTTTTCCCAAATGAGTTTTTGTGCAAGCGGCGCGGCAGGTGAGGCGAGGATTTTCAAAACCGCTTGGGGCGCGCTTGCGCCAAAGAGCGAATTCTGATTCTGCGGAATTCCGCTTTCGCGATGAAATTCGAGTAGTGCATCAATGCTCGCAAGAAGCGCGCCACGCTCGCCAAGAGCATCGAGTGCGCCGCATTCAATGAGCGATTCGAGTTGTTTTTTGTTGAGATTCTTGCCCGCCCCGTTAGAGGCATTGCCTCTTGCGGGGTCCGCACCGCGCGAGAGGAAATCAGCCATGTCTTTGAACGATAGCGTGCCGCGGGCTTCTATGATCGAGTCGGCTACTCCAGTTCCAAAGTTCTTTATTGAATACAAACCGAACCTTATGGTTGAATTGTCGATGACCGTGAACGTCCCAAAACTCTCATTCACTGACGGCGGCAATATTTTTATTTTCATTCGCGCACATTCCTGCACAACTTCAGCAATTTTCTCAACGTCACCCGCGTCTGCCGTAAGGACCGCCGCCATGTAATCCACGGGAAAATTCGCCTTCATATAGGCGGTCTTATATGCGAGATTGCCGTAGCTCGCGGCATGTGCCTTGTTGAATCCGTATGCGGCGAATGTCTCGATCTGATCCCACAATTCTTTGGCCACAGCGGGCTTCATGCCGTGCTCAATGCAGCCCGATGTGAAGCGATCTTTTTGTTTTTTCATTTCCTCCGGCAATTTCTTGCCGACTGCTTTGCGCAATTTATCGGCCTCACCCCACGAATAGCCGGCGAGTTGGACTGCTATGAGCAGAAGATCGTCTTGGTAGATGAGAATGCCGTAGGTCGGCTTCAAGATATGTTCCATTCTGGGATCGAGATACTTGACGCGGGCAGGATTTTTCTTGCGTTCAATGTATTCAGGAATGAATGCCATCGGGCCCGGTCTGTAGAGTGCGACCATAGCGTTTAGATCGTGAATGACGGTCGGCTGGAGATCTTTGAGATACGCAGTCATGCCGCTTCCGGCCATTTGGAAAACGCCCAAAGTCTCGCCGCGGGTGAGCATCGCGTAGACTTTTGTGTCGTCCATCGGGAGGCGGTCGAGATCAACCTCGATGCCGAGTCGCGCTTTTACGCGATCACGCGCGTCGGCCAAAATAGATAGGTTGGTGAGGCCGAGGAAGTCGAATTTGAGAAGGCCGACACCGCCGTATTCGTCGGCAATCGAGTACATATCATACTGCGTGATCGTCTTTCCGCCTTTTGGATCGAGCTGAATTGGGGCGTACTCGACAACAGGACGCGGTGCCATCACTACTCCAGCGGCATGCACGCCGACGTGCCTGGCGTTGCCCTCGACTTTACGTGCCGTGTCTAGGATCTCGCGTGCAACCGGATCTTTTTTGTAGGCCGTCTCCAATTCCGGCGTAGACTCCATTGCACTTTCGATCGTGACGGGAAACCCTTGTTTGCCGAAGGGAATCATTTTTGCGATCGCATCTCCGGTACCGTAGCTGTGACCGAGCGCGCGCGAGACGTCGCGCACGGCGGCGCGTGCCAGCATTGTTCCGAAAGTGCCGATTTGCACAACTGTATCCGAGCCGTACTTTGTGCGTGCGTATTCGATGAGCTCGTCACGGCGGTTATCCGCGATATCCATATCGATATCGGGCGCGCTTGGCCGCTCGGGATTGAGGAACCGTTCAAACGGCATTTGGAAGGCGATGGGGTCAACTGTCGTGATTCCGCAAAGATATGACACCAAGGATCCCGCGGCCGAGCCTCTGGTATTGGTGATGATCCCCACCTCGCGCGCATGACGCAGGAGATCAGCGACGATCAAAAAATAGGAAGCGTAGCCTTTTGTCTGAATAATCCCCAGCTCGTAGTCCATGCGTGTTCGCAATTCAGAAGTATCCGCAAGACCTCGCTCCGGAATTCCGGCTTGCGCTAGTTTTCGCAATTCTGCGTCATCGCTGGATCCGGCGGGAATGGGAAACGAGGGGAAGATCGCTTTCCCGAGTGCGAGTTCGAGCGTACATGCGTCGGCGATTTTTGCAGCGTTTTTATATGCTTGAGGCATATCGGCAAAAACCTTTTTCATCTCCGTTTGCGTTTTGAAGGAGAAGTCAGGGAGATTCTCATCGCCCTCGCGAGAGAGAGCGCTGCCATTTTTAATCTTGACCACGAGCTCGCGCGCGGTCGCATCATCTTGCTTCATATAATAGACATTCTGCGTGGCAACCGTCTCGATATGCTCAGCATGAGACAGCTTGAGGATCTTTTTTATTTTCTCCTCGTGACCCTCTATCTCGGGATGGCAAGTGATCTCCGCATAGCAATCGTCTGCGAAGATCTTCTTGTGCCACGAAAATGAATCGCGCGAAGAATCGGCATCGGTCGGCAAGATGCAGATCAATCCTTCGCGATATGTCTCGATCAGCTCGCGATCAATGCGCGGGCGCAGGTAAAAGCCTTCGAGGTAGCTTTTGGTCACCAAATAGATGAGGTTGTGATAGCCAGCTTCATTTTTTGCTAGCAGCACAAGTCGCGATGGATGATCGTCGGTCCGATATTCTTTGTCATGTCTTGTGCGCGGTGCGACAAAGAAATCGACGCCAAGAATCGGCTTAATGCCCTGTTCCTTGCACTCTTTGTAAAACTCGATCGCTCCATACATGTTGCCGTTGTCGGTAAGTGCGAGGGCCGTCTCTCCATCGTCTTTGGCTGCCTTTACCAATTCCGGTATTTTCGGCAGGGCCTCGAGCAGCGAATAGTGCGAGTGCGTATGCAAATGAACAAATCTCGATTGTTCCATCAAGGCAGTATACTAGCTTCTGTATCCGTCTTCTAACTCTCTTGCTTATCTTTCGCGGCCGCGGGAAATAAACAAGTACCCGTGCCCGTCAATCTGTATTCAACGATCAAGTGGAAGATCGAAATGCTCGCGGATAGGCTTGTCATATTCAATTGCATCTACGATCATATAGAGTAATTGGCTCCCAAGTTTCAAGTCAGACTTAAGAAGTGTGATTATTTCCTCGCAGTCATATGGATATACCCACACGCTATGCTGCAATCGAAAGAATCCGAGTCTTTGTACAAGGGCCCGCACTCGGTCGCGCACATTTTTCTTTTTCTCGGGAATATCAAAAATAATTATGCGCCACCTGCGATCCCACCTTCGCGGTCGCGGCAAGGGCATACTTTGATTTTGGACACGTCGGATTTCTCTTGATCCCTCTTCAGTGAGATACATCCGTTTGCGCCCGTTTTCGATACGAAATTCGATAAATCCTTTCCGCTTTAGGCGCGACGCTGTCTCATAAAGTCGTTGCTTCGGATCCGCGGGGAGAAACATGTCGAGGTGTTCGCGTCTGAGAAGGGAAAGGACTTTTGGCGCTGCAACTCTGCGACTGTGAGCATTCCAGCCGTTCCAAGGACGCCGAGAAGGGCATTCTTGATTGAATCTCGCCTAGCACGTTTGCGGACTCTTGTCTCAAGCGGTCTATTTTCCGATTTGTCTTTTTCACTCACCATCGAATGAGATTGTATCACTTGTTTACAATCCGCGGCCGCTGAAGATAAACAAGTGTAGAAAATCAGGATATTATCCGAAAGATTCGGTTTGTCGTTTTAAAAACGCGAGGTACTATGGAGCATATGAGCGGAATGGAACTTGGAGACTTTGAAAAACCGGGCGATGCGGAGAAGGCATTTCTTGCCGATTGTGAAAAGGAATTGAAAGAGAAACTCCCAGATGAGGCAGATATTTCCGCTTCGCCTGACAATCAGATGCTCAAAATAATGCTGAAGGACAAGGGCCCGTATATCAGGATAGTTTTTGGCGAGAAGGGACATCCGGACGGATTTCCGTTTTCAATCTATAGATTCCCAAATAAAGATGCCTTCTTGGATTATGAGCCCGGAAAAAATAAGGTTCCAGTAGCGGAGCCGATGACCGCGAGTGAATATGCCATGACTCCGCCGCTCGTTTCCTCCTCGAATCCGGAATACACGACAAAAGATGGGGTAGAAAAAGTGATAAAACGCATCGTGAGCGATATCGACAAACATCGAGAAAGCTTTTTCACATGAGGCGGCCTTGTGGCGATGTCATATAATGAATAGGTGGGTTCAGCATATGTGATTGGCATCGACGAAGCGGGGCGCGGGGCGCTTGCAGGGCCCGTGTGCGTAGGTGCGGTTTTGTATCCGACAGATTTTGATTGGAGGGAAGGATTTGCGCTTGTGACGAAAAATGGGAAGCCAAGGCTTCGTGATTCCAAACAGCTCTCCGCGCAGCAGCGCGATATATTATATGAATACATCATGGCGCATGGCCGACTCAAACATGCCGCCGCACTCGTTGAGGCTTCCATTATAGATACGATCGGAATTGTAAATGCTTGCCATGAAGCTGCGTCCAAGGCGATAGCAGATATCGGCATCAGTTCATCACGCGTTTCGGTGCTACTCGACGCCGGGCTTCGTGTGCCTAGCAGATGGAGTCAAGAATCGTTAGTCCGGGGTGATGAGAATATTCCGGCGATCGCCTTTGCGTCGATCGTCGCCAAAGTGACGCGGGACCGCTATATGGAGGAAATATCCGGCGATTATACCGCCTATGGATTCGCTCAAAACAAAGGATACGGCACAAATGCGCATTTTAAGGCTCTACAGAGCCACGGGATATGCGGAATCCACAGGCGCACATTTTTGGGCTTGCAGTCAAGCTAGTGTGAAGGCAGAATGAATTTAGGCGCGTGGGTTGGACATCCACATACCTTGTCGAAACCTCGAAGAGTGGTTTCGAGAAGGTGGCCCTAGAGTCCTCAAGACTAGGGGCGCCACCAATTCAATTTAGACGGCGCGCCGAGAGGCGCGCTCGTCGCATTGTTGCAAATACGCCAAATTTCAGCTATAGTCTCGCCTTATGGTAGTCCGAATGCGCGTCAATCGATCCAAGACCGGCAAGCGCCGCTCTCATCACGCGCTTGTGGCGGGGCGTCTCATTACATGCGAATGTGGCGCAAAACGCCAGAATCACCGCGCATGTCCTTCGTGCGGCAAGTACAATGGCCGCGTCACGGTCGATGTTGTAGCACGCGCACAGCGTGATGCCGCCCGCGCCAAGCGCCGTGAGAAAGCGATGCGCGAAAGCGGACAAGTGAGCGCATTAGATAAAGTTGCAGATACTGATAAGGAAAAATCCACTACCTAATTTCAACTCGTTTTCCCTTGCTCTTTATGGCCATCAGAATCTCCTATCAGCTAGAAGCTAGAAGCTAGAAGCTGCTATATGGCAAACAGGCACTTGGCTCGCTCGGTCGTCCTCCAGGTGCTTTTTGAACGGGATGCTTCAGGCAAAATGAGCCAAGATGACGCGCTCGGGAGGCTTTCCGATTACGCTAAAGAATTCGAGGCTCGCGAGTCTGACGTGCCATTCATGCAGGCGCTTTTGAAGACCGCGATCGCGAAGCAAAAAGAAATTGACGAAGTTATCGTCAAAGCTGCCCCCGAGTGGCCGCTCGAAAGAATAGCCGCGATCGACCGTAATATCTTGCGGCTTGGTCTCACCGAGCTCTTGTATGCGGATCGCGCGCAGGTCCCCGCCAAAGTTGCCATCAACGAGGCAATAGAGCTTGCCAAGACCTTCGGCGGTAATTCGTCGAGCAAATTTGTAAACGGCGTACTCGGTGCGGTGTACGTCGAGCTCGGCGAGCCGGGCAAAGACGAAGGTGCCGGTCGCAAGAAGCAAAGCGATCCATCAAAAATGCCCACAGAGCATCTTGCAGGCGCGGTCGTGTATGCCAAAAACGAAGGAGAGATCTATCTGGCGTTTGTGCACGACATTTTTGGCCACTGGACGATATCGAAGGGCAAGGTGGAAGCGGGCGAAGACGTGCGGCAGGGCGCCACGCGCGAGATAAAAGAAGAAATGGGACTCGATATCATGATCGTCAAAGAGCTCGGCGTAAATGAATACGTGGCCAACGACAGCCACGTGGACGGAGGCAAAAAAAAGAAGCGCGTTACCTATTTTCTCGCGGAATCGCCTTTCACGGAGCTTCGTCTCGGCTCATCTGGCGGGCTCGATGATGCGCAATGGTTTCCGCTCTCTGCCGTCGGCGCACTCAATTTTTATGATGACACACTCAAAATAATCGTGCCTGCCATCAATGCGCTTGCGCAGAAAAACAGCGGCTAGCGTTTAGACACTCACTTCTCTAGACGCTACACGCTAAACGCTATACGCTTCGCTATATGCCCAACTTCCAAACATTTGAAACCAAAATCGGCGTGACTTTTAAAGACCAGCGTCTTTTGGAGCAAGCCTTTACACATCGCTCGTATTTGAATGAAAATCGCGCGCCGGGGAGAGAACACAACGAGCGATTGGAGTTCTTGGGCGATGCGGTTTTGGAACTTGCCGTTACTGAATTTTTCTATGCAAAATATCCGGAGAAGCCCGAAGGAGATCTCACCGCATATCGCGCGGCGCTCGTGAACACCATCTCCATCTCGGATGCAGGGACGAAGCTCGGAATGAACGATTATCTCTTGCTCTCGCGAGGTGAAGCGCGCGACACCGGGCGTGCAAGGCAGATAATTCTTGCCAATGCCTTTGAGGCTTTGCTTGGCGCAATTTATCTTGACCAAGGCTACGATGCGGCCAAAGATTTTATTGCCAAGCAGCTTTTTGACAAGGCCGACGAAATCGTCGAGAAGAAACTCTGGCAAGATGCCAAAAGCAAATTCCAAGAAATGGCACAAGAGCTTCTCGGCACGACGCCCAACTATCAGTTGGTCTCACAGTCCGGCCCCGACCACGATCGTCATTTCACTGTGGGTGCCTATATCGGCAAGGAAAAGATCGCCGTCGGCGAAGGCAAGTCCAAACAAGAAGCCGAACAAGACGCCGCGCAAAAAGCCCTTGCCGCCAAGGGGTGGTGAGATTGGGGTTTAACCTCAATCTGGATAGGCACTTTATTTCTTTTTTGTCATCGTTCCCTCGATACGGCTTTGGAGTGCGAGACACTCCTTTAATAATGGTTCAAGACCCACGATATTGTAATCGTCCTTGGCCTGCTGTATGGATCCATTGAGCTGCGCAGCCGCATCTTCTAGAGCCCATTTTCCTGGTCTCGCGATAAACAGATCGGTATCAACCAAATAGATACGATCATCGGTGTCGCCTTCTTTCTTACCGTACACATATTGCCAGATGTCTTTGTCGTGCAATACGGGCATTATCTCCTCTAGGAATCTCTCTTTTTTCTCGAATTTATGAATTAGATATTTTAAAAGCCCATTCAAGAGTTTTCCATACTGCTTCTGGAATTTCTGTTTTTCATCAACTGAAAGAGTTGAGAGATTCTGCGGTTTAACAACATCAGTAATGACATATATGCACTTTCGCCCCTTCGGGTTGTTAGCAACAACGAAATGTACTGGGACATTGATAGAATATGTATCTCGAAGTTCATCGAAGAATCCCTTTATTTTCTTTGGGAAATTCTTTCCTGTTCGTATACCTGCGAATTGATCGTAATCGTATTTAAATTCTCTTACGGTAAATCGAGGATCATCTTGAAATTGAAATATATTTGTTCTCAAAGGGATTCCCTTGTCGAAAGGGCTTCTCTCAAGGGGTTTTCCAAACGAAGGTGGATGCCATATTCTTTCTGCCATCGCTCAACTTTATCATGGTTCAATCGGGACCTGAATTGAGCTTTGTGACAGGGTATAATGTTGAACGATGTTCCTAAGCCTGAAATCCATCGAGCTGCAAGGGTTTAAATCTTTTGGGAGAAAGACTGAACTTGTTTTTGGGTCGTCGATATCGTCGATCGTGGGGCCCAATGGAAGCGGAAAGAGCAACGTTGCGGAAGGATTTCGTTTTGTTCTCGGCGAGCAGTCGATGAAATCGCTGCGGTCGAAAAGAGGCGAGGATTTGATTTGGGGCGGCTCGCCTTCGCTTCCGAGGATGAACAGGGCCGGCGTAAAAGTGGTATTTGATAATTCCAAGCGACTGCTCGATATCGATTTCAAAGAGGTAACGGTCGAGCGCGTGGTACATCGCGATGGGCAAAATGAATATCTTTTGAATGGTACGCAAGTGCGTTTGAAAGACGTCATTCGCTTGCTCGCTGGGGCCAATATCGGCGGCTCGGGGTATCAGATCATCTCGCAAGGCGAAGCCGACCGCATTTTGAATGCTTCGCCCAAAGAAAGGCGTGAGATGGTGGAAGATGCACTCGGGCTCAAACTTTTCCAGCACAAGAAAGCAGAAGGCGAGCGCAAGCTTGACGAAACTGCGGTAAATGTCGATAAGACCAAATCGCTTCGAAGGGAGATCGCACCGCATCTTAATTTCTTGCGCGTACAAGTGGAGAAAATAGAGAAAGCGCGCGAGCTCAAGGACGATCTTGCCGCGAAATTGCATGACTATCTCGCGCGAGAAAATGCATGGATTACACAGGAGAATGCGCGGCTCGGGCAGGAGCTGGATGAGTATGAATCAGAGGTTCGCACAATTGAAAATAAATTGCGAGATACGCATTCAAAAAAAGGTGCCACGCGTGAGGGTTCGATTGCGGAGCATCAGGCGAAATTAAAGAGTACCGAGACCGCTCTTGCCGGCGTGCGTCGCAGGCGCGAGGACGTGGCGCGCGAACTTGGGCGAGCCGAGGGCGCTTTGGAAGCCAACAATGTGACCGTCGAGCAGATTGTGGCAGTCCCACACGTGCGTGAATTTGCGCATGCGGTGGATGAAACGCTCGCAAATGCGCAGAGCGTGGACGACATCAGTGATCTCAAACGCATACTTTCCGACATACGCGGCCGTATCAAGGCGTTCGTAGAAGGCTTATCTGGCAATGCTCCGGTGACGAGTGAGGAGGCACGCAGACATGTCGAGCGCCTCTGCGCAACACTCACCGAGGCAGAACGCGAAGAAGCGCGGCTTGCATCCGCTCTCGAGTCTATTCAATCAGACATCGCGAGGACGAGGGAGGAGTCGTTTACTGCAGAACGCGAGTCGGTGGAATTACAGAGCCGCTTGCGTGAGATGCAGTCAAAGATGACGAGCGTGCGTATTGCCAGAGAAAACGTCGCGACGCAAAAAACTCGTTTTCAGGATGAAGTACGAGAAGGAGTGGCCCTCATCGGAAGCGCGATTCAGGGCTGGGACAAGGGCGAGATTCCGCAAGGAGCACTTTCGGAGGATCGCTCTTTGCAAGAGAAACGACGTCGCGATATTGAGCGCCTCAAGATCAAGATCGAGGAATCGGGGCTCGGGAACGGCGATGCCGTGGTCAAAGAATTCAGGCAGACCAAGGAGCGCGACGAGTTTCTCGGGAAGGAGCTTATGGATTTGGAAGCGTCCGCGATTTCGCTCAAGAACATCATCGCAGAATTGGAGGAGACGATCGATGAGCGTTTCCACGAGGGCCTCAAGAGTATCAACGAGGCGCTCGGTGGATTTTTCAATAAGCTTTTTGGTGGTGGACACGCGAAGCTTGCGGTGGAAAAACCCCGCAGAAAAGCGCAGACCGCTTTCGATGAGGCAGGCCCAAACGGTGATGATGAAGAAAGTGATTTTGAAGAGGAGGAAGAGATCTATGCGGGCCTTTCCATAGATGTATCACTTCCGCGCAAAAAGATCCGCGGTCTCGAAGTCCTCTCCGGCGGCGAGCGTGCACTTACCTCCATCGCGCTTATTTTCTCGATGACACAGGTCAATCCGCCGCCGTTTCTGATTCTTGACGAGACCGATGCGGCGCTCGACGAAGCCAACTCCAAGCGTTACGCCGACATGATTCAAGAGCTGGGTGCCAAATCGCAGCTCATCGTCATCACCCACAATAGAGCCACCATGGCTGCCGCCGGCGAGCTCTATGGTGTCACCATGAGCCAAGACGGCGTCTCGAAACTTCTCTCGGTGAAGCTCGAAGAAGCCGAGCGCGTTGCAAAATAGTCTTTTGAGATTACAATTCTTTGTATGCTTACGGATAAAGACATTGATAAACTGACGGAGATCTTCCCGACGAGGCCAGAAGTCAAGATGATCGTCGAAAAAGTGTTTGAGGAGAAATTTGAAGAGAAAATAGCTCCGTTTCAACGAGAGGCTTTAAGTGCTCTCGACAAGCTTGCAACTGCGGTTGAGAAACAGAATTTCGGGAACGCAGTACGCGATACCCAATTCTCGCGGCATGACAGTTGGATCCATACGATCGCGAAGAAAACCAAAGTCGCTCTAAAAGATTGATTTTTCCGTTTCTTCTGGTACAGTACCGCGACATGTTGAAGATCAGATTGCAGAGGACGGGGCGCATCAATCAGCCCTCATACCGCATAATCGTCACCGAGCACGCTCGCGCTGCTAAGACTGGCTCGATTGTCGAGCAGCTTGGCACCTACAATCCTGCGACCAAGGCCCGGACGCTCAAGATTGAGCGCGTCAAATACTGGCTCTCCGTAGGCGCTCAAGCTTCTGGGACGATGCACAATATGCTCGTCTCACTGGGCATCATTTCGGGCAAGAAGATAAATGTGCTTCCGAAAAAGAGCCCGCCTAAGAAAGAGGAGGTTGCAGTAGAAGCTCCGGCACCAGAAGTTAAAGAAGAGGCTAAAGAGGTTCAAGAAGCTCAAGCGGTAGAAGAGAAACCGGTAGAGGTTCAGGCGTAAACCAAAGAACAAAGCGCTCTTTGACGGCGAGCGTCTTTTCTTGTATTCTGCTTTCATTACCAGAACGATAGGAAGACAGATATGGCAGACACAGAAAGAGATCAGCAGTTTTTGGAGTACGTTATCAAGGCATTGGTAGACAAGCCGGAAGGAGTGAAGATCGAGCGTACCGTCGATGAAATGGGCGTTCTTCTTCGCCTCTCGGTCGACAAGGATGACATGGGCAAAGTGATTGGTCGCTCGGGAGCGACTGCAAAAGCGATCCGCACGATTCTTCGCGTCGTGGGTATGAAAAACGATGCGCGCGTCAATCTCAAAATAGATGAGCCGGAAGGTGGCATGCGAAGTCAGCAAGGAGGACCAATCGACATGGGCGATCCCGAAGACGTGGGCACGATGGCCGATGTCGAGCCAAAAGAGCGCACCGCGCACATCAGGCAAGAGAAGAGTCTCGACGACGTTCTCGACTCGCTCAAATAAAGAGCTTCTAGTCACTAGCTTCTAGCTTTTAGGAAAATGCGTCGGTGTTTGGTATTTACTAGAAGCTAGCACCTAGAAGCTAAAAGCTAACGTATGCTGCACTTCCACATAGTCTCCCTTTTCCCCGATGCGATCGAGCCGTATCTCATGAGCTCGATTCTCGGCAAGGCGCGCGAGAAAGGTCTCGTGAAGGTGTCGTATTACGATCCAAAGAATTACACCAAAGACAAATACGGACGCGTGGATCGAAGGCCATACGGCGGTGGACCGGGGATGGTCCTCGAGCCCGATGGCATGCTTCGTGCGGTTGTTGCGGCGATGAAGAAGGCCAAAAAAGCGGAAGTTATTTTCTTTTCGACCGATGGAAAAGTATTCGACGAAGCATCGGCAAAGAAGCTCTCAAATAAAAAACACATCATCATGATCTGCGGGCGTTATGAGGGCGTGGATGCGCGCGTGCAAAAGATTCTCAAAGCCAAATTAGTTTCCGTCGGGCCGTACGTTCTCACCGGAGGCGAGCTTCCAGCGGCAACTCTTATCGACGCAATTTCTCGCTTCATTCCAGGAGTCCTCGGCAAAGCCGAATCCCTCGAAGCCTCTCGCGTTTCTTCTCCCGAGGTCTACACGCGCCCGGAAGTCCTCGTGTGGAAGGGCAAGAAATACAAAGTCCCGCCAGTTCTCCTTACTGGCAATCACGCCAAGATTGAAGAGTGGAAGAAAAAGAAGCGCGGCTGAATATTCTTATTTTGATGCTATAGCATAATAATAAGGACACCGATATTTGGGTTTCCAAAACTAAAATATCAAAGAAGAAGGCCCGCTGAAGCGAGCCCTCCAAAGTCTGTTCCGTAAGCAAGTGGCTCATCTTTCTTTGAGCCAAGACTCGACCTCCTTCAGGATTCGGGGGATTTCGCCCTCGCCCATGTAGCTCGTTACCTTGTCCGACGTATCGACGAGATAGCAGAGCCAGTCACGGGATTTCCTTATACGAAGCACGAGAGATTTTCTTTTCTTGCTTTTCCGCTGTGTTGCCACGGCGACCTCCTACGGTTAAGGTTCGAACCTGTCTGTGGTTCGTCGCACATTTAGACCATGTAGGGGCAGGGCCTGCAAGTTGACAAGAGAAAGGACTCTGATACAATCCCGACACATTTGCGTATAGCTCCGATTGAGTCATTGTTGCGCTTTTACGTAAAAGAGAGTGTTAGAGGGAAACACGAGCGGTGAGAGAAATCGAATCCGTTCTCTTTTATAAAAGCTAGTGCGTTTGGCGCGGCACGAATAGTGTTTAGCGTCCAGCGATTGCGACATGGCAAAGACGAGCAATGTGCGTCCACAGAAGTTTTTCGGGAAGTTTCGCGAGCCACTCGTGAAGCTTCCTTCTCTCGTTGAAAGCCAGATAAAATCGTTTCGCGATTTCGTGGAAGGTGGAGCGGAGAAAGTCTTCAAAGAATTTTCGGAAATAAGCGATCATTCCAAAAAGAAATTTGATCTCAAACTCGTGAAATTTAAATTTGGCGATCTTCGTTGGGACGAGCAGTACGCCAAAAGCCACATGAAAACCTACGAGGCGCCGCTCTCGATGGTCGCAAAGCTCAAGAACAAGACAACCGGTGAGGAAAAAGAGCAGGAAATATTTCTCGCGGATTTCCCATGGATGACCGCGCACGGCACGTTCATAATCAACGGCGTCGAAAGAATCGTTGTTGCGCAGCTTGCGCGCAGCTACGGTGTTTTCTTTGAAGGCATTCCATACAAGGGCAAAAATTATTTCGCTGCGAAGATCATTCCTGCGCGCGGTGTATGGATCGAGATCGAGTCAGATTCTGATGGAGCAATCTATGTGAAGATCGATCGCAAGAGGCAATTCCCCGTGACGGCGCTTTTGCGTGTCTTGGGACTGAAGACTGATAAAGAGATACTCGCCAAGTTTGATAAGACCGCCGCCAAGGATGCCATACAGACGACACTCGCGGGAGATAGTGCAAAAACGGTCGACGAAGCATACGTGGAAATCTATCGACGCCTGCGCGATGGCGACATTGCCAATGTTGATAGCTCCACCGATCACGTCAATTCGACACTCTCCGCGGAGCGCTACGATCTCTCCAAGGTTGGCCGTTTTCATTTCAACCGTCGCTTCGACCTTCCCACCAAGGAAAGTGATCTTTCGGGCGCCACGCTGACCGTGGATGATATTGCGCGCATTATTGTTCATATCTCAGAATTGAATGCGAATCCCGAGGCAGGTGCCGACGACATCGACCATCTTGGATTTCGTCGCGTGCGGTTTGTAGGAGAGCTTTTGGAGAGCCGCATGCGTGTGGGACTCTCTCGCATGAAGCGCAATATCCAGGATAGGATGGCTATGGTAGATGCTGAGACTTCGACACCGGTATCATTCGTAAATCCGCGACCGTTTCAGGCAGCGGTCCGCGAATTTTTCACCACTGATCAGCTCTCGCAATTGATGCAGCAGTACAACATTTTGGATGAGATAGAGCATCTTCGTATACTCTCAACGCTCGGCCGCGGCGGCCTCACCAGCGAGCGCGCCGGACTAGAAGTACGCGACGTACACCCTTCGCATTACGGTCGTGTGTGTCCTATTCACACACCGGAAGGCAAGAACATCGGGCTTGTCCTTCACATGAGTCTCTATGCGCGACCCAACGAATTCGGTATCATCGAGACGCCGTACGCAAAAGTGATAAAGGGCAAAGTGAGCGATGAGATCGTGTATCTCAATGCGCATGAGGAAGAGGAATATGCAATCGCGCATGCGGCGGTGCCTCGCGATGACAATGGCAAAATTTCGAGTGTCTTTGTCGACGTTCGCAAAAACGGAAAGCCCACGGTAGTCGCCCGAGAGAAAGTCGACCTCATCGAGGTGGCAACCAATCAGCCATTTTCCGTCGCCACTTCTCTCATTCCATTCGTTGAGAACGACGACGCCAACCGCGCGCTCATGGGCTCCAACATGCAGAAACAGGCAGTGCCTCTCGCGGTGCCTGATGCTCCGTATGTGGCGACGGGAGTTGAAGCCGCTGCTGCACGCGATTCAGGAAGACTCGTGATTGCAGAAGAGGCAGGCGAAGTTACTCATGCGGACGCCCAGTTGATCAAGGTCAAGAATAATGATGGAAAGACCAAGGAGTACAGACTCGTGAATTTCTCCCGCACCAATGGCTTTACTTGTTTTCATCAGCGACCCAACGTCTCGGTAGGCGATCATGTCAAAAAGGGAAGTGTGCTCGCTGATACCTCCACGTCTGTCGGCGGTCAGATGGCGATCGGCCAGAACGTCCGCGTCGCATTCTTGCCATGGTTTGGCAACAACTACGAAGATGCGATCGTGATATCTGAGCGTCTTGCCAAGGAAGCGCGTTTTACCTCGATTCACATGGAGGAATTTATCTGTGTCGTTCGCGATACCAAGCTCGGGCCCGAGGTGACTACCCACGATATTCCAAACGTGTCTGAATTCAAACTCCGCAATCTCGACGAAGAAGGCGTGGTTCGTATCGGCGCAGAAGTCCGCCCCGGAGACATCTTGGTCGGCAAGGTAACGCCGAAAGGTGAGACACAGCTTACTCCCGAGGAAAGACTGTTGCACGCAATTTTCGGTGAGAAAGCAAAAGACGTAAAAGACACCTCGATGCGCATGGAGGGTGGTAAGCGGGGTCGTATTGTGGGAATCAAAGTCTTCTCGCGCGAATCGGGCGATCAGCTCGAGAGTGGTGTCATCAAGCGCGTGCACGTCGAAGTTGCGCAGCTTCGCACGATCTCGGTGGGTGACAAGCTTGCAGGCCGCCACGGCAACAAAGGCGTCATCTCGCGCGTACTTCCGGAAGAAGATATGCCGTTTGACAAGGACGGCAATCCCGTCGACATCATATTGACGCCGCTTGGCGTGCCGTCGCGTATGAACCTCGGCCAGATTCTCGAGCTCCATCTTGGACTCGCGGCTGAGACGCTGGGCTACCAGGCAGTCGTGCCGTCTTTTGCTGGTGCCTCGGAAAGCGAAATCAAGACGGAGCTCGAAAAAGCGGGCGTGCACGAAAGCGGCAAGCGCGAACTCTTCGACGGACGCACAGGCGAACCTTTTGCTCAGCCAGTGTCGGTCGGCATTATGTACATGCTCAAGCTGCATCACATGGTGGAAGACAAGATCCACATGCGCTCCATTGGTCCATACTCGCTTACGACCCAGCAGCCGCTCGGCGGCAAGGCGCAAAACGGCGGCCAGCGCGTGGGAGAGATGGAAGTGTGGGCATTCTTGGGCTATGGTGCTGCCTACTCACTTCGCGAGATTCTCACTATCAAATCCGACGACATCCTCGGCCGCTCGGCGGCGTTCGACGCGATTGTTTCTGGCAAGCGCATCGAAGAGACAAACACGCCGGCAACGTTTAATGTCTTGGTGCGCCATCTTCGAGGTCTTGGTATTGATATCGAATTCAAAGGCGGTACGGAACAGCAGCCGCGAACAAGGAATTATCAATGATCAATTCTCAATGAAAATTGCAAATTAAAGATTGAAAATTATTATGCAGAAAAAGAAAGACATAATTCCCCAGGATTTTGATGCAGTCGAGATGCGCCTCGCAAGCCCCGATCGCATTTTGGAGTGGTCGCAAGGAGAGATAACGAAGCCGGAGACCATCAACTACCGCACGCAGCGCCCCGAAAAGAATGGACTCTTTGATGAGCGCGTCTTCGGGCCGGAAAAAGATTATGAATGTTACTGCGGTAAGTATCGCGGCATCCGTTTCCGCGGCATCGTCTGTGAGAAATGCGGGGTAGAAATCACGCGCGCGATCGTGAGAAGGGAGCGCATGGGCCACATCGATCTTGCCACACCGCTTGCACACATCTGGTTTCTCCGCGGCATCCCCAGTCGAATCGCTTTGATGCTTGGTCTCTCTGCCGCAGAAGTGGAAAAAGTCGTCTACTTTGCTGGCTACATCGTTACATCAGCCGACGAGATGGAACGTACACGACTTCTCAAAGATCTCCAACAGGAATTCGAGCAAAAGACCAAGGCTGCAAATAATGCAGAAGAAAAGACACGTCTCAAAGAACTCGCAACCAAAGCGAAGAAGGAGATTGAATCTATCCAAATCGGCGCTGTCTTGGATGAGGCTGCGTACCACCTCTTTGCGGTAAAATATGGCGCGATGTTTCGTGCCGCGATCGGTGCCGAAGCGCTCTATGCTATTCTCAAAAAGATCGATCTCACCGACGTGGTGAAGAAACTAAAAGTCGAGTACGAGAAATCCGGTGCGGCCGACAAAGACCGTCTGCGGAAGCGTCTCGCACTTGCCGAATCAATGTTGCGCGCGCGCGTGCGCCCCGAGTGGATGTTCCTCACGCGCCTTCCGGTTGTCCCGCCGGCGCTCCGCCCAATGGTCGCCCTCGAAGGCGGCCGTCACGCCTCATCGGACTTGAATGATCTCTATCGCCGCGTCATCAATCGTAATAACCGCTTGAAACGCCTCATGGCAATTCACGCGCCGGAAGTCATTCTCCGCAACGAAAAACGTATTTTGCAGGAAGCAGTTGACGCGCTCCTCGACAATTCAATGCGCCGCGGCGCAGGCGTGCTTGGAATCTTGGGAGGCCGCCGCCGTGCTTTAAAGTCGCTTGCCGATTATCTTAAGGGGAAACACGGCTACTTGCGCCAAAATCTTCTGGGAAAACGCGTCGACTATTCGGGTCGCTCGGTTATCGTCGTGGGGCCTGACCTCGCGCTTGATGAATGCGGCTTGCCAAAGCATATGGCGCTCGAACTTTTCCGACCGTTTGTGATCGCAGGCCTTCTCGCGCGTGAGCTCGCATACAACATCCGTGGCGCAGGCCGCTTGATCGAAGATGAGGCTCCGGAAGTCTGGCCGATTCTTGAAGAAGCGATTCAGAATAAATACGTACTCTTGAACCGCGCACCGACCTTGCACCGCCAGTCGATCCAGGCATTCCGGCCTGTGCTTATCGAAGGAAACGCGATTCAAGTGCATCCGCTTGTCTGCCCAGCGTATAACGCCGACTTCGATGGCGACGCAATGGCCGTGCATGTGCCACTTTCGGAGGCTGCACAGATGGAAGCCGCGCTCATCATGTCGTCCAACAAAAATGTCTTGAAACCCGGATCTGGCGACGTTGTCGTTGCATCAAAGCTTCTCGATATTGTCCTCGGTTGTTACTGGATGACGAAGGCCGTGGGTGGTCTAAAAGGCGAGGGAAGTGCATTCCCCTCCACAAACGCCGCAATAACCGCACACGATTTTGGGGCGATCGATTTGCGCGCCAAGGTGAAGATTCTTCCGGGAGACAGCAAGAAGTACGAGAAATTCGAGGGCAAGGTTTTTGAGACAACCGTCGGACGGCTGCTCTTCAATTCAGTACTTCCGAGCGATTATGCGTATGTAAATGAAGAGATAACCAATAAACGTATGGGTGCGTTGGTTCATGATCTCGTAACTCATTACAAACTCGATGGCATTCCTGCGATTCTCGACAAGATCAAGGCGTTCGGTTTTCGCTACGCAACACACGCAGGCATCACGTGGTCTATATCTGATGTAATGGTGCCAGGCATCAAGTCCGAGATGGTCAAAAATGGCCGCCAAGCTGCCGCTAAAGAACAGGAAAATTTCGAGAACGGACTTTTGACCGAAGATGAGCGCAAGCGGGCCATTATCGAGATTTGGGGCAAGGTCTCCGGTGAACTAAGGAAACACGTGCTTGAGTCGCTCGATAAAAACGGACCTGTCCACGATATGATTACCTCGGGCGCGCGCGGGAGTGCAGTGCAACTTCACCAAATGGCAGGCATGAAGGGGCTCATCACAAACCCTCGCGGCGAGATTATCGAATTTCCGGTTGTTGCGTCATACAAAGAGGGACTGACCCCGATCGAGTATTTCATCTCAACACACGGTGCCAGGAAAGGCTTGGCCGATACCGCGCTCAATACCGCGCGTGCCGGCTACCTCACGCGCCGTCTCTTTGACGTGTCGCACGATGTCGTGATACTCGAAGACGATTGCGGCACCAAAGATGGCATTGTGATTCAGCGACCGGGTAAAGAAAATATCGGTGGGAGTTTTGCGGACCGTCTCTTGGGCCGCGTTGTGGCGGAGAGTGTCGAAGGAAACTTCTCCGCCGAAGGCGGACCAGCCTCTGGCTGGAAGCGCGGTGCCCTCTTGAGTCGCGATGACGCGAAGGCAGTGGAATCATCTACTGCAGCAAGTGTGACCGTACGCTCGCCCATGACCTGCAAGGTTGCGCGCGGCGTATGCCAGAAGTGTTATGGAGTTGATCTTTCAAACGGCGATCTTATCGATATCGGCGAAGCAGTAGGTGTAGTGGCTGCACAGGCGATCGGCGAACCAGGCACCCAGCTTACGATGCGTACCTTCCACACCGGAGGTGTCGCAACAGCAGGCGGCGACATTACCATGGGACTCCCGCGTGTTGAAGAAGTCTTCGAGTGCCGCATGCCAAAGAGTCCTGCGTCGATCGCGCACGTGAATGGCGTCGTGCAATCCATTGAGCGCGACGGGTCGGAGACCGTCATTCATATTCTTCCCGAAGGTGGTAAGGCCGCCAAGCGCGATACGGAATACCGTGTTCCGGCAACACGCCAGATTGTGGTGAAGCAAGGTGCTACTGTCGTCAAAGGCGATTTCCTCACCGATGGTTCCGCCGATCTCGATGAGCTCTTCGTGCTTGCCGGTAAGGAGCGCGCACAAGAATACATCATCGCGGAAATCATGCGCATCTACGAGCTTCAGGGAGTCTCGACGGGCCGCAAACACCTCGAGATTATCGTGAAGCAGATGTTTAGCCGCGTTTCTGTCGTTTCCGCGGGAGACACCGGATTCTCCGCGGGCGACATTGTTGCAGACTTTGAGTTTGAGCGTGTCAACAATGAAATGAAAGAAGCAGGGAAAGAGCCGGCGAAGGGCAAGGGCTTACTTCTCGGCATCACCGAAGTTTCGCTCACGCGCGCATCCTTCCTCTCGGCGATCTCCTTCCAAAATACTCCACGCAAGCTCGCCGAAGCTGCTGTCTCTGGCGCAGTGGACCGATTGGTCGGTCTCAAGGAAAATGTCATCATCGGTCGCCTCATTCCGGCTGGAACCGGATTTGCCGGGAGCAAGAAGCACGCGATGATCAAGGGTCTTCAAGCCGAGCTTGCTGCCAAAGACGCAGCGGTCGCTGCAATGGCGCCGATAGAGACACCGATTCAGAAGTAGGGAGGAACACCAAAAATCCACCGAAAGGTGGATTTTTGGTTAATACCGGCCTGTAGCTGTGGATCGTGCCGAGTGACACTATCCGCTGCTAGCCTGCGGAACATCCGGTTTAAAGGAACAAATGGGAGGCTGAAATTAACGCGCGCGAAGCAACAATTGCGAAATCACTTTGAAGCGTCGGTCACGTCGTAGCCCATGATGCACCGACAGTTTCTTCTTGAGCGCAGAGAATGAGCCATCGAGATC
>JACRFH010000051.1 GCA_016217975.1 Candidatus Kaiserbacteria bacterium | reverse complement strand
GATCTGACATATGTGGTATTGACGGCAAGCGCTCATCAAGCCACCGGATATCAGTATTCCCTTTCTTTGGGGAACGGCCAAGCCTCTTCGAGTCACACCGGTCGAACCGGTGGCTTACCTTTTGATGGGGTTGAAGTTAAACAAGAAGTATTCTGCAAGAAATAAACGACGGCAAAACCAGAGCGATGCCAAAGGGTCGTACCGGGCACAGTCTTCTTACGCAATAAGCTGCGTGCAGAATTTGCAGCGCGTGGCGTCGATTGGAATATCCCCTTTGCACTGCGGGCACTTTTTCTCGGTGGGATCCACCGGCGGCTGCCGGCGCGAGCGTGCGACGAGCGCATTCATGGGAAGCACGATAAGGAAATACACGACCGCGGCAAGGATGAGAAACGAAAGAAATACATTGAGAAAATCTCCTATCGCAAAATGGCTCCCGCGGATCGTGAATTGAATGAGGGAGAAATCAGGCTGGGTAAATATCGCCGCGATAAGCGGCGTCACTAGATCCTTTACGAGCGCATTGATGAGCCCGCTGAATGCCGCGCCGAAGACGACGCCTACTGCCAAGTCGACGACATTGCCGCGCAAGATGAATTGTTTAAACCCGCTGAATGTATCTGACGCGTTTTTTCTTATATCCATCATACAAGCATACTACCCTATTAGAGGTAATCGAGAAAAGGATTCCTGGGTTCCTCCTTGAGGTGATATACCACACTCCGACCGCTCGTTCCCATTTGCTCAAGATCGCCTTCTCGTTCGAGCTCTTCCAGATATCGCTCTGCAGTCGTGTGCGAGACCTTGAGAAGCGCCTGCACCTCGTGATTGGAAATATTTCCATGCGCTTTTGCGGCTTTCAATACCCATCCAAGGTGTTCTGCTTTTTCGGCCGCACGATCATGATTGATGGCATTGTCTTCTTTGTGAATGTAATGATAGAGCGCAAGAAACAGAAGCATTGCAAGCGACGCCAAAAGCGTGCCGCGCATGTCAAACACGTAGGCAAGAAGCGCAAGGATGACGAGCGACGTCTCAATTATCCCTTTTGGCATGCCCGCATTATATCAAGCAAATGCAAGCTCAAAAACGACCCGGACGGGGGTGTGGGTCATTTCTTCATCTTGTGTGCCGCGAGTACAATTGACGCATGCTCAAGGCAAAAGAAATTGACAAGCAGCTACGAAAAGTATTGGCAAAGACAAAGAGTCCGATGAGCAAAATGCTTGCTTATGCGCTCCAAGGAAGCGGCAAAAGACTGCGGCCGTTGCTGTGCCTGACGGTTGCTGCAGGATATGGAAAGAAGAAAGTAGCGATGGATGCGGCGATTGCGATCGAGCTTTTTCATAATTTTACATTGATACATGATGATATCGAAGATGGCGACGAGACGCGGCGCAACAAGCCGACGCTTTGGAAAAAGTATGGAATTCCGATGGCGATCAATGCGGGAGATGCTCTGAACATCATGGCGTGCGAGGCGGCCGCGTCAAACGCGGCTGTCGCTAAGATTCTATTTGCGGCTTTTGCAGAAGTGATCGAGGGACAACATTTGGATTTTGAGCTTGCAGAAGGCAAGGGCACAATTGAGACGTGCATGGAAATGACCGAGAAAAAAACGGGCGCGCTTTTTGGTGCCGCAGCCGAGGCGGCAGGAATATGCACCAGACAGACGAAAAAAGAGTGTGCGAAGCTGCGCCTCTTTGGCAGATCGCTTGGTACTGCGTTCCAGCTTGCCGACGATTACCGATCGATATGGAGTACAAAAAAGGAAACGGGTAAGGATGCGCAGAGCGATATTCGGGAGCATAAACGCACGCTCCCTTTTTTCCTGGCCGACGACAAGCGTCTCGAAAAACTCTACGCCAAGAAGCGTCCACTTACTAAAGGCGAGATATCATCCGCGCTCCGCATTTTTAATGAAAGCGGCGCGCGGCAAGCTTCGCTCAAAGCGATCGAACGAAATGTAGATCGTGCATGCGACGCGATCAAAAAAACGAAGCTTCGCGCGCGTGAGCGTGATATTCTGATGGGACTCGCACGCACGCTCTCAACCCCATGAATATCCCCATCTTGGATCCCAAAGGTGTCGTCGGCCTGGCAGAAAAAGATCTGATCGTCACCGCTGCCGTCCTTATGGCGCTTGTCGTAATTCCCGTGTTTATTCTCACCTTTGCGATTGCCTGGCGCTACCGCGCGGGAAACAGCAAAGCAAAATACACCCCGAATTGGGAACACAATAGATTGGAAGAGTTTGTGTGGTGGGCGATTCCCTCGCTCATTATTGCCGCGCTCGCAGGAATTGCATGGACATCGAGTCATGATCTTGATCCTTTCAAACCACTGGATTCGTCACAACCGCCACTGACGATACAAGTAGTAGCACTCGATTGGAAATGGCTTTTCATCTATCCAGAAGAACGTATCGCGAGCGTGAATCTCGTGGAATTTCCTGCTTTACGTCCGATCAATTTCCAAATCACCTCCGATGCACCGATGAATTCTTTTTGGATCCCGCAACTTGGCGGGCAGATATATGCGATGGCTGGGATGTCGACACAGCTGCATCTCATGGCGGATGCGCCAGGCATCTATTCTGGAGCGTCGGCTAATTTCAGTGGGCGCGGTTTTGCTGGAATGAAATTCAATGCGGTCGCTGTAGCAGAAGAAGAGTATCAGAAATGGATTACGGAGGTCCGTAAATCCCCCGATGTTCTTGACCTACGACATTACAATACGCTTGCAATGCCGAGCGAGAATTCGCCAGTATCCTACTATGCGTGGACCGATGAGAGTCTGTATAATTCTATTGTGCAAAAATTTACACGTCCCAAATCACTGAACACGAATGAATAATATGCTTGGAAGACTCACCCTTGCTGCAATCCCGTCCGATCCTATCGCAATCGCGGGAGCAAGCGTTGTCGTTATTGGTGGCCTCGTAGTCATATCTCTACTGACGTATTTCAGACTCTGGAAATGGCTTTGGAGCGAGTGGCTCACGTCGCTTGATCCCAAAAAGATCGGCGTGATGTACCTCATCGCGGCAGTGGTGATGCTCGCGCGCGGCATGATTGATGCGGGCATGATGCGCGCGCAACAGGCGGTCTCCGTCGGATCGGACCAAGGATTTCTCGCCCCCGCGCACTTCGATCAAATATTTACGGCACACGGTGTCATCATGATCTTTTTCGTCGCAATGCCATTTATGTTTGGCCTCTTGAATCTCATCGTGCCATTGCAGATCGGAGCGCGTGATGTTGCATTTCCATTTCTCAATTCCCTTTCCTTCTGGCTTTTCGTCGCGGGCGCACTTCTCGTCAATTGTTCGCTCGTGATCGGCGAGTTTGCCGCAACGGGCTGGCTCGCATATCCGCCGCTATCCGAAATCGCATACAGCCCCGGGGTCGGCGTTGATTATTACATCTGGGCGCTGCAGATCGCGGGATTGGGGTCGCTTTTCTCCGGCATCAATTTCCTGACGACCATCCTCACGATGCGCTCTCCTGGGATGACTCTGATGCGCATGCCAATTTTTGTCTGGACCGCAGCCGCCAGCATGGTGCTTGTTATCTTCGCCTTCCCTATCCTCACCGGGACGCTTGGCATGCTCTTTCTTGATAGGTTTGCCGGCATGCATTTCTTCACTTCCGACTTTGGCGGAAATCCGATGATGTACATCAATCTCATTTGGTCGTGGGGACACCCCGAGGTCTATATTTTGATACTGCCGGCATTTGGCGTCTTTTCAGAAATCGTACCGGTCTTTTCTCAAAAGAGACTTTTTGGATACACCTCGATGGTCATCGCCACTATCTCGATCACCGTACTCTCCTTCCTCGTATGGCTGCATCATTTCTTTACGATGGGCGCAGGCGCAAATGTAAATGCATTTTTCGGTATCATGACGATGGTGATCGCAATCCCGACAGGCGTGAAGATCTTCAACTGGCTCTTTACGATGTTCCGCGGGCGTATTCTCTTTACCTCGCCGATGATATGGTTTTTCGGGTTTGTCGTCACATTTACACTCGGCGGCGCTGCGGGAGTGTTGATGTCGATTCCTGCTGCAGATTTCCAGTTGCACAACAGTCTATTTCTGGTCGCGCATTTCCACACGATGATCGTCGGCGGCGTGCTCTTCGGATATTTTGCAGGACTCACCTACTGGTTCCCCAAAATATTCGGATACCGCTTGGATGAAACTCTTGGAAAGATTGCTGCGTGGCTATGGATCGTCGGCTTCGTCGTCGCTTTTGTACCGCTCTATATATTGGGCTTCATGGGCGCAACGCGCCGACTTGACCACTATGACCTCTCCACTGGCTGGCGACCGCTATTTATAATCGCAGGAATTGGAGTCGTCATCATTGCGTGCGGTGCGGCACTCCAGGTACTCCAACTTATCGTGAGTTACCGACGTCGTCATAAGTACCGCGATACTACCGGCGACCCGTGGAATGGGAGAAACTTGGAGTGGTTCACTCCGTCGCCTCCACCCGCATACAACTTCACGCATATCCCTCACGTATACGGCCATGATGCTTTTTGGGCAGCAAAACATTCGTCTGTCATTCACCCCGCCGAACATGATGATATTGTGATGCAAAAAGATACCGGCCTTGGTTTATATATTGCGGGTTTTAGTTTTGTCGCGGGATTCGCAATCATCTGGCACATCATATGGCTCATCCCGGTCGCTCTCGTTGGAGGAATTGTTTGCATATTGTTTCGCATGCTTGATGAGCACACGGAATACACGATCACTATATGACCATTGATCACCCGCATGACATCACTCCAAGGGTTACCCTTGGATTCTGGATATACCTCATGAGCGATTGCGTGCTTTTCGCGAGCCTCTTTGCGACGTATGCAGTACTGCACGGAAACACCTATGGAGGGCCCTCGGGGCGCGAACTCTTTAGTCTTACTTTTGTCCTTGCCGAGACTCTTATCCTTCTTACCAGCAGTTTTACTGTAGGACTCGCGATGCTTTCGGCGTACAAAGGACGGCGCAATCAGGTAATTATCTTTCTCGCGATTACGCTCGTTCTCGGTCTGACATTTATCGGACTCGAATTAAACGAATTTGTGAAATTAGTTCATGATGGCAACAGCTGGACGAGAAGCGCATTTCTCTCGTCGTTCTTTACTCTTGTGGGCACGCATGGATTGCATGTCACGCTCGGCTCCCTGTGGATGATGTTTCTGATTGCACAGACTTTCTTTGACGGTCTTACGGAAGTAGTGCTGCGGAGACTCTTGTGCCTCACATTGTTCTGGCACTTTCTCGATATTGTCTGGATATTCATTTTCACCATCGTGTATTTGATGGGAACTATTTAATATGGAGCACTCAACGCTTCATCAAGCTCACGGAACATTCGCGTCATACACGCTCGGATTCGTTATCTCGATCGCGCTCACGCTCGCCGCTTTCGCACTCGTTGCAGGACATATACTTGCGGGAGGGACACTCGTCTTTGCACTCGTAGGACTCGCCGTCGCGCAACTTTTTGTGCAGCTTCTTTTCTTCTTGCGTCTTGGTAAGGGCACGAAGCCATACTGGGATCTCTCTGTGCTCTATTTCGCACTTCTCATTGTCATCATTTTGGCCGCCGGATCGCTCTGGATCATGCAGAATCTCAATTACAACATGATGCAGATGAGCAGCGAGGAGAAGGATGCATATATGATTGATCAATAACCATACAACTATGATGATTGACGCGTACTACCGATTGGCAAAGCCCGGCATCATATATGGAAACGGGATAACAGCGGCTGCAGGATTTTTGCTGGCATCGCATGGCACGATTAGTCTTCCCCTCTTCATTGCCACGATTGCCGGACTATCGCTCGTCGTCGCATCCGCATGCGTCTTCAACAATCTCCTTGATCGTGACATCGATGCGCAAATGGAGAGGACCAAGGATCGCGCGCTCGTCGTGGGCACCATTCCCACGTTTAACGCAATTGCCTATGGAAGCATTCTTGGAATTTCAGGATTCATACTACTGATATTTCATGTAAATCTCCTCGCCGCATGCGTTTCGTTTTTTGGATTCGCCGTGTATCTCGGATTTTATACGCCGCTCAAGCGCGTGAGTGTGCACGCAACGCTCGTGGGCGCGCTTGCGGGAGCTGTGCCGCCGGTTTTGGGGTACGCTGCAGTCGCAAACACTGTCGACCGTGGCGCGATACTGCTTTTTGCAATACTTATTCTCTGGCAGATGCCGCACTTCTTTGCAATAGGAATATATCGCTTGCAGGATTACGCAGCTGCATCAATCCCGATTCTTCCCGTCAAAAGTATTTGTCAGGCCAAGACGCAGATCGTGCTCTACATTATCGCCTTTGGCATCGCTGCGCTCTCGCTTTTTGCATACGGATATGTCGGCCGCGCATACTTCATTGTCATGACACTTTTGTGTGTCGCGTGGCTTTCGCTTGCACTTGCCCTATTTCGCACAGACGAGAACTCGCGTGCAGCACGAAAAGTCTTTCTTTTTTCACTTGTAGTGATTCTGGCCTGGAGCGCACTCATAGCCTTCGACTTTGCGAAGTAGGCCGCAGACGACCCTCAAAAAGGGCTATGAGAGATGCTTTGAGACAAGCTTCGTCATCTCAAACATGTTGACGACCGCCTTGCCGCCAAATACCTTCTTGAGGGCGGCATCCGCATTGATATTGCGCTTGTTGCTCGGATCTTGCAGATTATTCTTCTTGATATAGATCCAGAGCTTCTTCACCACCTCCGAGCGCGGCATCGGGCCTGGGCCGACCACTTCGGCAAGCTCATCGCTTATATTCATCGGCTTCATAAATGCGGTATTCGATTTCGCCATATAGATTCGCTTAATTGCTAAGTGCGATAACTATACCAGTACTTCGCAGATGTCCATAGGCCCCCCTGTATATCTTAGAAGAAGCGAAATGAGAGGTTTATCACGAGCGAAAGCGAGACGAATATCGTACCGGCGGTGTGCAGAAACGGCCCAGACAGATGCCCTCGCGTGATGCGGTAGGTATAGTAGCTCGCGAACTCGTATTCGTAGTCGAGAAATGGGTCTATTTTCTTGCGCAAGACGAATTCCCACTTGCTCAAGAGGCAGTATGAAAAGAACAGCTCCGAAAAAAGTGTGCCGAGAAGTACCGCGATGTAGACATACCAAAGACTCTGAAAAAGCCAGCCGAATAGCACGATCACGACTACAAGGGCGTGTATAAAAAAAACGAAGTCCGCTGCGACTCTATGCATGGGCGGAGGGTGAGGGATTCGAACCCTCGATACCTTGCGGTATACGCGCTTTCCAAGCGCGCGCACTAGACCGCTATGCGAACCCTCCGTGTGAGCGATAGTATAGTGCAATTGGACAACCAACTCAATCGACAGTTGTTGAAGTTCCCATGCTATTATACCGATATATCGGTATATTGTACCTCGCTCAATCATGACCCATATCTCAAAATATCGCATGAAGTCGCGCGTCGAGAAGCGCATCAAGGACAATTTTCTGAGATCTATTCTCTCCGGTGGCTCAGCCCGTCGACAAGCGATCCTCGGCGAGCTTCTCACACAGACAGAAAAGATCATGCTCGCCAAACGGTTGGCAATGATCGTAATGCTTGAGAATGATTTCTCATATTATCGGATATCAAAGACACTTAAAGTAAGTACTTCGACCCTCAAACGTTTACATCGCCACATTCTTGCTGGCTCATACCGTCAGATACTGACGAGTCTTACGGGTAACCGAGCGGACGCGATAATTCGCTTTCTTGAGAAGATACTGGAATTCCGCATGCCACCCATCGCGGGCCCTGGTCGCTGGAAATTCCTTGACGAAAGAAGAAAATAAACAGTTTATCCGGTCCCGATAATATACCGATATATCGGTATATTGCTATCAGGTCAAACGTTCATCTCGGTAAGTGCCGCAACTCGATCTGGAATCGGGGGATGTGTACTAAATAGATTTGCCAACCACTCCCCAGCGGGATGGGCCCCGAAGGGGTTTGAGATGAACAAATGTGCTGTCGTCGTGGATGCCCGAAGCATCGGAGCCTCATACGAGCCAAGCTTCTGCAGTGCCGAGGCGAGGCCTTCTGGATAGCGCGTGAGAAGCGCGCCATCGGCGTCAGCCAAGAACTCTCTCTTGCGCGAGATCGCGAGCTGGATAAGCTGCGCCGCGATCGGTGCCAAGATCATCGCGAGAATTACGGCGACCGCAATGAGTGGCCCTGCATTTTTGTCTCGCCTATCTCCTCCTAAATAGCTCATCCGCAGAAAGATATTTGCAAGTACCGATATGAACCCTACCAAGACGACGGCGACCGTCATCACCAAAATATCCCGATTACCCACGTGTGAGAGTTCATGCGCAATCACTCCTTCGAGTTCGCTTCTGTTCATCACGGAGAGCAATCCGGTCGTCACTGCTATCACCGCATGATTCTTGTCGCGCCCCGTGGCGAAAGCGTTGGGCGCAGAATCTTCTATTATATAGACGCGCGGCTTGGGGAGCCCTGCGGTAATCGCGAGATTTTCGACGAGACGATGCAGCTCTTTGTACTGCGTCTCGTCCGCGGGCTTGGCTCCCACCGATGCAATTGCCACTTTGTCTGAAAACCAGTAGGCCCCGACATTGGAGACGAGTGCAAATCCGAGCGCCACGTAGAGAATACTGTTATCGCCCAAATACACCGAAACGCCCCATCCAATGAGAATAACGATAATGAGGAACACTCCCATCAACACCCATGTGCGAAAGATGTTCTTTCCTTCTTGCGTGTAAAGCGATGCCATTGCAGCACTATAACAAACGGCGGCTAGAACTTCACTTTCACGGGCTCTTTTGCTGCTGCATCGCCTTCGGAAAGAACAAAGAAATCCGACTGCTTGAAACCCGCCATGCCGGCTATGATATTGCCGGGGAAGCTTTGCGCGGCGACGTTGAGATCTTGGACGACCGAGTTGTAGAAACGACGCGCTGCTTGCATTTTGTTTTCGGTGTCTTCAAGCTGCTTTTGGAGCTCGACGAAGTTCTCGTTGGCTTTCAGGTTGGGATAATTCTCTGATACGGCAAAAAGTGATTTGAGCGCTCCAGAGAGCATGTTCTCCGCCTCGGCTTTTTCTGCAGGAGCAGTGGCATTCATGGCACGCGTGCGCATTTCCGTCACGCGGGTCAAGGTACCGGCTTCGTGGCTCGCATAGCCTTTCACCGTCTCGACGAGATTTGGGATGAGATCGAATCGCCGCTTCGATTGCACATCGATGTCCGACGAAGCCTCCTTCACCCTTGTGGTAAGCGTCACGAATTTGTTGTAGGCATATATTGCCCAGAGGATGATAAGAACTACGATGCCGAGAATGATATAGGCTATGGTCATAAGGTACCTTTAGTTTATAAAGCAAGATGCTTCTCGATCCGAACTAGCCGTCTTCCATGATCGACAAGAGTAACTGAATCTTTATCCACCGCTTTCTCGGTGGGATGAATCGCTTCAAGAACCTCGTCTTTAGCCATTTGCACCGTATCTTTCGTTACTCGTCTCAAGTCATCTTTGGCCTCGCTGATTTCTTGGTGGAATTCGCTCCGCAGACGATCCTCCGTCTTCTTCAATTCGGTCTTCACTCGATCTTCTGATTCCTTTAACTCGCTTTTAGTCACCATGCGGTCTTTCATAAAATTGACGGTCTCCATCACGTCCTTAAGATTCTCCGCCACCTTTTTCACAGCACTTGCAAGTTGTTTGATCGCCTTTTCCATAAGCAATATTCTATCACATGGTTCTCATGAGTCCATCGACTTGTCCGGAAATCATCACTTTCAATTTCCTGCAGCTATTGCCAACTCGCCCGCCTTCTGAATAATTCCTGGTCCCCCGAAGCAAAGAATCTTAAAGGACTTCGGCGCGGCACCATCCGGCTTTTTCCCCTCCGTAATGGTTGCTTGAATCATCTGGCTCCCGAAGATTCGAGGTTTGCCTTCCTTGATTATAAGCTCCATGGTCCCGGACCTATACGCGAGAGGATTAGTCTCCGTGCTCACGCCAGAAGGGAGAACTTTGCAGAATACTTCGCCGTTTTTCATGATGTCATCAAAATCAATATGCTTCAGTTTTGAATCAACTTGCGAGAAATCGAAGTGGAAGAAACCGCGATCGAGCGCTTTCTTTGGATCAAATACGTATCCGACAAACTGATCATTACCAGCAGAAGAAGGCCCAACGGTGATGCCGAGTTGGTGCATACCCTCTTGCATGGCAATCGCCACAAAATCAGGATATTCGGAACCAGGCTCCGCGCGACCAAGCGATTTCGCCGCGACATCGCCGGAGATTTTATATTCACGCGACCAGCCCGGCTGATCGTGACCCGAGGCCATCGAGAGTACGCGCGCATCCTTCCCATTGAGATCAGGCGCAAATAACATCGTAAACATGTTGCTCGTATCTGCGGAATTTCTGGAGAGTCCCGCTGGCTCGCGTAGATTCTTGTGATCATGCTCGCGACTCTTCTTTCCGACGGCGCTGAATTCGAATACTTTCATTCCCGCCCTCTTCCCCCTCCAGAAAGAATCGGCGATCTCCTGCCCGTCACCAAGAAATTGAAAGAACTGCTCGTTGGTGAAATTGGGGGATTCGTACGTACGTTTCATGTTGTCCATCTTGTCTTGCAGCTCTGCGTCTGGTATGAGCGCCGGATTTAAAATATCCTGCGATATTTTCTGTGCTTCGGCTCGCGGTGGGATCTGAGTCTCTGCGCCCGCAACTTTGCTTGGACCTGCTTCTGCAGGTATGCCGGTGAGAACCTTGCCAAGTACGACGCCCGCGCCAAGCGTATTCGTTATTTTCTTGCCCCAATTTCGTGGTCCTTCTCGCATACGTGACTACAGCCTACCACACGATGTCATTGCCCGCTGAAGGGGGTGAGGAAGGCGCGCAGAAAATTCACGATGCCGGAGAGCACCGAGCTGATGGTGAAAGCTCCAAAAGTTGGTTCCGCAGTGACGCCGCTAAGATCGTTTGACCTAAACGTCGATGAGCCCGAAAGATTGCTGCTCAAGGATGCCATGATACCGCGCAAGAAATCACTCACTCCCTGCAACACGGACGCAAGCGTGGGCGCCGTCGGTGCTTCTTGTAGAAGCTGCGGCGCTTCCGGAGGCGCGCCCGCGATGAGTTGTATCTGTGAGACCACAAGTGAGACAGGACCGGAAGCAGGAATCGGGACTGCTCCCGACATCCCGAGCTTTATAAAGAACGCTTCTCCCGTCATGCCCGAGCCGGTTGGGTTATTGGTCTGACTGGGTTGCTGGGCTGGCACTGTTGAAGGTTGAGATGTTGGCGAAGGATTTTGTGGCGGGATGTTCGTGAACGGTGTCGTGGGTGTTGCTTGCGGTGAGCCTGTCGAACCCGGGGTCGCCGGAGCATTCGGTACGCACTGCCAGCCAGTCGTACATCCATTGATTCCTGATGTCGCGCGCCATGTGCCATTTGCGCACGCACTAGTGGGCTGCGCTGGAGGTTGCGTGCATGACTGACCATCGGTACCAATACCGTAGGGAGAAGGTGGCGCGATTGGTGTCGTTGGATTCGTAAAAGGAATGAGAAGTTTGGCAAGTCCACCGATAAGTCCAATTATCGAGGTTGGATTAAATCCGCCGCCGCCCGGTGGAGTCGTACCACTTGGCGTTACGCCTCCACCAGTAGAAGTTGTATCTGGTCCGGTCTTCGTCGTATCCGGCGTTTGGCAAGGTGTGCCAGTGAGATTCGCGATGGTGCAATCTTTCTCAGGAGTATTGCAGGTCGGAACTACTTTGCCGTCGACAAAACACGAATCATTCTTATCCGGATCGGGCGTCGGACTCTCTGGAGACGGAGCTGAAGGTGCGCTTGGCGCAGGAGTGGAAGCCGGAGAGCTCGGTGCAGGCGGGGTCGTGCCCGGCGACGCGGGAGGCTGCGACGCCGGAGACGCCTTGGGAGCTTCCTTGCCGTCTTTATCAAATTCTATCGTCCCGGGCGCGGCCGTCGGTGTCGCCGGAGCGACAGGAGAAGCCGGTGCGGCGGGCTCGCCGGGTGATGCTTCGGAGACAGGCACTTCTGTACCTGGCGCATTTGGCGCAACGACACCAGTATTTGGCGACGTGGGCAAGATCACAATCGCCGGAATCGGTACCGGAAGATTTGCAGTTGTCACTTGTGTCACTTGCGATGACTCTGGATTGACACTCGGAATGGTATTTGAATTCGTGTTTGCATTGTTGTTCTGCTGCGAAATTGTGGCAAGGCCGAGCACGAGTAAGAAGCGCGTCCACAGAGAGCTTGGCGGAGGCGGAGGAGGTATGACGACCAGAAGTGTCGGAGGATTGATGCCGGCGATACTCGTCCCGCTTCCTGCTTGCGATTGGTCCGAACCCGTCGAAGGCGTCTTCGGTTTCGGCTTCTCTTGTTCTGGAGATATTGGCGCGAGAGTGAAGGCCGAGTTTCCTCCAAACGGGGATTGATTTGAAGGTGCCCTCACTGGTAAGAGCGGTGAGGGAAGAATTGCAACAGGGATTGGCAACGGAATCTGCGCCGGCGCGGGCGTCCTTTCACGAGACTCTGGAGTGCGCACATTCGGCGGAAGATACGCATCGGGTGTTTCGCCGAGCACGACAATTGTGGGCTTACTTACAACAGGCACAGCAGTCGGTACGGAAGGAGCGGATTGCACAATCGCTGGCCGCGGGTCGGGTTTCGACTTCGCAGCAGCCGCTTCGGCGGCGGCGACAGCTGCATCGGCCTCGTTCTTGGCGATGCGCTCTTGAGCAAGCTTGTCTGCCTGGGCGATCAAATCCGGCGCTTGCTCCAAAAGCGCCTGCGCCAGATTGTTCTCATTCTGCGCTTTCTCGTTCGCCTTTGTCGCGTCTACATATGCTTTTTGCGCGTTTACCAATTTGGCCTGCCATGTGGCCCAATCCTTGTTCGCATTCTCTGCTGCATCTGCGAGCGTCTTCTGTTTCGTTTCAAGAAGGACCAACATCGAAGCCGCGTCGTATTTCTGACCTTTCTTCAGCTCTGCAAGCGTGACTAGTGAAGCTTTTGCTCTATTGATGATGCGCTGTGCTGCTTTCACTGCATCGTTCGCTGCAGTCGTCCCAGCAGCGATCAGTGCGTCGCGGCCGTGTTGTTCAAGGAGTACTTCGGCGTTCTGAATATCATAGTTAAAATGACCAAGTCTTCTCTCTACGGTTGCTAAGTCAAGATTGTTGGCAGCCTTGTCGGCAGTCGACAAAAGAGGATTATCCATTATCAGCGGCAGTGTCCTTAAGATACCGTCCTTCTTCGCGATGACCTTGCCCTTGTCGTTGAATATATTGTATTGGTCATGGGCTGTTGCATACGCGAGTTTCGCGGAAGCAATTGTTTTGGCTCGCGTCAAGCTATTGGCGTCTTTATCGGCACGATCATATGCCTCTTGAACGACTTTCATGTTGGCGTCAAGGGCGGTCGCATTCGCAAGTGTCGTTTTTGCCGGTTGAATCTGAGCAAGAAGTTTATTGTACGTTGTCTTTGCGGTATTTGAATCTTCCTGGGCCGTTTTAATAGCTGCATCCGCATCGGCCAGCGTCTTCTTCGCTTTTGCGGCAGCCTTCTCTGCGGCATCGGCGACCAATCTAAGTTCTTCGACCCTATCGAGAAGGTTTTTCTCTGCTTCTGAAGCAACATTCGACGCCTTTCGCAATTCGACGCCCTGTTCTGCTAGCGGGATTTCGATAGGCGGCGCCTCGGCAATCACCGTTGGCGCGTCGGTTGTTGTCGGCTTTTGGTCGGCTGAAGGAACGGCAGGTTCTTCTGCGGGACTTTCGAGAACGATAAGCTTGTTTATCACGCGTTGCTGTAATTTCTCGAGCTGATTCAGGGTCAGAAGATCCATCTTGCCATTAATATCGAGGCGAGTTCTCATCTTCGCTATCTCGCCCCGCCACGCTTCTGTTTCGCCCGGCTGCGTGGGTGCAAGAACAAGTTGTAGACGCGCATAAAGCGCTAGAAATTCCGGGGCATCTTCTGCCCGAGTTGCATGAGGGATGAGGTCGTAGTAATACACGAGCGAATTCATATCATCCGTGAGGATCTTAGCTATCTTGTCTTTTACTTTCGCTTTGAAGTCTCCGGTCCAATATGTGAGTCCCTTCTGTGACAAATGGTTCTTTTGCTGCTTTGCCACGAACACATCAAAAGCATCGTTGTCTTCTTTATCGCGCGCGGTTTTGAATTCATGCAACGCCTTTTGCGCGGCTTCGAGCTGCGGTTCGAGCATTGCGAGCTTTGTAGTATCGGTTTCACTTCTCAATCGTCCCACCGGCAGCGCACTGATGTCGTCTTCAATCTGTGCGACTCTATTAGAGAGGAGCACTTCCGTGGAATCATAAAGTTGATTACGTAGATCAAACACCGCACCTCCCTCGTTATATTTCTCACGCGGCGGAAGATCGTTCGGGTCTAGTTTCAGGGTCCTTCGTATCTGGAATTCTGCTGCCGTCTTGAGGCGCTCCGCGAGCGCATTTTCCTGATCACGGGTCGTTTTACGTTGCGCACGTGCCTCCGCATCAGCTGCGGCTTGGACTTGCGCGTTCTTTTGGGCTTGCTCCACGGCGGCGGCATCTTGCGAGATGCTGCTCGTCTTTGCAGTAACAGGCTTTTCTGCGAATGCGCCGAATTTAGTTATCTTCTCCGGGAACTGCACGACCGCTGGCTGCGGGCCCGCGTCCGGCCTCGCCGCTGGCACCGGGGGATTTGGCGTGGGAGGTACTACAACCACCGGTGCAGGAGATTCGGCCGATTTTTTCTGCGCATTGGCAAGAGCCTGCTGTGCCGTCGCGAGCGCGACATTTGCGTCGTTGAGTCCGCTTTGCGCAGTTTGCACCGAAGCAGCGGATTCCGTTTTTGCATTCGCTATAGCGGCTTCAGCATTCTTGAGTCCCATCGCAAGCTGCAGCTTCATCGGTGCAAGTTTCTGCATGAGATCACGTTTTGTGGAATTCTGGCTCGGCGCTTTCCCAAATGGATTAACGGTAGGTCGTGCCGCAAAAGCATATATTTCCAATTTCATCTGCGCTTGTACGCCCGCGACCGATAACGCCGCAGTTATTTGCACTCGAGTTGCATCAGAAATATTCGGAGCTGATTGCAGCTGCGTAAGCGACGCGATAAGAGCGATGCCCTTTTTGCTGGCATTCACAAATCTCGCTTTGAGTTCGGCACCAGTCGAAGAGGTTTCCATCTGCGTGCCTGCATCGCGAAGAGCTTTAATATTGGTAGTAATATTCTTGGCCAACTTATCAACATTTTGCTGCTGTTTCTGCGCGTCTTCTAGCGCAGTTTTTACACTAGCCGCTTTTTGCGTCGCAGCAGCAAGATCTGTTTGAGCAAAGGCAACATCCTGCGGCGGTGTTGCCGGCGGTGTAGTTTCTGATTTTGGCGGAGCGGCGGGTTCAGGCTTTGCGGTAGCGCCGCCTTCAAGCGCGAGCGCAAATTCGTTTCCGACGCGCTGGCCGTTGGCGATAAGCACATACAGGCCCGGCGCAGTCTGCACAAGGTAGACACGCGTTGTTTTGTCGGCCGCAAAGAGCCAATAGGTGCCGTCAGATTTCGGCTCTGCTTTTCCGTTTGGCGGGGCAGCACCCTGCTCCATCATGCCTTGTACTGTAGCGAGCGTGACCGGCGTATTGCCTATTGGAATTACCGACGGAACCTCATTGGATGCCGAAGCCGGGACGGTAATCGGCGGCGTCGCTGGTTTCGCGAGTTGCATAAGCGTCGGCAGATATGTATCCGGCGGTGTAGTTTCTGTGATCACAATTGGCTTTCCGGTCGGGACCGCCGACGCAGGAGGTGAAATTACATCCCGATTAGCTACTACCGAAGTACCGGGTTGCGGAGGCGCAAGGGCAAGCGCGACGTTTTTCGCGGAATTGGAGAGCGCAATTGCTGTCGCTCTTGAAGTACCCAGGTAGATCCATTTGCTTGGTCCGTTCAGTGTCCCCTGTGCGTTTACAAAGCGAGCGCCCTGTGCATCACTCATTATTCCTGTGAAATGCGCAACGGGAATATCTTTTTTGGCCGTGCCGTTTGGAAAAGCGCCGCCGATATCGTGCACATAACCTATGCCCGACCAATACACATACGTCTTTTTGCTCACTGGGTCGGTAAATCTCGATCCTTTGCCTTGAAAAAGAGCTGCATTGGTCGAGAGCACGTAGATCAGGTGATCCTTGGGACTTATAAACTCAATTGTGGGGATGAAATAAAAATCCCCGCGCTTGGCCTGGTCTTTGCCGCCCGCGAGTGTAATGTACCAACTCTTGCCCTCCACTACATCAACAAGGGTGCGCACCATGGGCGTTTTTCTAGACTTATTTAGTTCTCCTTCGAGATTGGGAGATTGCGCCTCATCGCATCCCTCGACTTTGGTGCAATTGGTATATCCATTTGGCGCATACGGTGTTTTAATCACCGTAACCACCTGGCCCTTTGCGTTCAGCACATTTATCGCAGCGAGAGCATCGGCGAGCGATTGCGAAGGCGCCGCCGCTGGTTGTTGCGCGATGTCGGCGGAGGCGACAAGTGCTTTGGTGGACCTATTTACGAGATTGTAGACACCTGGCTTTGCCGGGTCAGGCACAAGGTTGAACTGCGTCTTGCCGCGCGTCACGATTGCGGCATCAGGATTGTTTTTGACCGGACGAATCTTGTCACCATTATGCAAGAGTTGAAGAGCGGCCTTGTTGATACCATCCGAGAAATCCTTGGCCCCACCGCCTGCGGGGGTGGTCGCTACCTGTGGAGACTGCTGCGAAGCAGGTGCAAGCACAAATGCTTGCCCTATCTGCTGGGTAAATTCGCCCTTGGCATCTGGCGTGAAGAGTGCGAATTGCTTTACGCTCTTGCTTGTAAGATTTCTTGATGAATTTCCGAGCGCTGGGAGCATGCCTTTGTATGGCCGCAGATTCTTCTCGGCGTGGGTATGTGGCCCTCCTGGAGCGTTCGGCTCTGGATTCACGGCAACGCCCTCCTCTCGCAAGAGCTGTGTGAACAGTGCGATATCACTGCTTCGTTTAAATCTCCTATACCCGAAATCGAACGCCTCGCCAAGTTTGTGTCCGCTGTTTTTTGCGCCGTATTTCGCATTCTGCGGACGAAGTGCATCGGTCATGCCCGGCACATACTTACGTATGTCATAGAATCGAACGAATGCTCGGCCAACGTCCGCGGCAAATTCCGAATCAAAAGCGCCGAGCCGTACTTTCGATCCTCCATTTCGAATCGCCTGCTTATATAATTCTCCAACATCGGGTGCGAGTACCGCTACACGGTCAATCGTAATCTTCCCCGCAGGCAGCGTCACTGTCTGTACTCCCGATGGAACTTGCTGCATCTGAACCGTGTGGCCTGATGACTCGACGGCAGGATCATAGACAAAGAAAGTATACGTAGGGCTTGCTGCGGTTTGATCAATTCCTGTCTGAATCATTTGTTCTCCTTGCTTCAGTTGTATACGACCCTGATTCACAAGCGCTTGCGCGAGCGTCGTCGACTGCGAAGTCGCACCGGGAAGTGTAGTTCCCGGCCGCCCGAGCTTGCTTAGCATGTCATTCCTCCAAGCCACGGTCGGACTCTCAAGGACGAAGCGCTCACCTCTGCCGGGATTAAAGGTCCACTGCATGGTTTTTCCTGTTGCAAGGTCGACCACGGGAACACAGTTACCGAAACATATATTTGGGCCCGACTCATTGCCCGTCGCGAGATTCGAGATGTTGGAGCCGGCGAGTACCGCATCAATGATGACATTCATGCGTGCCTGCTCCGCAGATGAGAATCTAGCACCGAGTTTATTTATGGTTGTAGCTGGGTAATATCCTTCTTGGGTGACCGGATTATATAGTGATGATAATGTCTGTCGTAATGTCACACTTGGATTCACGGACTTTTCACTCAAGTTCCGGTTGATTGCAGACTCGATGTACGCTTGCTCCGACACCGGTCCTTGGCCGCCAACCTCCGCTTGGGTCGAGGCCATAATAAGGCGGCGCAAGTCGGAATCCTGTTGTATCTCGAGCACAATTGGTGCTCGGGCTTGAGCAAGCGACACATATTTGCCCGAGTCTTGGATTCCCTGCTGGCTAGCTTGCTGGGGCGGCAGCGCACTAGGACCTGCACCGGGCTTAGGCAATTGCGCCTGCTCTATCGGCTGTGGCGGAAGTGCCGTCGGCACCGCTGGAGCGGCAGGAGTCTGTGGGGCAACTGCAACCTTCTTTGCATTCGCGAGAGCATCTCTGGCTGCTTGGTCATCCGCAGCCACATCCGCGGGAGTCGGCGGATACTCGCCAGCCAAGGAGATCGCAACAGCATTGCCCGATTCAAGCATCGCCGCAGGAGTTATTACGATATATGAAAAGCCTTTCTGATCCCAGGCATCTTGGATCTTGTGCGTCGCTTGCTGATAGAAGGTGTCGTAATGGTCCTCAAAATGCGCTGCACCAAAGACATGCACGACCGGTTGCGATCCGATTTTCTTAAGGAGATCATCAAGATTATTCGTGACATTTACATTGCGCTGTTCGACCGCTATACGACCGTGGCTCTGGTAAATGAATAATCGCGCCGAGAGGAGGGCACTTTCCAAATCGGGATCATCGGGAAGCGCCTTGAACAGCGCGTCGTGCACCGCGATAACAAACGTTGCCTTAGATGTGTCAACTTCTTCAGAGGTAAGAGCGTCGGCGCCTGGCTCGCCATCCGTGTAATTCGTGAGAAGCTTCTGGAATTGGGGAGACTTGTAGTAATCGGCGATAAGCTTATCCTGCAGGCTTTGGATGCCCCCTGTATCTAAAATCGACATAAGCGACGCTTTGTTATCTTTTACATACTGTTTGCCGATGAAATCCGTGAATTGGCTCATCATGAGCGTGGCAATCTGCCTACTTTCTATCCCGTAGAACTTCGCGTCCCCTGCTATTGTCTCTTCGTTTCCCATCAGTGAACCCTCGGGGATAAGCGACGTAGAGATTCCGGCAACAATGATGCCCGCTCTGATGGTCATGATCTGGTCCTGGATGCGCTGGATCGTCTTGTCATCAACACCTCCTGTCGCTCCGGGCAGATATCCCACATCGTGAATCTGCGGTATCGCGATGATTACCGGGCCACCGTTGTTCTTGACCTGCGTTATCGTGCCATTGTTGCCAATCATCGCCTGAACCTGGGAGAGAATGGAGTCGAAGGGTACTTTCGGCGCTCCCACAGTACTGCGAGCCAGTGTCGGTTGTTGGATGAATGGCACAGCGAATTTGTCCGGCTTCGTAATCGACGGCGCCGGAGTACTCGGTGTCGCACGGATTATTTGGCCTGTTGATGCAAGCGCCATGGCGGTCGGACCCGTAGCATCCGTCGTGATCACGATTCCGGAATCAGAAAGATTAAGCGTTGCCGCGTCGAGTTCCGCTTTAAGTGGTCGCGCAGCCGCATTAAATGCTTCCATCGGAAGTGTCGCATTTTTCACAAGCGAGAGAGCAAATGCTGCCTTTGCAGCGTCATAGCGAGCAATCGCGGCCTGCTGATCAGGAGTTAGAGTTGCCTTCGGGAGCTCCGCAGTATTGCCCGTTGCGGGTAATGGAAGAATTTCTCTTCGCGCTTCACTCAAGACAAACTTTGTTCCATCCCACGCAGTCGAGATCCATCCCCCAATCACCCCCGCCGCACGTATCAGATTTGTCGGATCCGCTAGCTGGGGTGCAATCCCGCCTCCCTTTTGCGGAATTGCAAATGTGATTCTCGGCGACAAGCCGGTAATGGGATATTCCGCAAACACCTTATCAACCTCTCCACCGTTTAAAGCTGTCTGAAACCCGCTAGTAAAGGCACGTTCTCGCTCTGCACTGGTGGGATATCCAGGAACCCCTGGAGATTGTAAATTTGCGATTAGTTTTGCGACTTTCGCTGCGTTATTGGGTGCAACTATTCCTGTCTTTGCAAGACTAAAACCCGCGATCCAGTCGGCGTTTAATTCAGCAGATCGCTGTGAAGTCGCGGGCATCGTCTGCATGCCAATACCCCTTCCAATACCATAGGCCTGCTGCTGAAATGCGTGTCCAATCTCGTGCGCAAGAATTTCATCAATCAATTCCTTTCCTACATTTGGCGCTCTTGTAACGGCGAGATTTTGTAAAAGTCCCGCATCAAATAACACACGAGATGACGGGAGGTCATAGGTTATGTTGTTCGCATCGGGAACCGCTGTGATCGGTTTAAATGTGGCACCACGCACAGCAAAGTAATCTGTCCAAAAAGTATTGAGCGTATTAACAGTATCATTCGCAAATGACCCGACTTGAGTCGTTGTCATTTTGGCGACCGTTTGCTGCTGCGCGAGTTGCGCTTGTGTGGACTGCCCAGACCTGGATTGGACAAGAGTCACCAGAGAATCGATGCCATTTTTAATATTGGTCCCAATCTGCGCGAGAGCTTGCCCGCTTAATCCGGCGGGAACTTGTTGCGTCGGAATCTGGATAGCACCGGTCTTCTGCGGTCCACTTGCAAGAGCCGGCGCTTTGTTCCAATCGATGGTGAGACCGGCTTTCACGAGCGTATCGAGCGACGCAGTCAAGTCTTTGTCTCCTACGCCTTGTGCCGAGGCTTGGACTCTTTCTCTTGCGCCTCCGTGGGGATCGGTGTATGCAGCATTCGCATTAGTTGACTGCGCTTTTATTATGTCGTCTGCATCAGCAACCACCGCCGTGAAGAACTGAAACGCATTCTTCTGCGTGAGTATTCCTGCACCAGCGAGCAGCCGCGCTCCTATCTGATCGGCATTTTGCTCAAACGCATCTCCGTTGATTGGCCCATTGGGTGCACGTGCGACGGAATACTGCACGTGGTGGCCAATTTCATGTGCCGCATCGGCAAAGACGTTCATCAAGTTGGTTGATTCAACTCTCTTTATAGGTGTCCCGTCGGACGAATATTTGGATGCGAGACCATTGCGGTAATACGCAATATCGATCGTGACGGTCTTGGTATTAGGGTTATAGCCTGGCAGACTCCATGCGTATCCCTCCGGCGTCGCTTCGAGATTGAGCTTTGGTGCGATAAATTGCCTTCCCTGCGCTGCGTATTCTTTCGTAAGATATGCCATCATCTGATCCCACCCTTTCCGTATTTCTGCTTTCGCCGAGTCATCTGTTTTGAATGAATCGATCGACGGTGACTCGACTGTTCCAGCAGGTAATGCTACAGAATTGATCATGAATGGAACCATCGCCTCGTATTTCGCCGAGTTCTGTTTGTACTTATCGCCGAGAAGCAATACGGCGAAGAGTTTCTGATAGTCTCCGCTGGTTGGCTTCGCGAGTGTTGCGAGAGATGATTGAGGCGGGGGCACCGTAGAGACTGCCTGTGGCTGCGGTATCTTCCCTTCTAGCCCTAGTGCTTTTGCGTCAGCGAGATCAGGTCTCGTCTCCCGACCCAAAAGTGACGCTTGTATAGCATCGGCAATGGCCCTTGCTGTCAGGGTATTTCCTAGTCCTTGTCTGTCGAGATCCGCAAGTGTTGGTTCGAGTTGCCTCGCAACCGTTTGCGGCTGATACCATCGGAGATTTACGAATTCAGGCCGCGGCTCCGCTCCTATGACATACAACGCAAGCGCTTTAAGTTCTTGCATCTGTTCTGCAGTAACTTTTCGAGTCGAAAAATCATTCGACGCGACAATGCCCCGCTGTAGCGTGTCCTGCAAGAGACTGCCTGACTTTATCGCGTAATTAATCGATGAGGCGATGATTGTGTTATTGAGATTCTGCGCATCGAGTTGACTTGCAATATCCTGTAATTGGTCTTTATGCGATATAAAGAAATTACTCCATGATTTGAAGTTAGCGTTGAAAATCGCGAGAGCTTTCTGTTCGTCCGACTGAACTTGCGACTGATCGAGAATCGCGCTCGCGACAGGACCAGCTTTAACGATCGGAGGATTCGCGGCGATGGAATCGAATTCTCCGGGTTGGGGCTGATTGAGGGAAACTGCCGGGGTGCTTCCCACCTGCGTATTGTGCGCGACGATGTCGTTCCCTATGAAATTATGCGTGCCTTCGATTTCGATGTCGTAGACACGCTCGGGGGCTTGCTTGTCGATCTTCACGATTTTTTCCCACACCACGCGATTGCCATACGTGACCGCGATCATCTGTCCTTCACGAATCTCCTTAACGATTGTCCACTCCCCCTTCTTGACAATTTCATCTTGTTCGTGTACCTTTGCCATATCAGATGACGCCTGTGGGCCAACGGGAGGTTCTGCCGAAAGGTTTGAACTGAAGGTAGCTCTAAGGGCGTTTTCTGTTTTGATGGAGAAGCTTTCGATAGCCGCGACCATGTCCGCGGCTTTTTTGTTCTTATGTACTTTGTATGCCGCGAGGTGCGCAGTAGAGTGCTTGCCGACCTGATCGAATGAGAGATGGATCGTCGGGAAGAATTCGTGGATAATGCGTGTAATAAGGGCGTCGTACGTAAGGTAATCTGTGTCGATCACGAGTTCGTGAACGCGCGTTTCCATATTTCTTAACGCTTCGACTATTCCAAGCGCGAACACTGCAGGGAGAAATCGCTTCGATTTGTTTAAATGGCGCGTACGATCACGAAGTGTCTGTTTGACCTTGCGCGATACTTCAATCGTAAATGACTGTTCGGTGTTCGCAATCGCAATGATCGAATCAGCACTATAATTTTCGATCTTCATCGACATATCCACCTCAAACCGGTACAGTTTCTGAATTTCCCGAGCCTTCGCACCGGTGTCATATTTCGTCCGCACGAAGTACGGGTGTGCATCGGTCGTGCGGATGCGTCGATTCGACTGGGTAGTGAGCTGATAGATCGTTTGTACACCCTTGTTGATGAGCGCATTCACGCGCGAGTACACAAGTACTCCCGAGATCGGATCCATAGAGGCAATCTCGTCGCCCGGGACGATGTCTTTGATCATCACGTCGTCGTAGATGTAGCCATCTTTGTCCGCGCCTTTTTCTCCTTTTTTCAATTTGCGGCGGCGCAACTTCGTGTCGGCCGTCACACACTGGGCCTCGGGTGACGTTTTTTGGGGCGTCGGCAAAGCCGCCGGAGGCGTGTTTACGGCAATCGGTGTACCTTTAGTCGCGGGAGACGATCCGAATTCTTTCACAACATCTGCAACGGTCTTCCCACCGAGTACTTGTTTTACGATAGGATGACTCGGATCAGAAACATCAACGATCCTCAAATCAGACATTACATTGACTCGCAGATCTTGATTGATCGGATACTGCATGATTCCCTCGTTTCCAACGGGTAGATCTGATGCTTTTGTTGCCGCGAGAATTTGAGATAGCGGCACTGCTGTCGCGAGATCTGTTCTTGCCTTATCTTTCCCAGCTAGTAATGCGTCAAACCTGCGCTGACCTTCCGTGGGATTACTCCTAAGCAGATCTTGCATTTCTTGGTCTTGCCTGAAATCATCAATTGCTTTTTCGGCAGCCTTTAACTGGTCGAGTGCGGCGGTGAGAACCGCTCCTGCGGCCACAACCGGCGTTACCTTTGGAGCCGTTGCGTCTGGCGGAGGCGGACCGCCAGCGCCAGTCGTTGGAACTGGAGCCGGAGTTTCAACTACTACAATTCCAGGAAGTGGTGCTGCGCCAGATGCTATCGGAATTTCTTGCTGACCCGGCGCAGGCTGCGGAGATGCCGGGCTTCTTGTCCCGAGACTTGCGACGCGCGACGTGAGCGCGTCCAAGTTGGTGACTTTCCCCTTCGCTATATCAAGCGCAAGGGTCGCTACGTTTGGTGGTACCACCGAGACGCCGCCGCGAATAGTATTGATGTATGCAGTCGTGCCGGTGACGTTGGAGAGCGCGCCGATTGGGAGAGAGAAGAGCGGTATTGAAAGCGCGCGAGCGAGCGCAATTTGCCCGGCAGTGCGCAGACCGAAAGAAATTTTCGGGAAAGAATATCCGAAGAACGTGAGATCCCTTGAGCCGGTCAGGAATTGCACCGTTCGCAACCCGAATGTCTCAACCCCTAGCGCAAGTTTCTGCCCCGTATATGTGGAAAGTATGGCCAAGACGACAGGTCGGAAGAAATATATGCTCGCATAAATCGTCGCGGGGCCAAGGATTGGATTAAGTCCCAAAACGCCCGTGACAGCGGCAGACGATGCTACGGCTGCTTGGCCAATGAAAGGAAACCTTGCGAAAAACTGCGCGAGCGATCCGGGGAATTTTGCAGCAACGGTTCCGAACAGCGTTCCACGATTCTCCGTGATCGTCGTATTGTCTTGAGGGTTGGGGACACTGCGCACGGCATTCCCGCTCATATACGAGACCGCAATGGACCCGCCCACTGCGACTGGCAGAACTGCGAGAAGGGGGGCGCCCCAAAGCGCAAGGCCGATTGTCACAGCGCCGACACCTAGCTGCGTTATCAAATTGGTGCGGTTGGAAGGAAGCTGCTGCTCTGTCTCGGCAACTGTCGCCGGCGGAGCATTGGGCGTGCCCTTTAGCCCATTCCAGAAGTATGTGCCGGCCGACAACACAGCGGTTACACCAAGAGCCGTAGTGCCGGCGATAATGCCGGTGCCGATGCCGTGCCAGACGGTGTCGAGATACGCTTGAGTCCCCCAATGACCTGGAAGTGGCACACCGAGTTGTGCCGCCGCAAAGTAGGCCACAGCACCGACCGCAACAGTTGCTCCTACGACAATTGCTTGTGGAAGTCGCTTCACCCAATTCGTGTTTTGAATTCTATTGCTGATAAAGCTCGGGAGCGGAAATGGATTCCCCTGTGCGATTCCTTGCGCAGCTGGCGCCGTTTGCGCTGTGCCCGCCGTAGCCGCGGGCGCTGTGCCCGCCGTAGCATTTTGCGAAGGCTGTGGAGGTTGGGGAGGTTGAACCTTGGTATTCGCTGCAAGTTCTTGCGCTTGTGCTTCTGCGGCAACGTATGCATTGAGGAGACTTACCTTCTTTAGCAGATCGTTGACCTGCGGATCATTCGCGGATGCGCCGCTCACAGCTCGGCTAAGTTGGTCCTTCAAATTCGTCATTTCAGATTGCACTTCGCGATCTGTGGCATCGATAGCGACATCTATATTCTGGAGAGCCTGATCGGTTTGCGCAGAAGTCAGCCCGGCAAAGAGAGACGTACGAGCATTGGCAAGATTTTGCGCTGCAAGTTGACGTTCTGCAGCATTATTCGAAAAGAAATATGCATTGATATTGCTGACTTGGTCCGATGTATTGAGACGCATATCGCGCAGTATTGCGAGAGTCCCCTTCCCAAATACGGTCTCGGCTTGCCGTATGGGCGCATCGTCGCCTTTCACATACCCACGGAATATGTCGTCTCGCGCTTCTGCTGCACTTTTCCCTTGCGCCGCACCAATTGCCTGATTGAATTTCGCATTGAACGCACGTTCGTCGTCATAAGTGGAAGAGTTGAATTGTTGCCATTGTTCTACAGTGGTCCCTGGAAACGCACTGGCAAGCAATGCTGCGTTCTCGCGGATAAGTCTCTCGGCGGTGCTATCAACGAGCCCTTCGTTGAAGCTGCGACTGTACGTCGGGTCATATCCACTCCGTATATCTTTCGGTCCGGGCTCACCAATACCCATCAAACTTCCCCACGTAAGCGTCGTGGCACCTGTTTGATGGATCGCTTCATGCAGGAGGGTCTTGAATCGCCGCGGAGCTTGCGCGATTGATTCGAAATCTCGTATCGCGATCTTATCTGGAAGCGGATCATAGCTCGCAGAACTATTGATCGATATGCCGCCTATTTCGTTTGCCTGCAGCGGCAGGAAAAGCGAATTACCTTCTGCATCACGTAAACCAAGCCTATTAAATTCTTTGCCGAGAATCGTATTTACGAGACCGGCCAGTTTCTGCTTGAGTTCCGACGGTTGGGCAGACCGCGCAACATTGCGATGTTCTTCAAGCCGAGATTTTAATTGTGCTTGTTGGGACTGCGTCAGGTCTGCAGCAACCCGATATGGACGACCAACTGATGGCTGTACAACTTCTGTTCCATCGGAAAGTCTCGCTCCAAAACCGAAGAAACTTGCGACTGCAAGCGTCGCGCCGCCGACGCCGGTAGGATCAAACGCGAGTGCGCCGAGCAGAAGTCCGCCTAGCGGTACCGAAAATGCAGCGGCTCGGCGGAAGTATTGAGCCCATCCCTTCGGTTCGTTGTACGCAAGATTTGAGAGCGCATCTTTTTGCGCCTGCTTCGCGGCGTCGGCAGCGTCGTCCGCCGCCTTAAGTTGCAACGATCCCGCACCGTAGGTATTGAGCGCATCAATTGCTGCTTTGTCTGCGCGCGCTGACGCTTGCTTTGCATCCACCCATGCTCTTGCTCTTGCATCCGTCAGTGATGATCCTTTTTTCTCTAGATAATTAAGTGCGACATTCTGATCCGCTTCAGCAGTCAAGCTCGCAGCTTCATCATCACCTGCATCTATCTGTTTCTGCACGGCATCGCGATATGCCTGAATCGCATCAGACTCGAAGGTGAACGTCGTGTTGCCTAGCGGATTGGCTACGAGAGTGTCGAACGTCGCGACGACCACCATGATTCCACTGGGAGTTGTTGACCTCGCAAGTACTTCGCCCTTTGAATTGATGATACCCTTTGCTCCTTTTATATCTTCAAATGGTTCATATCCAAATTGTGCAAGATCAGCTCGTGCGGCCGCGAGCAGTATGCGCTCCTTCTCGACACCTTTTTCTATTTTAGCTGCGGTTGCTTTGCGCTGCGCTGCAGTCAGATTGAAGAGATTGGAGAAGGACGGCGCGTTGGATGCCGTCTCTCGCTTATTGGCATCGGCAAGCGCCTGCACCGCATCTACATAGTTTTGTACGATTTTAATCTTATCCGTCGTAACCTTCGTAGCTGGCGTCCTTGACGCAAGCGGCGTGTCTTTTGCGATCGCGCCCGTATCTTTTGGAGAGGTTGCCGGCGTTGGGGCGAAAGCAATATTTTGAACAAAGGCGATATTTTCCGCCGTGCGCATTGCGTCGCCAGCTTTTGTAATGTCATTGTCTGCCGAATTACCAAGAACAGGAATCAGACGTTTGGCAAGATCAAGGGTCTTGGCGAGAATACTGCCTCTCTTCGCTTGCGCGGCCTTGAGTGCATCATTTGCAGCCGCAAATGCAGGCCCGAGTTTTGAATTGTATGCGGTAGATTTTTTGTCGTTATAGGTGGCGGCGAGCTGCGTCATTTCTGCGATGCGGACCGCAAATTGCGCAGGCGACCAATCGCGCGCGTTGTCGCTCCAGGTGCTTGGATCAAGCTGCTCGGATACGGGAGTTGAGAGCGATTGCGCGGTCCTGATGTCTTGCGCCGCTTGAGTGATTCTGATATCGGCGATTGGACTCATTACTGTGGCAAACACCTTTGCGAAAATATTTCCCGACGGAGACCATCTCCTTGCGCTTTCAAGATTCGCTTGCGCCGAAGCATAAGCAGCACCCACCGGCCCCGGCGTTGTCTGCGCAACCTGCTTCACCGCCGCAATACGCGAACTCCAATCAGCCGCACTCCATTTGCTCGCGCTTACCGGATTCCACGTCCCTGGATTAACCGCCGTCGGAATTGCCGCCTGCGCCGCAGTCGGCACAAAATAGGTATTCGCGAGTGGCGCCGGAGCTGATGCCGGCGCCAGCGTACCCGCTGGTGGCTTGCGTTGCGCAGCCGCAAGCTTTGCCGGACCGGATACTGCAGTAACGGGGCTCGCTTGTCGCGCACTTGTGTCAGCATCCCCTCGCATTCCCAATCGCACTATCCCGGGGAGTGGCAACTTGCTGGTGGCAAGTCGGGTCTTATTTTCACCAACTTGCGCAAGAACATCGTTCGTGAGTACAGGAATATCAGCTTTCGAAAGATCCGTTGTTGGAGTCAGAGAAAGACCTTTGAATTCGGATGGAGTAGAGCCTGCTTGTGCAAGACCATTCAACGCTTGTTGGAGATTTTGAAGCTGCTGCTGCTGAAGCTCGGTGTCGAAACTTGACGCGCCCTGGAGTGCGGTTACCGCTTGTTGAGCAGCAGTAAGATTTTGCTCGTATGCAGCGACTGCCGCATTTACCATCCCCATTGCCGCAGCAAGATCACCCGCTCCTGCAAACTTGAGAGCAAATGGCGCGTCGGCGACGCCTGCAGCTGCCTTTGCGGCTGCAGTGAGAGTGGGGTCGGTACTAAGTGTTCTACGCGCCGCAGCAAGTTCGGCCTCAATGCGGCCAGACGTCAAGGCTCCTGCGCGCGCATCAGCTAAAAGCGCAGCAAAATCTTTACCGAGTGTCGCAACGGCAGTTGGCTGTATTGAAAGCGTCGGCGGAATTACTGCTTCAGAAAGCGTCTTAGCAATTCCCATCGATTCAAGAGGTGAGGCGGCTGCAAATGTTCCCCTAAGCGGCACGGCCTCGGCATACGGCTTCGCTGCAGCTTCGGCCAACCGTTCTTTCCATGCATCAAATGCAGGTTTTAAGGCGGTTTGCGTTGCGCCACTTTCTTTTGCAAGCAATCCTTCCCATTTTTCAACGAACTGTGCAGCTTGTGCGTCCCATGCCTTGAATCCGGCGTTGAAATAGGAATCGTTTGTTAAACGTCCGCCACTGGGATTCAAAGATAAGTCTACCGGTGCGGGCTTGCGCGCAATAGCGTCGAGATACATCCTTTCGGCAAAACTTTGTGCCTCTCCCGTTATTGCCGCACTCTCCAACATTCCTTTAACGGGATTCGTGATTCTCGTCGCAATCGCTCCCTGTGATATTGCGTTATTGGTGATATTGCTCAAGCGTTCCGCATCAGTGATTTTCGCGAGGAGTGCAACTTGTTCTTCTCCGCTAAGCGCTCCGAGACCCTTTGTCTGTGCTTTTTCAAAAAGACTCGCGCCGAGCATATCATCGCCCCCGCTCGCTTTGAGCGCGATCAGCATCGAATCTGCATTTTCCGCACGCAGCGAGCCTGTAAGTTGCTTTGTTAGGGCGGATTCATCTCTCACGACGAAAAATTCGCTTTCCCATCTCCCACCGCCTGGAAGTGAACTCGTGCGCGATAACCGTCCGACGTTCTGGGCCAGGTCTTCTCCGCTCCCGATCCCGAATCGTACGCCAAGTCCTTTGGCCTGATTATTGATGCCATTCGTGCCCGCCGCATCAGAAAGAACGAACGTCGGGGATTCTTTATATAAATTCTTAACGACGGCATTCGGGTCGGTCCCAACCTCAAACCCGTTCTTGTAAACAACACCGTTCTGATATTTCACGAATTGATATCCTTCAAGTGGTCCGCCAGCGGCTGACGCTTCGTTGAAAGCCTTTTCCAGACGCGCAAATTCGACAGGATCAGTCGCGTACCCGAATGAATGAGTATTCGAAAGTCTTTGAGCTTCAGAGAAGGACACATCTTTCGGCAATAACGGTGAAGCATTCGGTTGTTTTGCCAAGTTATCGAACAACAATGCTCTGCCTTCTGCCGCAGAATCGAGAGTCTTGAAAGAGGCGACGTTTAGACGAGACGGACTTACATGCAGGATGCCATCGATCGGTACGCCCGCTTCGACCAATTTTTCGAGACCGTCGAGTGTTGCCGAAAGCGCCCCCACGCGCGGTGGCCCCGATTCACCCTGCATAACGCGGAATAGTTGCGTAAGAGGAGTTTCCGCAGCAATCTGCGTTACTTCCACGGCAGAATCTGTTAATCCGTGTTTCAGTTGTGCAGTGATGGAGATCTCTGGCTCGCTGAATCGCATATTGGCCTGCGGTCCGCGAGTTGGATCCATCGTTACGACCTTCGCTTCTCCCAGATTTGAAGCTGTTCGTGTCGTTATTGCCTTACCGGAACCGTCTATGATCGCGTAGTCTTTGCCTGCAGTCCACTCCATCGTTTTCAATACGTTGGCTATCATCGGATCCGTCGGATCCATCTTGAGACTATCCCGAATCCACTGCTTGAATGCATCATTCATGATCGGAGTGCCAATGATTCCATCTCCCGTTTCAGGAACGAGATACATCCTATTTGGGTTCTGCTGAAACGCCGCAGGATCATCAGCGAGCGCCGCTTTTAAATCCGTCGAGACCCTTCCTGACGGCAGATCTCCCTCAAGTCTCCGCACGATATCCGGATTCGCGACTAATCTGTCCTCAGCAAGAACAGTTCCAGGTTCGGCTTTGGCTCCGATAGCGCCGAGAAATTCATCCGCACGTAATGCCGAACGCTCTGCATATGTGACGACTCGCGCCTCATTGCCGATAACAGACGCGACATTGCTTCCTGCAAGCCTGTGCGCCTCATCAATGACAACATTCCTGATGGTTCGCAGCAATTTCGTGAGGTCGCCTGCTCCGCCTTCAAGCGTGATCAAACTTTTCAGATGTCCGAATTCTTCTGCCGACAAAAGCACTGTGGCACCAGGATTGCTTTTTAGCTCTGCAGGAAAATTCTCGAACGATACGGCTTTGAATCCTGGTGCAGTCGAGCCGAGTAATTTCTCGTCGTTCGTCACGAGAAGAGTCTTAGAGCCAAGTCCTGCAAGTTGGTCTCCGTAGAGCCCGCCGAATTTCTTTAAGTCGTTAACCGGTGCCATGAGCATCCAGTTTGCTTTTGGATCCGTTAAGTAGGTATATATACGATCAGCTAACGTGACCACCGTTTTCCCTTCACCGAGCGCAAGAGTGACACCTCCTCCTCGCGTGGTCTGCGTGAGCGCCATCTCCTGCCCTGTTTTGAAATTGATTCCGGTACCTTCGAGACGCTCCGCGGCACGCTGCGCTATTTCCAGTCGTGTAAGTTCTGGGTCTGCGAATTTCATCCCCGTCGCTTTTTCAAGCTGTTTGAGGGTCTCCGCCTCTGTTTGTGGATTCAAAACCTTGCCTGTATCTGGATCGAATTTAAGTTTGGGGCTTACCGCTTCCGCCTCTTTAGCTATCGCAGCGAGTCGCGCTTCATTTACCGGAGCAACGCCTTTGAGACTGTTGTTCAGTGACACTAGACCTTCCGGTGGAACTCCGGTTTCTAGTAGCGCTTGGCGCAGGGCTCCCGCATCATCCGCTATCATCCGAGCCGCCTGTTCTGGAGGTACACCTGCCTCGAGTAGTCCAACCCGGTCTGCGGCGCTCGGAAGGGGGCGACCTTCTGCTCCGTCGCGCACAAGCGCTTGTGCTCTCTCGGGGGTATATCCCGCTTCTACCAACGCTTCTTGCGCTGTCAATTTAACTTCATCGAATTTCGCTGCGAGAAGGCTGCGCGACAACGAAGATTCAACGCGAACATAGTCCGTCGCCAATACATAGCTTCCATCGGCCAAACGAGAAACTCCGGGCAGTGCCCCAAGACTGTCGTTTCCAAATCGCAGAATACTCGTGGCTTCGATGGCCGTCCCGATGCCTCGAGCTATACCGAGTCCGACTTGACCGACGATTACTCCGTTGAGTACGGTATTTCCAAATGCGATGCCGTACGTCAAGCTCTGATCGGTGCTGATGGATCCAAGAGCTCCTACGACATCTTGTGCTGTGGGATTGAACGTCACAATTCCCAAATCACGAACTGCGGTTTCGGCCAAATTTGCGCCAAATCCCAATACAGCACTTGTACCGCCTGACAAATCACGATTGAAGGCCATGAGGTCCTGTATCTTGGCGCTCATTGAATCAAGAGCGCGTTCATACCAATTTCCATTTCCAGAAAATCTATCTAGTGCATGTTGAGTCTCCGCACTGTATGGTGTTGCATCTACGACTTCCGAAAGAATCTGACGCGCCGCATCAATGCGCGCTTGTTGATCTGCGAGCGCCGCTCTTGAAGGTCCTGAAAATACATCGCCCGTCCGACTCTGGAGGACTTCAAGCCGGCGTTCTTCTTCTTCGATCGCCTGTATTTGTTTTAACATCTGATCCTTCCCGAATTTCGTCTGCGTTGCATATAGTCCCTGGGGATCTTCCTGGACGGGCAGATTGTCCGCCTGAAGATATTTCTCTGCAACATAATCCGAAAGCGGATCGTTTGAATTGATGATCGCAGACATTGCATCAAGCGCCTCGATCCGAGCTTGCGCCGCATTATTTTGCGCCGTGAGCCTATTTTCGAGCGCTTTCGCTGTTATTGTCTTCCCCGGATTATTCGGGTCCGGTACAAGTCTGTTTTGTGCAAGTGTTTTTATGATTTCATTGTTCTTATCTATCCTTGCCTGCAGAAATTCTTTTTCTTGATCAGCTTGTAATGATGCGCGATCGGTGAGAGCCACGTCTGCCTCTGTCAACGCTGCTGCTTTTGCCTGCGCCTCCGCAAGCCGCGCCTGTTCTTGCGCTTGCGCATACGCGGCACCGATGAGTTGGTCACTAGCGACGCGAGATATTTGTCCGAGCTCGTTCTGAAATTCTTGGCCAATGGCGAGCTGCTTGGCCCAATCGGGATTTGCGTATATTGGCGCAACGAGTTCCTTTGTATTGGGATCTATATTGATGCCGTTGGCCGCAAGTGTGCGGCCGAGATATTCCTGCACGTCTTGCGAGAGAGGTCCCAACTGCTTCATTACTTCCTGGGCCTTCGCAATATCGCCGCTATTCAATGCCTCGACCAGTGGTTTCAACTGCGGATCGACGGCATTTGGATCAATCGGTGCAGGCGGACCGCTTTGTCCCGTGCCGCCTTGCTGTGATAGGTCGCTCGCGAGCGCAGGCGGAAGCGAACTGTAATAATCCATGTACGAACTGTCAGCCTCGAGCGCTTTCTTGAGCGCATCGTTGTACGCGGCGATATCTGCGTTGAGCTGTTCGCATTGTGCTTTGAACGTACACGTATATTTTCCATCAGCGCTTTTGTCGTACCCACCTTCTAGATCCTCTCTCGCACTCTGCAAACCGCCGTACGCCTCCTGGCGTCCGTATTGCAATCCTTTTAATTTACTCTTTGCTACATCTTCTTCGGTAAGTTCCTTTGACGCGAATGATTCACTTTTGCCCGTCGGAGACCACTTGAGCATGTCCATCTGCTCTTTCGTCGCAATCTCGGTCTTCATGCTGTCTTTATAGAAAATCCCGTCGTCTGCAAGATACGGATATCGCGGCGCATCTTTAGGCGAATAGAAGCTGTCATACGCAGCGAGAGCTTTGTCTGAAAGATTAGTGAGCGCGTTAGATACTTTGTCGGCGGCTGCTTTCAGTCCTTCCTCTGCCTTTTGCCAATAATCTTGAATTTCCATCGAATCAAGAACACTTCTATTCGGTGCCGGTGTATCCGCGCCGAATCCGGTCAATGGAGAAGTCCCAAGCGGAGCGCCATTGTCATTCGGGTTACCGCCCGAAGCTGGCAAGTCACCAGGATTTGGAGGGGTGAGAATTACCGCCCCATTACTTCCAGGTAGTGGTGTACCAGGTCCGAAACGAAGATTTGGCCTTGTTGGTTTTGTTATTGTTGGATCGGGAGGATTAGCAATTGCCTCTATCTGCGAGAGCGCAGATTCAAGTTTCATCTTCGCCTCAAGTGCTTTTGCGCCGGCTGCTTCGGCTTCTTTACCAAGAGTGGGATCTTTAAAATCTGGATTCGTAGGATCTGTCGAATCATTCCACTTGGTGTTCAATTCATCAGCTTGTTTCTTGGCCGCGTCATAATCGCTCTGAAGTTTCTTGACCTCGATTGGCTGGCCGTCTTTGGTCGTTGGCACAATATTCTTGTCGTCGAGCTTACATATCGCCTTCTCCTTATCGACAATGCATTTCCCTTTGCATGATACGTTCTTGGCACCGGTAACCTTACCGTCTTTGTCTTTAATAGGTTCACAGCCCGCGCCCACTGCTTGCGCGTGCGCGACCGAAGGCTTCAGTATTAGTTGCGCCCCCAGAGAAATCGGTTGTAAGACTGGTGCGCCGACAAACGAAAACGTAAGAAGTGGGACAAAAAATACGCGTACAAAGAAGCCCCTGAATGCGGACATAGCGGTGGTGTAATTTTACCTCGGTTTTGAGGCAAAAATCGCACAAATCGGGAAGAATTGTGGGAAACTGTCGCCGACGTATCTTTTGCCCCGCCTCACGCTCCACATAACCACATAGCCACTCAAATGTAGGACACCCGATGTCCTACATTTTACCCGTTCTGCTGTCTCGAAATTTCTCATTATCCCCATCTCCATGTAGGACATCGGGTGTCCTACATTACAATGCTCTGATGACGCTCTATCACATCTACAATCGCGGTGTTGAAAAGCGTACTGTTTTCTTGGACGATGGAGATCGGGCACGCTTCGTGCATGGATTGTATGTCTTTAATGATCGTAAAACCGCGCCGAATTATTTGCTACATTCAAGGGGGAATACATATCCTGCCGGACATATTCGGGAGCCTCTTGTGAAAATCCACGCTTGGTGCCTTATGCCCAATCACTACCACCTGCTCATATCGGCCACAGACGATGACGCTGCAAATATATCCTTGTTCGCACAAAAACTCGGGATGGGATACGCCAGATTCTTCAATGAGAAATACAGCCGAACGGGGTATCTCTGGCAAGGAACGTATCGCAAGAAAAGAATCGAGCGCGACGCGCATTTCCTCTATATGCCCTTCTATATCCACCTCAATCCCCTCGATCTCTCAATGCCAGCATGGCGCCAAGGCATAGTAAAAGACATTAAAAAAGCGATTACGCAACTTCACGCGTATCGCTGGAGCAGTTTTCAAGATTATATGGGTATGAAGAATTTTCCATCCGTGATCGAAACATCGCTGCTCTCGAGCGTACTCGGCGCTCCAAAGCGTCAAGAGAAAGAGATCGCACGGATCATTTCGTCTCCCATTATCGCAGGCAAAAGCAGAACCATAGAAATGTAGGACATCGGGTGTCCTACATTTCGGCTGGAACCAATCAGTTTTTTGGCAACGCCACGCGCGGCGCTTTTGAGCCTCCAAAAACTTCTATTTTGAATTATATCGCGCCCGGTGACGTCTGCAATTCACAGATTTATTCCGGCTACTGCTAGCGCGCTTGCGATGGAGTCGAAGTGGCGGGAGTCGAGGTCGAGATGGGTTTCGGGGTGATTGGTGCCGGGGGCATGGATCGGCTTGGCTGTGAGACAAGGGTTGCAAACCATCCGTTAAGCGCATTGTAGAAATTAAGCAGTGCCGTGAGAAACGGAATCCAATTCATTGTACCGCCCAGCGAGGTGCCGATTGCGGAAGGACTCGGAAGAGATGTTGAGTATGAAGGGGCAGGACTTGCTGTCTCAATTGGACTCGGGAGAGGTACCGCCACGATCGTCGGGATCGGTGCGGGATTTGGAAGAGGCGTAAATGCGACCGTAGGAGGAAGCATCTGCGGAGGACTCGATGAGAATTTTGAATTGGCGATTGGTGGAAGGGGGAGATTCTTTTTCTCCGCATCAAGCATTGCCTGCAGATCGGCTTCCGTGAGATTGGTCTCGCCTGTCCATGGTAGCTGTTGCAATACAACCGTATCTGGCACAGATGCGGGAGGACTCGAAGAAAACAATGACTGAACGAGAAGCGGCGGCGAAAACGTTAGGCCTTCGACGGAAAATGCCGGCCCGAGTTCAAATGGCGTAGGCAATTGTGGCGGCGCGCTGGGCGCACTGGCGCCCGGCACAAGGGAGAGATTGCGCGTAAGTTGGTCGAGAAGCGGAATCGTAGGAAGTGGCGCGCTAGGACCAATCCCCAGAAGCTTGTCGAGAGTATCGAGCCACGCGGGAGTCGGAGGTGTCCCGCCACTTCGCGGGAATAATGCGATCATCTTGTCGAGTCCGCGTATTTCTGCTTCGAGTCGTTTTTGATATTCTAACAAAGTCTTCTCCGTCTCCGCCGCACTTTTGTCGAGTTGATCTAATCTTGCTAGAAAATCATTGTACCTCTCTTCAAAGGTAGGCGCGGCAGGAGAGACATCTGTGAGCGTCGCCCCAGAAGGATTCTCGGCCACCTGCGTCGCACCAAAGGTAGATCCGAAATTGTTGATCCATTCGTAGAGACGGACGGGCGCTTTCTCCCCGCCAGGCACAAGTTCCGTCGGCGTGATCCTCGGCGCGATGAATTCACGGATATAGTCTTTGAGCGCGGGCGCGGGATTATCCATAAGACGTTTCGCGCGCGCGAGGTCTTCTTGCGCGGCACGTACTTCGTCAAAATGCGTCGAGTAATTCGCGGGGTCATTTTGCAAGCGATCGAACGCTTCTTGCAGGCGCTGTGCAGCTGAATCAATACGCGCTTGGTCGACCGAGTGCGAGCCTGGACCAAACGCTTGTTCAAATGGCTGCTGAAGCGCCGCATCGAGAATTGATACGCCAAGCCCAGGTGTCGGCATATCTACCGGCTGCGCGAGTGGCACCTGTGGTTGCGGAATCATCGCTCCGCTCGAATCAATCGGAACAACGTCTTTGGAATCGAGCACGCATGCGCCGCTTTTGCAGGTGCCCTGCGTGGAGAGAGCGCCCGCACACAGCTTGCCTTCATACATATACGAGTCGTCATTTGCTTTCACCCGACAATCCTTTATTGGAGATTCTGCCGCATGCGTGAACAAAGGCGAAAGCAGAAGGAGTGCCGCAACAATGAGAAAACGATTCATAGCCCGAATGACAAAAATAATTTCTGGACGAACGCATATATATCTGCTTTGAGGGCCGAAAACGCATCTTGGAAACGCTGCCTCGGAGTTGCCTCAATACCGGGAAACGTAGTTGCGACCCGCGCGTTCCAATTGGGTACGACATACGGTGAAAGATCTGCGCCATTCGCTTGCTCGTACAGACTTTGCGCTGGCGTGATCACCGCGAGCGCGGATATTCCAGCTGGAACAAGTTCGACATTTCCCGCGCCCGTAAGCCGCATTAAACTGTCGACAAGATGCACAGTGAGCGCATTTACTGCATTTTGCACAAATTGCCTGAAGTCGGATCCTTGCGAAGCACTCTGTCCCGGCGGAAGTGCAAATGATACCGGGCTCGGCGCAAACCCGCCGTAGGTTGGCGCATAGCCTTCCGCGGCTTTGGGATTCCCCCCGGGCGCGAGCCCTACGGGAGAGCCAAGAGCGCTTCTCGGAGGAGGTGGAGGAGGCTCCGGCGTGAGCGCCGTTCCCCCGGGCAGCTTTTCATTGCCGCTTATGAAAAATTCGATGCCGTTTTCACTCGTCGTTGAGACCGTATTGGATGGCATATAAAAATTTCCGGTCGTTGTCGAGAACGCCTGACCAAAGAGATCAGAAGAGATTGTCGCGCCACTTGAGGGAGTGGAAGTAGGTGTCATGCCCACCGACGGCGGAGGCTTTGTGCCATTTGGGATCACGGGGCCCTTCGGGCAGTCGGCAGTCGGCGCGTAAATGTTGCCGGAGCTGCCGCAACCTTTTGGCGGATTCTTGTTCCAACTATCAGCCTTACATATATTGATGTGCGTGCAATGGCCGCTCGTCACATAGCCATTGGTCGTATCCTTGCACGGCTGCCCGACAGTGCCGCCCGGCGGACACTGCTGATCGGCTTCGGTATTCTCCGCAAAAACAACGGCAGGAAAAATAAAAAGAACGAAAACGATAAGAAGACCGAACTTCGGCATTCCTCTATCGTACCATTATTCCATGTCGGGCATTCCACCTCGTCCGCCAGCTGGCGGATTCTTGTCTTCAGGAATATCCGCGACCGCTGCTTCAGTGGTGAGCAAGACCGCCGCCGCTGATGCCGCATTCTCGACACCGGATCGCGTCACTTTCACCGGATCAATGATGCCCGCGTCATACATATCCACCATCGAGTCTTCTGGAGTTTCGCTCGAAGCATCAAAGCCCCATGAGCCCCCTTTGGAAACAACTTCCTTCAAAATGACCGCTCCGTCTTCGCGCCCAGCATTTTTCGCGATCTGCAGAAGCGGCGCATTCAAGGACGCGAGAAGAATCCGGTAGCCTATGGTGTACTCATCGTGCGCTTTTGCATCCAGCCTTTTGCCGAGCTTCTCGGCAACTTTTGCGAGTGCTGCGCCTCCGCCCGGGACTATTCCTTCGGCAATAGCAGCTTTGGTGGCATTGACCGCGTCTTCAATTTTATCTTTCAAATATTTCATTTCGGTCTCCGTCGCAGCACCGACGCGAATAATGGCAACACCCCCGGAGAGCTTTGCGATGCGCTCCTCGAGTTTCTCCTTGTCGAATTTTGAATCCGTGTTCTCGAGTTGTTTGCGCAGGCTTGCCACGCGCTCGGCAATGTCTGCCTTCTTGCCCTTACCACCCACGATCACGGTCGAGTCCTTGGTGGCAACCACGCGATTCGCGCGGCCGAGCATATTCGATTCCACATTCTCTATCTTGATACCGAGATCATCGGAGACGAGCTGACCTCCCACCGTCGTTGCAATATCTGCGAGCATCTCCTTCTTTCTATCACCATAGCCCGGGGCCTTCACAGCGAGCACGTTAAATACTCCCTTCAATTTATTGACCACAAATGTCGTGAGCGCCTCGCCATCGACATCGTCTGCGATGATGACCAGATCGCGCTTGCCGCTTTGCGCGACTTTCTCGAGTATCGGCAAGATATCTTTGACCGTCGAGATTTTCTTGTCGGTGACGAATATCGTCGCGTCTTTGACTTCCGCTTCCATGCGATCGGCGTTCGTTATCATGTATGCCGAGACGTACCCTTTGTCGAACTCCATGCCTTCGACAAAATCCGCCTCGATACCGAGCGACTGCGATTCCTCGACGGTGACAACGCCGTCCTTGCCAACCTTTTCAACAGTCTCCGCAATGGTAGTGCCAAGTTCCTCGGACTCCGCCGCAATCGATGCGACCTGCCGGATGTCGTTCTTGCCTTTGATTTCGCGAGCGATCTTTTTCAATTCCTCGACGGCGTCTTTGGCGGCTGCTTCGATACCCCGTCGCACCATCATCGCGTTTGCCCCGAGCGCAGTGCGCTTCAAGCCTTCATGCACTATTGCCTGCGTAAGAACGACTGCGGTTGTGGTGCCATCTCCTGCCTTGTCGTTGGTCTTAGTCGCAACTTCTTTCACTATTGCCGCGCCCATATTCTCGAATTTGTCAGCGAGCTCAATTTCCTTCGCAATAGAAACGCCGTCGTTTGTAATCGTAGGACCCCCCCAGGATTTCCCGAGCGCGACATTGCGACCTCGCGGACCTATGGTGACTTTCACCGCATTTGCAACGACGTCGACGCCGCGCTTGAGCGCGGAGCGGATGTCTGCATCAAAAAGTACTTGTTTTGCCATATGAATAGTTGTTAGGGATTAGCCAATAGCCACTAGGAAACTCATTTGATAACGGCGAGAATGCCGGATTCGGCGATGATGTAATAATTCTCATCGTCGATCTTTACTTCGTCGTATCCATATTTTGAAAAGATCACCGTGTCGCCAATCTTGACCCGAAGCGGCATGACGTCGCCACGATCATTCCTCTTTCCTTCGCCCACCGCGACCACACGCCCTCGTTCTGGTTTTTCCTGTTTTGCAGTATCCGGAATGATGATGCCAGACGGAGTTTTCTCATCTGCCACCTCAAAGGGCTTCACCAGGACCCGATCCGCAAGCGGCGTGACTTTCATTTTCTTCGCACTTTTAACATTTTTTGCCATATGACTTTTTCCAGCTAACTACTAATGCGCGCGACCTATTCCCTCCTTTAGAGAGGCGATTATACATATAGTGGAGGCGCAATGTCAAAGACTGAGCCCTCTTGGCATAAGTCCTTGAATGTGGCAGCGAGCACGTTCGAGTGCTCCACTGCCAGTGGCTCTAACCGATGAGGCCTAAGCCCCAGAGTACACCTGCCACGATACAGATGCCTAAGAGGCTTCCGACCAGCTCGACTAGATTCCGAGGAGGAAGCATCTGTTGCCTGCCTTTCTGGTTGCCACATTCAAAAACTCAATGACCGATAACATTATGCGTCAAAACTCGCATTACTTCAATTCCCCTTGCATTCCAGGGAAATAGGTGTATGATTTAATTATATCGGGTAATACAAAGTAATATGGTCACTATATCTGTCCCTATATCCCCTAAGCAAGAGCGCTTCCTCAAAGACTTGGTCAAAAGCGGTAAAGCGGCTAACAAGGCCCATGCGGTCAGGCTCGGAATTGACGCGCTCGCCGAAGATCAGGTATACGCTTCGCTCCAGCGTTCCCTACAAGAAGCCCGAGAAGGCAAAGTCCTGTATGGCAATCCACGAGAATTGATTAAGAAGTTCTAACACCATGATTACAGTGGGGTTTACGCCGGAATTCTTTCGAAACCTGAAGAGACTCTCTCCAAAACTTCAAGAATCCGCCTTTAAACGAATCGAGCTTTTCAGGAATAGAAATAATCATCAGAGGCTCAAGGTGCATAAGCTAAAAGGAAAATATATCGGTTTCTTCGCGTTCTCGATCGATCGGAAGAACCGTATCATGTTCGAATGGATTTCCGATCAAGAAGCCCGGCTCCATACCGTCGGCGACCATTCCATCTATGACTGATTTTCAATTTGACTCTCCGTGTATCCTTTGATACCATCCAGCCATGGAACTCTTGGGCGTTCTGCCGATCGTGCAGATCGTCCTCTCTGCTCTTCTTGTGGTCTGCATACTCTTGCAGCGAACAGGAGCGAGCTTGGGAGGCGCATTCGGTGCTGACAATTTCAGCTCCGGTTTCCACACGAGGCGCGGCTTGGAGAAGACGCTCTTCTATGCGACAATAACGCTCGCGGTCCTCTTTGCCCTGTCGGCACTGATTAATCTGCTTGCAAGCTAGTACATCTGCGTCTCGGTTCTTCGCGCTTTTAGTCTAAGCCGCGCGCGGGATCCTTCTATGGAAATGGATCAGTATTCGGATATAGAACACACACAACCCTCTTCGGAAATCGCGAGACAACGTGAGCGCTCGGAAGCATCTCGGCTGCCCGTGGGGGCAGCCGAGATGCGCAACACGTTTCTTCGATTTCGCAAAGCGAAATTACTTGCCCACATCGAGAGTCTGTGGGAGCGATTCTCGGAGGGCGAACGCATGCTTCTCTATATATTGACATTGCTGCTCGCACTTTCCACACTCATGATCCTCGCGGGTCTCAATAAAACTGTCTCGGTGCAGGTACCGACGCGCGGCGGGAGTATCACCGAAGGCGAGACGGGTCCGGCACGTTTTGTAAATCCGCTGATTGCGCTCTCACGCGCGGACCAGGATTTATCGGAGCTTGTGTATTCGGGACTTACGCGCGCGCGCCCCGACGGTAGCTACGTGCCCGATCTTGCAGACCATTTCGATATTTCAGCAGATGGAACGGTCTATACCTTTACGCTGCGCAGCGGCGCGCGCTTCCACAATGGCTCTCCCGTGACATCGGCTGATGTGCTTTTCACAATCGCGCTCGCACAAAATCCGGACATCAAAAGCACGCACCGGGCGGATTGGGAAGGCGTCTCGGTTGCGGCCCCCGATGCGCATACGATTGTCTTTACGCTTCCGCACGCTTATGCGCCCTTCATCGACAACACAACACTCGGCATTCTCCCGAAAGCGCTATGGGAAAAAGTTTCTCCGCAGGAATTTCCGTTTGCGTCATTGAATACGCACCCGGTCGGGAGCGGCCCCTTCGAGGTCGCGAAAGTCACAACTGACTCTACCGGCGCTGCGACGCGCTATGATCTTGCGCCTTTTGATCAATTCACGCTCGGTGAGCCGTATCTCTCCCGCATCTCGCTCCTTTTCTTTCCCAATCAGGACACCGTGCTCAAGGCATTTTCAAACGGGCAAATCGATGCGCTCGCGGGCGTTATGCCTTCCGATTTGCTATCCCTCGCGCGCAAAAATGAGAATGTCGTGACATCAGCGCTCCCGCGCGTTTTCGGCATTTTCTTCAACCAAAACCACCTTTCAGCGCTTACGGACTCTTCGGTGCGCAAAGCACTCGACGCGAGCATCGACAAACACGCGCTCGTTGAAAGCGTGCTCGGCGGATTTGCCTCTACGCTCGATGGACCGGTGCCTCCGGGGATTCTTGGGCCGCTTGTGTCGAAAAAACCCGCCTCATCTCTCCTCATTGCAGCACGGGTTGGGACATCTACTCCCGATTCAGGTGCGTACGTCGACAATGCGCGTGCGATTCTCTTCAAGAGTGGTTGGTCGTTTTCGACTTCGACCAATGCCTGGACAAAAAAGTCCGGAAAAGGAAAGTCCATTTCCGGTGGAAACACGACACTTTCTCTAAAACTCGCAACCGCGGATGAACCAGAGCTCGTCGCAACCGCGGAGCGCATTGTGCAAGATTGGAGAGCGGCTGGCATCCAGGTATCGCTTCAAATCTACCCACTTTCTGAATTCAATGCGACTGCCTTGCGCCCGCGTGATTACGATGCGATATTGTTCGGCGAGGTCGTGGGGCGTTCGGCTGACTTGTTCGCCTTCTGGCATTCGAGCCAAAGGAATGATCCGGGCCTTAATCTCGCGCTCTATGCCAATTCAAAAGCCGACGCTCTTCTTTCGCAGGCACGAGCCACAACAAATAAGAGTGAGCGCGACTCGCTCTACGCACGCTTCAACGACCTCGTGAAAGAGGACGTGCCCGCAGTCTTCTTGTATGCGCCACAATTCGTGTACCTCGTGCCAGCCAATGTCCAAGGAATAGAACTTGGCGCTCTCACAACTCCCTCTGAAAGATTCCTGAATGCCTATACATGGTATTCAGACACCGAGCGCGTGTGGAGTTTCTTTTCAAATAAATCAGAATAATATGCCAAACAATAATCAACATAATCAGACGTCAAGTCCTCCAGGATTTACGCCAGCACACCGCCCGACTCCGCATACTCATCCGCGACGCCCCGATCATGGCACTCCACAGCGGCGCCCGCGCAGGCCCGGAGGCCCCCGTTTTGCGCGCCCACCACGGCGTGGCAAGCAGCGTGTCGAGCATCACACCGCAAGTGATCGCTCCATGAGCTGGCGGGCCGCGGCGATTGCGCCACCCGAAGAGGGCGTCGTCCGCATCATTCCTCTCGGTGGCGTTGAAGAAATCGGCCGCAACATGACCGCGATAGAAGTCGGCCAGGATATTTACGTGCTCGATTGCGGCTTTCAATTCCGCGAAGACGATACTCCGGGCATTGATTACATTTTGCCCAACACCGGCTATCTCGAAGAGCGCCGCGACCGAATTCGCGGGCTCTTGATCTCACACGGCCACCTTGATCACATCGGCGGAATCCCGTACATCCTCGACCGTATCGGCAACCCGACGATTTACACGCGCAAACTCACCGGTATGATGATAAAGAAGCGTCAGGAAGAATTTGCCATGGCACAGCCGGTCACCATCCGCGAAGTCGAGAAGGATGAGAAGCTCGTGCTCGGTTCACATACCGTGCGCTTCTTTGGCGTCACGCACACGGTGCCCGATAGCATGGGTATAATTATCGAGACGCAATACGGCGACGTGGTATTTACCGGCGACATCAAGCTCAATCATCTCGACGGTGAACCCAGCGAAGAAGAGCATGAAGCATTCTCGATTTTCCATCACCGAAAAGTTTTGGCGCTTCTTATGGACTCCACCAACGTGTGGCAACCAGGTTTCTCCATTCCGGAATCGGTTGTCTACACTACCCTCGAAAAGATAATAAAGGAAGCAAAAGGCCGACTCATTATCGCAATGTTTGCCTCGCACCTCGAGCGACTCATTCGCGTCGTGCGTTTTGCAGAGGAAAACGGCAAGAAGGTGGTGATCGACGGCCGCTCGATGCGCACCAATATCGAGATCGCGCGCGAGATCGGTCTCATCAAATACAAAGACGACACCGTGATTCAGGTGGAAGATATCGATCGCTATCCACCGGAGAAAATAATCATCCTCGCGACGGGTGCGCAAGGCGACGAATTCGCGTCGCTTGCGCGTATCGGTAACAAGACGCATAAATACATTCGCCTAAAGCCTACAGACACGATAGTACTCTCAAGCTCGGTTATTCCCGGCAACGAACGCGCCGTGCAAAAACTCAAAGACAATCTCTCACGCCAGGGCGCGCACATCATCACGTATCACGCAAGCGATGTGCATGCTTCAGGCCATGGCAACCGTGAAGAAGCGGCATGGATCCACCGCCAAATCAAACCAGCATTCTTCATCCCCGTTCATGGCTATCACTATATGCTGCGCGTGCATGCCGATCTTGCGGTGGAAATGGGAGTTGCGCCTGCAAATATAATGATCCCAGACAATAGTTCGATCATTGAGATTAAAAACGGCGAGAAGATCGTAAAGCTCTCTGTAAAAGCTCCTGATCAGCTACGCGTTGTCGAAGGGCAGACCGTGACCGAACTCTCCGATGTCTTGATGCGCGATCGAAAAGCCCTCGGACAAGAAGGATTCTGTGTGGTCGTTGCCACGGTAGACCGTCGCACCGGGAGATTGCACAAATCACCCGACATCATCTCTCGCGGTTTTGTATATCTTCGAGACAACAAGGACCTAATGGACCAAACACGCCTCATCATCAGGAAATCCGTGGAAACATCTCTACGCAACCCTAGAGTGGCCGACATCGACCGTGCCCGCGACGACCTTGCTGATTCTGTCGCCAAATTCCTCCTAAGCCGCACCATGAAGCGTCCGATTGTGATACCCGTGATCGTGTCGGTATAAGTTCGATCCTTTTCACGAAGCGCGCGGAGGCAAATCGTAGGAAGCTCGCAACTCTTTCTGTATGCGGGCGCGCAGTTTCTCATCTCCGAGGATCTTCTCTATGGGGACGCACGCCCAAGTCCCCGCACGAGCTTCTTCATACTTCCAAAAGTTCGAGAGTTCATTGACGCCGGCAGATTCTACTGCGAATTTGTCGTAGCAAATAACTCGTCCGAGCTCATCAACACCCACTATGAACGAATGGCTGCCAGCGCGTACATTGCGTCCGGACAAGCGCATTGATCCTATCTGCTGATAACCGTACCCGAGTTTGTTGCCGAGAGTTGCGCGCATATGAGCGACAAGATCCGTTTCGTTTGTATAATTGCGAAGTTCGTTCTGCGGGATAATCCCCATATCGAATGTGTGGTGAGCACGGTCGAGATCCTCTTTCGTCGCAAGTCCGAGAGCAAAAAGCACGGTGCCGTGACATTGCCGAGAATACAACGAGTCAAAGTATGCGTCTCTGTAACGCGCTTTTGCGAATTGCGACGTCATGACGAGCGACTCATGCATCTTGCGCGCAATATCCTCCGGAAGTTCAACACCTCTGCATTTGTCGTCGATGCGCATATACCACTTTCCGTATCGGTGATAGATGCGCTCGACCTGTGGCATGCCCTCCTCCTTTGCGTGCTTCAACTCTCCTGTATCCATGCCTCTTACGATACCATGTCGTCTCAAGAGATCTGCCAATTTCCGTTCCGCCTGACGATAAGCGCATCACGATAGAGCCCCGCAAGTACTTTTCCTATTTTCCCCTTTTTTCCCCATATCTCCGCATTCTCCCCCTTCATCAACAACAATGCGCCATACATCTTTTTCTTTCACGATCAATCCTTCTCGCTCCATCGCCTGGAGAGCCATCGAAATACGATATGCGTTTTTGGCGTCGACCTTTTTGAAGGAAACTTTTGTGATCGGATTTTGTATCAGCCGGCGCAAGAGCTTGCCGCGAACTTGGCGAAGCGAGCCTTCGAATTTAGATTGCTTGATGTAGTGCGCGCTTTTGTGATTAAGCTTGATACCGCCACGCTTTAGATGCGCGCCATAGTCCATTAGGGCGGAGTGCCACTCCCTCGGATCCTGCCCTTCCGCCGCTTTCTTCGCAATTTCCAATATCTCCATATCCGAGACTATAGCGCTCCTTTCGCGGCCGCGTGAAGGAGCGTCATATCCATAAAAATGATAGAGAAATGCGGTGCGGATATTGGTTTCTATGAATACGTCGGGTTCGTTATATGCAAACGCGCGGATGGCTCCGGCAGTGTAGGGGCCGATACCTGGAAGAGATTCGAGTGATTGCCTTTCGCGAGGAATCTTCTCGCCATACTTTTCGACGATTACACGTGCGCAATCACGAAGCATCTTGGCCCGGCGATTGTATCCGAGTCCGCTCCAAATCTCGAGAACATCGGTGAGATCCGACTTTGCCAATTTTTGAACGGTCGGAAACTGCCTCAAGAATCTCCTGTAATACGGAATTACTCTATCCACTGGCGTCTGTTGGAGCATTATTTCCGAGACGAGAATACGATAGGGGTCGTGAGTATGGCGCCACGGAAGATCGTGACGACCAGATTTCTCCCAATATGCAATGACTGTCTTTTTAAAATTCTTGATACCTTTCATGAGTACGGAATTTTCAATTTACAATTCTCAATTTTCAATGAATTTCCAATGTTCCAATGTTTGAGAATTAATTCATTGATGCTTGATTGAAAATTGCAAAATTGATAATTAAAAATTAGAGTACATAAATCACATCTTTTCGTTCAACCACTACCTTCCATCCCATGCGTTTGGCATATTTGTAGAGACTCTGATTTGGATTAAAGCACACGGGCTTCGCCACCATCTCAAGAATGGGGATGTCGGTCTCGGTATCTCCTACGCCAATGGAATGAGCGAGACGCAAGTTTTCCTTTTCCATCGCGCGTTTCAATATATTTGCCTTGTTGTAGATCAAATGCTCGTCGACAATTGCGCCCGTGAATTTATCGGTCGGCCCAATCTCATACACTAGCCCGTAGGATTTATCAAAACCAAGCCTTGGGCAGAATTTGTCCAAGACCGTTTTTGGCGAATGCGAAACAGCCAAAAGGAAGTAACCCTTATCCTTAAGCTCCTTGATTAGATCCCGTGTGAATCGATACGTGTGTTTCCATTGTGCGGCCACGACACGCTCGGCCGCGTCGGCAAGCGCGCCGTAGTGAACGCCGCGCAAGTGTTTACGGAACGCGCGGATCACGCCATCAATATAGTCCTCGTAGCTACCCTCGCGATCGAGCCATCGCTCGTATTCCTTGGCATACGAATTCTGCGCCTCTTCGGGAAACACACCGTCGCGGATGAGCTGCTCCACGACTTGAATCAAAAGCGATGAACGGAATATTGTCCCGTCGACGTCAAATACGGCGACCTTTTTCGGCCTGCCGATTCTCTTCTTCTTGACCATGGCGCGACTCATACCACCGGGGTCAGGAGATTCTGATATGCCTCATTTCGGCCGTGCATCACATCGTCGTGGAACTTGCGAATCTTCGAGGTCAACGGCCCCATTATCCCGCCTCCAATCATGCGGCCGTCAACTTCTTTCACTGGCGCAATAAAGGCTGATGTGCCGCAAGCAAATATCTCATCGGCTACGTAGAGCTCCGTCATGTCGACAACACGTTCGATCGAAGGAATATTTGCGTCGCGCGCAATCTCCAAGACCGTGCGCCGATTAATGCCTTCCAAAATATCACTCTCCAAACCCGGCGTAATAAGCACTCCGTCGCGAACGAGAAAGATGTTTGCGGCCGAGAGTTCGCACACGTGGCCCGCCACGTCTAGGAAAATGCAATCATCATAGCCGCTATCGATCGCGTCCTGTTTGGCAAGAACAGAGTTTACATACGCGCCGTTCACCTTGGCGCGCGAAGGAATTGCATAATCCGGAATGCGCCGCCAGACGCTCGTCTTGAGTCGAGCGCCATCTTGCGGCACTATCGGCTTGGCTTCGTAGATAAATATGCTTAGCGACGTATGCATCCCGCGCGAGCGCGTTCCCGGCACAAGCTCATCTACGTGTACCGTCGCTCGCACGAAAACATCCTCTTTTATCTTGTTTGCCTTTATGAGCTCCACTGTGGCTTTTTCAAATCGCACGTAGTCCCACTCTTTCTCGAAGGTATCGATGCCAATAATGCGCGCCGATAGTACAAGACGTCTAAAATGATCCTTGAGCCTAAATGCTGCGATGCCTTTTGCTGTGACACATATCGGAAACACCGTATAAACGCTCAATCCGTACAAAACCGCCGAGCTCGCAACACTCACCTGCGCTTCGCCAATGGGGACGAGCTTATCTTTGAAATACGCCTTTTCCCATATCTTGGCCATTCTTGCCATCGTAGCATACATGTTAAAGTGCCCTTATGGGTAAGAAAATCCGTGTTGGCATACTTTTCGGGGGTAAATCCGCCGAGCATGAGGTATCAATTCAATCCGCAAGAAACGTCGCGGCGGCATTGGATAAGAACAAGTACGATGCTGTACTCATCGGTATCGACAAATCTGGAGCATGGCTTCCGCCCGCGGTTTCCGAGCGTTATCTCGCGCTTTCGAGCAACCAGAGCGCAAAAGAAAAGCACAACACAAGCGTTGCGCTCATTCCCGCAAGTGAAGGAAAACTTTCTGGTGACAGCAATGAACGTATTGATGTAGTCTTTCCAATCCTTCATGGTCCGTATGGCGAGGATGGAACAGTACAAGGCCTCCTCAAACTCGCTGATGTTGCCTTTGTAGGAGCTGATGTCTTGGGCTCGGCAATAGGCATGGACAAAGACGTCATGAAGAGACTCTTGCGGGATGCCGGGATTCCGATAGCCAAGTTCCTCGTATCAACTCTCGCGGACCCGATTACTTTTGCGAAAGCAAAAAAAGAACTGGGACTCCCCCTTTTCATAAAACCGGCAAATCTTGGCTCATCGGTCGGCATATCCAAAGTGCGTGATGCAGGAGAATTCAAGAAAGCTATCACACTCGCTCAGAAATTTGATACTAAAGTCGTGATCGAAGAATTTATAAAGGGACGCGAACTCGAGTGCGCAGTCTTAGGGAACGACAAACCTATTGCATCGCTCCCGGGCGAGCTTTTGGTGCACCACGATTTCTATTCTTATGAAGCCAAATACTTGGACCAAAATGGCATGACGCCACAGATACCCGCCAAACTTTCAAAGGTCGAGACGAAACAAGTGCAAGAACTCGCGGTAAAAGCATTTAAGACTTTAGCCTGCGAAGGTATGGGCCGCGTGGATTTCTTTCTCGCAGACGACGGCAAGCTCTATATAAATGAGATCAACACGATTCCCGGATTTACCAATATTTCAATGTATCCAAAGATGTGGGAAGCTTCTGGTCTTCCGTATGCGAAGCTTATCGACAAACTCATCGAGCTTGCGATCGAGCGGCACGAGAAACAAAAGAAACTTAAAACAAATCGTTAATTATTTTACCTTCGGCCACCTTTGAGTTGCCGGTGGCCAGAGTTTGGTGAGAGGATGATCGGCGCAATCGTGGGGCCTGGCCGGGCAGAGGTAGCGGCCGTATAAGACGAGGCCGTTATTGACGTATTTCCAATCCTTTTTGGGGATGAGGCTCTCAAGATCTTTGGAGATTTTCTTGAGATCGTCGTGATCCGTGAGATCAAAACGTTTTGCAAATCGCTTCACATGCGTATCGGTGGGAATGCCTTCCCATATATCGTGCAGCTCACCCGCGACGACGTGCGCGGTCTTGTAGCCGACACCGGGGAGGGCGACAAGTTCGCTCTCGGTTTTCGGGACTTTACCATCATGATCTTTGACGACCACTTTGGCAGCAGCTATCACATGCTTGGCCTTGTTGCGAAAAAAAGTGACACTCGATATCTCGTGTTCAAATTCCGCAGGTTTGGCATGAGCAAAATCTGCTGCAGTCTTGTATTTCTTGAAAAGAGTCTCGGTGACTTTATTCACAAGCTTGTCCGTGCATTGCGCCGAAAGCACCACCGCCACCAAAAACTGGAAGGCCGTATGGTGCTTGAGCTCGCTCTTGGGAACTGGATATTCTTTCTTCAGATACGCAACGATTTTCTCGGCCCGCTTCTCTCGTTCGCTCGGAAACAACTCAATCATCGGGCCATGCTATCACGCCTGCTCTTTCTTTCTGAACGTAAGAATCTTAGCTTGTCCTTGAATCTTGCTCCACCCTTTCAACTTTTTCCAGTCGCTCAGACTCGCTGTCATATTAATTATCAGCCGTGTCGCCTCCAAGATATCTGCGCGGGAGACAGTTGTCGAATCGAAAACTTGTCTGCAAATGGCTATTGATTCTTCGAATTCAATAAATGCTTTCTTGATCTCTTCAAGTTCAGATTCTTTGCCCGGAGCGCCCGCGAGTCCGCCAATGTAAGACGCAAGAAGAGTTCGGAATGCGTCCGCATCCGCTATCTTATCTCCGAGACGAGACTTGTACTCATCGATCGACGGGGAAAGTTCAAAATTGCCCATATTACTGCACAATTATCGGAATCTCGACCGAATCGTCGTTTTCGGGAAGACCTGACGGATTGTCTTTAAGAAGCACGAGCGTGGCCGGGCCGCTGTAGCCCGATGAGATGTTGACAGCGGCAGTAAAATCAACAAGATCGGTCGTCATCCAATCTCCGCCAGCTGGCGGACTGACTTGCGCCGTGGTCTGAGCGATTTTGCTGCCATCCTTATCTTTTACCATTACCGGCGCAGATGCTTCAAAAAACCAATTCCCCGGAGCCTTTCCGATCACCGTAAATTTCTTCTGCACGAGCTGATCCTTTTTGGGAAACGTTACGCTCACCTTGACTGAGAGCGGCACGGGAGCGGGAGTCGTGGTAGCCGTACTCGTCGCGAGCGGCACCGGAATCGGTTCCGCAGGTACCGACTTTTGCATTAGCATAAAAACAAACACACCGATCACAATAACAAGAAGCGCGATAATGAGATTTTTTATCATGATGTAATGAATGATAGACGCGCTGCTCATTCTTGTCTAGGCATGTACTTATCCCGCATCTTTTCGGAGATAGATTACCTGAGCTTAATAATTTCTCAACTGCAAGCCTTCGATTCTGTCGTAATCAGAATCGTTTGAAACGAGAACGGCCCCGTTAATTTTCGCCGTGGCTCCAATGAGTAAGTCTAGTGGCGAGATCGTAAATCCATTTTGGTGTATCCTTTTTTCTATCCAGCTTGCCTCTTCCGCTTCTCGTTCACCAAACGATAGAACTTCTAATCTCTGGCGCAACTCTTCGAATTTCTTTATTTTTGACTGATTTTGCTCCTTACCTCTGAGAATCTCAAATAACGCAACCGAGGCGATTGCGGTTATCGCGAGAGGAGCGTCTTTTATTTCTTCGTAGACCGCAACGGCATTTTCCTTGCCATTCAAGAGGTCAATGATGAAATTACTCTCCAAACAGTATCTGATTCCGTCTTGCGAGATCATCGTCAAAGCGTTTTCTAAACTGGTTAATGCTTGCTCTCGCTTCCCGCGCCTCTTCATCGGTCAAAATCCCAATAAACCCATTGCCGTGATTTCCACCCAAGACTACTGGCGGGAGTTCCATTCTAAAAAGCCAAGAATTAGGGAACATCAAAGAGACCCCGGAATTTGTAGTTTCCTCAATGAACGGTTCAACTGTCATCAAAGAAAGGGGACTGACTTCCACCATCTTCCCAACTTCTTTTGTTGTGTATGAATCAAGATATGAAATCATAAAATCAACTCCTTTTTACCCAAGACTGAGACTCAAAATTGAGATCAATCGAAGGCTGATTATTCCTGATAATTTTCTGTACTTTTCCAGAGAAGATAAACTGATAGGAGGTATCTAGTGTCTCTACATATGCGCCCGAACGTTCAACGTCCGCAGAATCTTTTCCGGCAAGCAATTCGTTTGGATGAAAGGGCTGGCCAAACTTCATCTCGTTAGAGTAATCGTCGTAAAGCTCACGCATTACTTTATCGACTACATCGTTAGCTTTCTCAATTTTAAGACCTAATTCTGCCGCTTCGTCTCTATCGATCGGATAAGCATGAATGGTTATATCGCCCGTCATTTCTTTAACAATTTTCTTGATCTTCTCGTCTTTTTTGTCCATATGCAACCAAAGCAAGCGTTCAGAAACCATTTTTGCCATCCTGTACGCACGATACGCGTTGCCAATGGACAACGGGTGAAGTTTCTCTACCAGCAACTTATATGAATCAATCATTTGGTCCGCTTTCACATCTGCCTTTTCTTTTGCAAACAGAAGGTACGAATTCAAGTCTTCAACACTCACGGGAAGTCTCTGCTGTGGGGTTGATGGATTCTGCGGGTTAAATGGATGATCTGTGGTCGGATCGACAGGAGTTAATTCACCAAGTTTTCCCATCACAATTGTGCCTGCTCCCATACAAATAAGGGTACCGGCACTATGTGCTTTGTAAGGAACAAGCACCTCAAATTCATCGCAGTGATTGCGAATCAATTTGACGATGCGAATGGGCGCGAGCATATCTCCTCCGCTGGTGTAGAGAAATAGACTGATTTTTTTTACTTTACCGATTGCATCAAGCTGATTACCCAAGAGCGGAATAATGTCGCTTGCAATTTTGGTAGCAAAAGGAGCCCTATCGCTGGTAACGTAGGTAATAACACGCGAATTGCGCTCTGTTTCAAGCTTTTTGATTAAATCTGTCTTGCCCATATCCTTGATACTTTTAATAGTAGCAGTTTTGGCTTTTTTCGCAAAGTTATGCAGACTTTATGTACTTATCCCATCCTATAGGACCATATAAGGACGCTTGTTTACATGGGGAGTGAATGCGGGTACTATGCCACGAATGTCGAAGAAACCTCGGAAAAATATCGTCGTTATCGGCGGCGGAACGGGTACGTTTACCATACTCTCCGGACTCAAAAGATACCCCGTGGATCTCACCGCAATTGTGGCGATGTCGGATTCAGGCGGCTCCACCGGGATGCTCCGCGATGAGCTCGGCGTACTTCCCCCCGGGGACGTCGTGCGCTGCCTCGTCGCACTTTCAGAATCTGACACATTGATGCGCAAGCTTATGGATTACCGCTTTGATAGCGGCAATCTCAAGGGACACCGATTTGGGAATCTCCTTCTCTCCGCGCTTGAAAAAACTGCGGGGTCCTTCGACGAAGCAGTTGAAAAAGCGAGCGAGATACTCCGCCTCGACGGCCGCGTTATTCCCGTCACCTTGGACAAAGTAAATCTCATGGCGCAGGTAGGCACAGACATTATCCGCGGCGAAGAGCAGATACAAATGGCCAAACTCAATGGATCACTCAAACACATTTGGCTTGAACCAGTGGGCCGCGCAAACCCGAAGGCGCTCAAGGCACTCCGTGATGCAGATGCGATCATAATCGGCCCGGGAAATTTCTATGCTAGTCTTGTCCCCAATCTATTGGTGCGCAAGATTCCGGAAACAATCCTCAAGAGCAAAGCGGAGAAAATATTCGTCTGCAATCTCATGACCAAGGTCGAGCACACCAAAGACTACACGGTTGCCGACTATACTGCCGCTATCGAAAAATATCTCGGTGGGCCGGTGGACACCGTGATATACAACAACACGACTCCCGACGCTTCAGTATTAAAACGCTACGCTCGCGAAGGCGATACGCTTACTTCATGGAAAGATCTGCCAAAAGGCCGCAAACTCGTGGGCGCTGATCTCGTGGCAAAGCGGATGGTGCGGATGGCCTCCAAAATCGGTACTCCCGCGGTAGAATCTTCCCTCGTCCGCCACGATTCCGCCCGCCTCGCCGCAACGGTCGCCAAGATCTTGAACATCAAACCGAAGCGCTAGAGCGTCTCACGATTTCTAAAGTCACCGGGACCGCTTATCTTAAGTTCCCGCGTTAGTGTTCCTCGTGCGCGATTCACGCGCGACTTTATGGTACCGACAGGAACTTCGGCAATCTTTGATGCTTGTTCGTATGAGAACCCGGCACCTCCGACAAGAAGAAGTGCCTCTAGTTGATCTTGCGGCAAGATCTCTAGCGCCCGCTTGAACTCCATCATATCGATATTTGATTGCTGACCCCCAGGCACTGCAAGGCTTTCTGCCATCTGCTGATATGCTGTGTCGCCCGGATTAACTTCTCGCCGATTTCTCCGCATATTAGAAACATGAGTGTTGCGAAGAATCGTAAAAAGCCAAGCGCGCATATTTGTGCCCATATCGAACGATTCAGAAGCAGCCCATGCCTTCAGGAGTGTGTCTTGTACCAAATCATCGGCTGTGTCGGGATTAGCGGTGAGACTTATCGCAAACGCTCGAAGATTAGGAATATAGGATGTAAATTCTCTCGAAAATTCCTTCAGTCTTGGAGTTTGTTCCGGAGCAGACTTTCGGATTCGTAACGCGATAGGTTTTGGCTCTGATCGTGCTTCTAGTTCTTTTTGCACGATTTCTTGAGCACGAGCGATGGTTTCTTGTCTAAACATGGGACCATCTTTTCGAGAGCGCACCACTTTTCGTCGTGGTATTGGCGGTGTAGTCGGAACAATATCCTGACTCCGTTTTTCTGGATTTTCTGGACCCATATTTAATAGTATCTGTGATTCATGAATAATGTCTACCGAACACTGTGGACTCCGAACTTTACCAACTCCTCAACGATTCGCGCAAGCGGGAGGCCGACGATGCTGTAGAAATCGCCTTCGATGCGCTTGACAAAACTTGATGCGCCGCCTTGGATGGCGTATGCGCCTGCCACACTCTGCGCTTCGCCGGTAGCGATATAGGCGTCAATTTCGCTTTCCGATAAAT
>JACRFH010000050.1 GCA_016217975.1 Candidatus Kaiserbacteria bacterium | reverse complement strand
GCGTCTTCCTGGCCTTGCAGTACTCTTCCAGCTTCTCCTCGAACACTCCTTGTTTGTTGGCCATATTCATATGGCGGCACGGTACCCGAATTACTAGCTACCCGAGAGGTTTCGGTGCCTTTTATTTCTGGCTACAAGGTCGTGTTTACTTTTGTCTTCCGCAATGTATAATCCCCGCCATGATCACGCTTGCTGTCAAAGAGCGAAATGCAAAAGAATCCACCGAGGCGCTCCGAAAAAAGGGCGTGGTTCCGGCTGTTTTTTATGGTCCCAAGGAAGATGCCACGGCAATTTCGATCGATGGACTCAAGCTCGACCGCGTCTGGAAGGAGGCGGGTGAGACGACGCTTGTAAAATTGACTGGTGCCGGCGACGAAAAAGACACACTCATCCACGATGTGCAGTTTCATCCCGTCACTGGCAGTATTCTCCATGCAGACTTTTATGTACTTGAAAAGGGTAAGAAGGTGAAGATTAAGATTCCGCTCGAATTTGTAGGCGTGGCCCCTGCCGAGAAGCTCGGCCATATCGTGGTGAAAGCTCTTCACGAAGTCGAGATCGAAGTTGCTCCAGCGGAATTGCCGCACCATCTTGAGGTGGATATGTCGAAGCTTGAAAATGTGGGTGATCATATTACAGCGAGTCAGATTCCCCTCCCACCATCCGCCGAATTGAAGACAGGAGCAGATGAGATCGTTGTTTCGATCGTTGAATTCAAAGAAGAGAAGATTGAGGAGCCAGCAGCAGTCGTTCCGGCTGAAATAATCGGAGAGAAGAAGGAGGGTGAGGCTGCTCCGGCAGAGGGTGCCGAGACTGCTCCTGCAAAAGCTCCTGCCAAGGAAGACAAAAAGTCATAGGGGTAGCAATTTTTAATTTACAATTATCAATTTTCAATCAATGAAACAATGATTCATTGAAAATTCAATGAAAATTGGAAATTGAGAATTGAAAATTATTGCTATACTGTGGCGATGCTCGCATCTCGCCTATTCGCGGGAATCTTTGTTGTTGTGCTATTCGCATTGCCACTTGCGGCGTATGCAATTACTGCCGACGATCGAGCTCTTCTCCAAGGACAGCTCGATCAGCTCGAGGTGGAAATTAAACAAAATCAGGCGGGCCTCGGTGTCTTGCAGAGCCAGCGTGCCTCGCTCGAGCGCGACGTCGCCATTCTTGATTCAAAGATCAAAGACGCGCAACTTGCCATCAAGGCCCGTGATCTCACGATCAGACAACTCAAATCTGGCATTGCGGAAAAAGAGAGCGGCATATCGACTCTGGATTCTAAAGTAGCGGCCGGGGAGGCAAGTATCGCGCAAATGATTCGGGAGACGCGCCAGATCGATGATCTCTCGCTTGTCGAGATCGCCCTTTCGGGGAATCTCCAAGATCTCATGCAGGAAGTCGACGATTTCGGCACTATCCAGCGTGCGCTTGGGGATTCTTTTACCAAAATGGCCGCGGCGCGCTCGGATCTCTCTGCGCGAAAATCTGCGCTTGAGGAACAGGAGATCGAAGAGCAGGATTTGCGGCAGATACAAGTATTGCAGCGGCAATCACTCCAATCGATTGAGAAGGAGAAACAGGACATCGTAAAGGCCGCCAAGGGTCAGGAATCTATCTATGAGCAGATTATCGTGAGCAAGCAGCAGACCGCTGCGCAGATAAAGACGACGCTCTTTGGCCTGCGCGACGGGGCAGCGATTCCTTTCGGTACCGCGTATCAGTATGCAAAGGAGGCTTCTCAGAAAACCGGTGTGCGCCCCGCCGTCATCCTCGCGATTCTGCGCGAAGAAACGAATCTCGGCGAAAATATCGGTACTGGAAATTGGCGCCTCGACATGCACCCGACGCGCGACCAGCCCATATTTAAACAGCTCATGAGCGAGCTCGGGCTCGACCCCGATCGCATGCCGGTGTCAAAAAAGCCCTCGTACGGATGGGGAGGGGCAATGGGGCCCGGACAATTCATTCCCTCGACGTGGGTGCTCTATAAAAATAGGATTGGTAGTGCGACGGGCAATGTACCGCCAAATCCCTACGATGCGCGCGATGCCATTTTCGCAACAGCACTTCTTATGGCCGACAATGGTGGGGGCGGGCAGACGTATGCAACAGAGCGCAAAGCCGCGCTCAAGTATTTTGCAGGCGCCAACTGGAGCAAATCCGCCTATGCGTTCTATGGCAACGATGTGATGGAATTCGCAGCCGATTTCCAAAGTGATATCGACATTCTTGAGGGAAGGTCGTAAAATTGATCATATGGTAATAGAAAAAAGAGATGGAAACCGTGGCCGCCCAGGCTACACAATTAAGGATGGCGTGATGTATCCGGATTTCCGCAAAGGTAAATCGAGTTTACCACTCCCCCAAGAATCACCTATTGGCGCCACTCGTCCAAATGTTGAGAAGACACTCCCCGACACACCCCAATCGCGGCTCGCAATGCTTCGGCGCAGGCATCCCGGTATTCACATGGCAATTGCATCAGAGAATGCAGAAAAGGCTGGCCGATTTTGCAGTGTTGTCGAAGAAGCCATGATGCAATTGAGCCAGGAGGATAGAGATATGGCCAGCAAGAATAACATAGGCATACGACAATCTGATGAAAAAGGGCAGATGGATATACGCGTCGGTCAATGGGAAGGAGATTCTTGGCACGCCGGATATTCGGAATCTCTGTCGGTAGACACAGCAACGGGATATGATCTCGCGGAACTGATACGCAAAGCGAACGCCCGCCGACGCACTTGGATGCATCTCAAATGAAGCTCGTCTTGCGCCATGGTCTCTTTTTCGGTATAGTATCGGCTCCCTCCTTCGCCAAGGCTACGGAAGGGCAACGCATGAAAAAGGACATTCATCCGGCAGATTACCGCCTCGTCATATTTGAAGATGTGACGGCGGGGAAGCGCTACCTGCTTTCTTCTACTATTGTTACAGACAAGACCGACAAAATGGATGGTAAAGAGTACCCGCTGTTTCAGGTGGAAATTTCCTCTGCATCGCATCCGTTTTATACTGGCCAATCCAAGATCGTTGATACCGCCGGACGTGTCGAGAAGTTTAAAGCAAGAACAGCTGCGGCAAAGAAAGCTCCCAAGAAGTCGAAATAACGAAGTTGGTGCAACACGACCGCGTCTGACGCGGCCGTTTTTGCTGTAAACTGCTAACTATGGCTCCCAACATCAACCCCGACGATTTCGCAAGCGACCACCGCGTCTCGTTTCTTATTCCCGAATGGAAGCGTCTTACGCAAGCCGAGATAGACGCGCAGGAGCTCGTCGAAGCCGATCCGGCCATGAAAGAATTGGTCGAAAAAGAGCTGCAGGACATCGAAGCGCAAAAAGATGCACTCATTGATCAGATCCAAAAGATCGTTGGCAATCCCAATGAGCGCGAATGGCCCAATGAGATCGTGCTTGAAGTCCGGGCTGGGGTGGGCGGCGAAGAAGCATCGCTTTTTGCGGAAGAGCTTGCGCAGATGTATCTCAAATACGCCGAGTCACGCGGATGGAAACGTAAGAATCTCGATGAGTCCCGCGCTACTCTCGGCGGCATCAAGGAGGTGCAAATAGAAGTGAAGGGCGAGAATTGCTACAAAGAATTGCAGTATGAGACTGGCGTGCACCGCGTGCAGCGCGTGCCCGCGACCGAAAAAGCAGATCGCATTCACACCTCGACCGCATCCGTTGCGATCATGCCGATTTATACGCGCACCAAGGTGGAGATAAACCCAGCGGATTTGGAAGTTGAGACCTCTCGCTCTGGCGGAGCAGGAGGTCAAAACGTGAACAAGGTTGAGACTGCCGTACGGCTCATCCACAAACCGACCGGGATTGACGTGCGCTGCACGTCCGAGCGAAGCCAGATTGCCAATCGTGAGCGAGCAATGAAATTGCTTCTCTCGAAGTTGCAGCAAAAACAAGACGAAGAAGAGGCTCGCAGTCGCGCCGCAGATCGGAAATCACAGGTAGGTACCGGCGACCGCAGTGAGAAAATCCGCACCTACAATTTCCCGCAAGACCGCGTGACCGACCACCGCATTAAGGAGTCATGGTCCAACCTCGAGTCAATAATGTCCGGCCGCATCGGCCCCATCCTCGAAGCGCTAGAAAAAGCCGGCACCGACCTCTTGGTTGCGGAATAATTCCTATCAACGTTAAACCTTGATATTGAGATGCCATCTCAATATAGAATGTTTTGCAAGAATTCCCCATTAATGTATAAAGTCTGCTAGAAGTGTTTTCTTCTGGGCTTTCAGACTGTTTCTGTAGAATACGGTGATTGTCTGAAGGCAACCAGAGGAGGACATGAAAATGCCCGACAAACCTTCGCCACGGGAGTTTGACCAGCGGATGTTCGAGTACAGCGCATGCAGCTTCGAGCTCCTCATGTTTCTCAACCAATTGGAGGAGAAATAGGTTTAAAGGAACAAATGGGAGGCTGAAATTAACGCGCGCGAAGCAACAATTGCGAAATCACTTTGAAGCGTCGGTCACGTCGTAGCCCATGATGCACCGACAGTTTCTTCTTGAGCGCAGAGAATGAGCCATCGAGATC
>JACRFH010000049.1 GCA_016217975.1 Candidatus Kaiserbacteria bacterium | reverse complement strand
TACTTCACGACCGCACCAGTCGCTGGAGTATCAGACGCCGCATCAGGTGCATTACCAAACCGCATGAAAAACATCAGACCACGCCGCGCACAAAAAGGAAGTTTATCCACAGATAGTGTCTATGCAAACCCGCCTAGAATATAGCAATCTACGCAAGGGTATCAACATCGCGGCAAGAAGAGGACGGTACTATTGAAACTCAACTACTAAAGCTTCGAGAATATGCTCAAGAAAACGGCCATACTATTGTTCAAGAGTACATAGACAATGGTTGGAGCGGCGATAGCATTGTAAGACCGAGTCTCGACCAACTTCGTGTAGATGCCAAGAAAAAGGTATGGGAGGCGGTTTTGATTTATGATCCCGATAGATTGGCGCGTCGTTATTCCTACCAAGAATTGGTGATGGATGAACTACGAGAAACGGGGGTCGAGGTGATTTTCGTGACAGTATCAGCACCTAAAAACAGCGAAGACAAAATCCTACACGGCGTGAGGGGTCTGTTTGCAGAATATGAGAGAGCAAAAATAACAGAGCGCTTTCGATTAGGCAAAGTCCGCAAGGTTAAAGAGGGGCATCTCCTCGTGAGCGAAGCCTCCTACGGCTACCGTTATGTTCCCATGAAAGACGAAATACACGGATACTATGAGATTAATGACGTCGAGGCGCAGATTGTTAAAATGATCTTTATGTGGGTCGCTGACGAAGGCTATACATTGCGAAAGGTAGTGCGCAAGTTACTAGAGCTTGGTATAAAACCGAGATGGAGCAAACGCGGTGTATGGAGTACAAGCACATTAAGCACGCTTTTAAGAAACAAAGTCTATATAGGTGAAGCTCGCTGGGGTAGCTCGTATGCTGTCGTTCCCGAAAATCCTACCAACAAGGAGAAATACAGGAAAATGAAAAAGAGCAGCCGGAAGATTAAGCCGGAGGAGGAATGGATTGCATCCAAGATTCCGGTGCCTGCGATCGTTGATAGGGAATTGTTTGAGCGCGCTCGACTTCAGCTTGAAACTAACTTCGCTCTGTGCCAGCGGAATAAAAAGAACGAGTATCTTCTTTCCGGCAGAATCCAATGTAGTTGCGGACGAAAGAGAACAGGCGAAGGCCCCATGCACGGCAAGCATCTTTACTATCGCTGTACCGACAGGGTATTGAGTTTTCCATTGCCTGCGTCTTGTAAGGAAAGAGGAATTAATGCCAGAATTGCAGATAAGTTGGTATGGGAGAAAATCTCACGACTTGTGAGCTCGAAAGAGTTAATGGATAAAGCGCTAAAGAAATGGACTGCAAAGCGTTCCGTCAAATCGCAGAATCCTGCCGCGGACATTGATGGCATGAAGAAAGAGATTAATAAGCTCAAGGAGCAAGAAGATCGATACGCCAAAGCTTATAGCTCTAATGTATTTTCACTTGAGAAGCTACGCGAATATACGACGCCTTTGAGAGAAATGATCGCCTCAATTGAGAGTCAGATTGCAAAGGCATCTGCGGCGAGTACGCAGCTGAATGATGCCATACTCCCTGAATCTTGTGAGCTAATGGCGCTGGCCGATGCTGCCATAGCCAAGAATCTTTCAGACTTGAGTTTTGAGGAAAAAAGAGTGATAGTAACGAACGCGGTAGATAGAATCATTGGCACACAAGCAGAATTAAAAGTTCATGGATACATTCCGGTGACAAATTATGTCGAGTTCTTCACTAGCGATAGGAATCGTAGGGCTACCTAATGTCGGCAAATCGACGCTTTTTAATGCGCTGACGCGGAAGGGTGTCCTTATTGCCAACTATCCTTTTGCAACTATCGACCCCTCGGCCGGAGTTGTTGCTGTTCCTGATATCCGGCTCGACCGGCTCGCGGAGATGTCCCACTCACAAAAGAAGGTTCCGGCAGCGGTCGAGTTTGTGGATATCGCGGGCCTAGTGAAAGGCGCATCAGAGGGCGAAGGGCTCGGCAATCAATTTCTCACTAATATCCGTGAGACAGATGCCATCGCGGAGGTCGTGCGGCTTTTTGACGATGAAGATATTCACCATGTGCATGGGGAGACCGATCCTGCTCGCGACATTGATGTTATTAATCTTGAACTTGTACTTGCCGATTTGCAAGGTGCAGAAAAAAGACTCGATCGGGTCGAGCGCGACTCAAAGAGTGGAGACAAGGCGCTTGTTGCCGAACGTGACGTCTTGCGCAGGATCGTTCCGGCGCTAAAAGAAGGCAAAGCCGCTCGTACCGTCTCACTCGATGAAAAAGAAATGCTTGTCGCAAAGACGTTTAATCTCCTCACAATGAAGCCCGTTTTGTATGTGCTCAATCGCAAAAGCGGAGTGGTGAATGTCGATGCCGAGAAGGGAGAACGCTGGATACATCTCAAGCGGTATTTAGATGATAAAAAAGCGCAATACGTATTTGTCGATGCCGGCGTTGAAAACGATCTCGGCGACGTTCACGACGACGAGCGAGCGGATTTCAGACGCGAGCTAGGAGTGGCTGATGACGGCATTAATGATCTCATCAAGAGTGGCTACAAGCTTCTAGATCTCATTTCATTTTTCACAACAGGCGAAAAAGAGTCGCGCGCATGGACGATCAAGCGCGGCTCGACTGCTCCAGAAGCGGGCGCCGCCATTCATAGTGACTTCCGCGACAAATTCATCCGAGCAGAAGTTATCCAATGGGAGAAGCTGTTGGAAACAGGCTCATGGTCTGCCGCACGAGCAAAGGGTATACTTCGAACCGAAGGTAAGGAGTATGTGGTCCAAGACGGTGACGTGATGGAGTTTCTGCATTCCTGAGATGAAAAAGATTTGGGTTTCGTAACCCGAATTCAAAGCCGTTTACTCGCTTGTTTATTTCTCGCGGCCGCGGATTATAAACAAGTGCTAGATATTTTTAGGTTTGAGATCGTTGGATTTTGCTGCCCAATTGGCGAGATTCCACAAGACGCGCATGCCGACGTTTTGATTCCACTCTGTTTCCGGAGAAGGTGAGACTTCGTTGAGGTCAAAGCCGATGATGGTTTTGCCGCTTTCGGCAACCGCTTGGATCAGATACGTTGCTTCCTGGAATTGCAGGCCGCCAGGGACAGGCGTGCCAGTATGAGGGCAGAGTGCCGGGTCGAGACCGTCGATATCGAAAGATATATATACCTTATTTGGGAGTGTCGAGACTATCTTTTTTACAGTTCTATCGAATTCTTCACCTATGAAAAGTCTGCGTTTGATTTCAGCGTCATAAAATACTTGGATACGGCCGTTTGATGCGAGGGCGGTATCCACATCGCCTGGAGAGTAATCGCGGATACCGACTTGCACTAATTTCGTGACCTGTGGGATCTTTAGTGCGTTGCTCATGATCGAAGCGTGCGAATACGTAAAGCCCTCATACGCGACCTTCAGGTCGTTGTGTGCGTCGATCTGCAAGATTCCGAATTCGTGTTTTTCGGCCAATGCCTGCATAAGGCCCAGAGGCGTCGAATGATCTCCACCAATGAGGCCTACCAACTTTCTTTTACCAATAAGTTCTAAAGCAGTCGATTTGATGCGGGCATTGAATTTCTCGCATGCGGCGTTTATCTGCGTGGGGACCGCATCCGCATTGCCATGCGAGATGCTTTCGATGTGTTTCTCAGCTTTCTTCCTCAAGGCAAGTCCTTCTTGATATGCATCATCCCATTCATCAAGCGGCAACATCGAGACGCCGACCTTCCACGTGTCATTTCCATAGCTCGGATGCGCATAATCTATCTGCGGCGAGGCATCGTAGATAACTCTAGGGGCATTTTGCGCGCCTCCTCCATATGAGACCGTAACAGCCCATGGCGCAGGAATAAGCACCACCTGCGCTGTCTCCGGAGTATATGGAAGGCCGTAAATTCCGGCTCCCTCTATGCCGACGCCGTTGGGGTCAAAATCTTTTGGGTTCATGATCGTCAATCCTATCATTTCTTTCTCGCGACTATAAATATCATCGAAAGATCTTCGCCCGGAGTGTTATCAACATCTTCTTCTCTGCCCCAAGGAAATAGTGATTGTTCGATCTCGAAATCGCCCTCGAGATAATGCTCCAAGTCTATATTGCTCGTTGCCCCGCGGGGGTGAAGCAGTTCAACCTTATCTGTCGGGTGTCGATTCGGCTTATTGAGAATAATGAATCGTCCGCCAGGCTTCAGGTATTTCGAAAAATTGGAAAGTACCTCTCTAAAATTCACATAATTAAGTATTTCGAAGAACAGCATCGTGTCAGTTTGGGCTATGTCGCTACCAAGGCGCGGGTCAATGCCAAAATGTCGAGCGCTTTGCACCAGGGCTTTCTTTGTCGAGAACGCTCGCGGGTTACTTATATTGTTGATATCGTAGCGGATGTAACGAAAGCCGCGAGGATCAACTCCTACATCCATTACATCGATCTGCACGATTTTGCGGTCTGACTTCCGCTGCAGAAGCGTCATAGACACGGGCATAGGCCCACACGCCACGTCTACGACGCGGTTTCCTATCTTGTCCGCCGCCTCAAGCTCATCGAAGATGCCGCGAAGTCCGCTGATTTTCATTTCTTCACCGTACTCCCAGTTGGGAGAATTTTCTCGCCACCATGTTATGTTCGCGTTTGCGCTTTCTGCTTTCTCGCCCATATCAGCCCATTCTGGCACGATAGTCCTCGTAGGTGAATTCTCTAATGACCTGCGCCTTGCCGTCTTTCCACAGAACTATTGAAGGATGCTGGACGCCGTTGAACATCGTGCACTGCACAAGGTTGTACTGAATACCGTCTTCGATCACGACTTTGTCGCCCGGTTTGAGAGGGGACTTGAAGATGTGGTAATGGCTCAATTTATCACCGGTCACGCAGGTCCCCCCAGCCAGCTGGTACATATTGTCGCTCTTGTGTGCATCTGGTTCACGCGTGATGACCGCGTCGCGTACAGGGTTATCCATATCGGGGGCAAGAAGGAAATCTGGCATGTGTGCGTTGAAAGACATGTCGAGAATGGCAATCTTGTATGGCACATCATCGCGATAGACGACATCCAAAACACTAGTAACCAGCGCGCCCGCGTATTTCACGATCGCGGCTCCTGGCTCCATGTGAATGTCTACGGAGTGCTTCTTCTTGAAGTCGTTGATGAGTGCGATGAGTCCTTCTACATCATAATCATCGTCGGATATCTTCTGTCCTCCGCCGAGATTGATCCATTTCATCTGGGCAAAGTACGAGCCAAAATTCTTCTCCACGACTTGAATTGCTTCTTTGAGCTCCGGGAAGGTCTTGTCGAAAAAGATATGGAAATGAAATCCGCTTATTCCATCGAGGGCCTTGGGATCAGTTGCAAGCGCTTGTTTGAATTCGCTAATGCGGATACCCAGGCGTGATCCGGGTGCACACGGGCTCCAGAGTCCGCCGTGCTCGTCTTTGCCTGTGTATTCGGGGTTGAGTCGAAGGCCGCACTCCCGCGTCATTCCCGTTTCTTTCTCAAACGCATGGACTTGAGGTTTGAATTTTTTCCATTGGTCGAAGGAATTGAAGATGATGGTGGAGCAATATTTGAGCACGTCGGCAAACTCCTCGTCCTTGTACGCAGGTGCATACATGTGCACCTCGTGATTAAATTCGTCGTAGCCGAGCCGCGCTTCGTTGAGCGAGCTGACCTCTGTGCCATCGAGATATTCGCGCACTATTGGGAATAGCTCCCAAGTGGCCCAGGTCTTAAGCGCCTGAAACATCTTGGCACCGGTCTTATCCTTCACGTACTTCAATATCGAAAGATTGTGCCGCAAAATATCTTCCTCTATCACGAAAGAGGCAGTATGTATTTTCGAAACATCAAGTGTCGACGCGGGACGCTTTTGCATGCACACAGCCTACTACGCCAGACTCGTTTTCACCAGAGAATGTGGTCTAATTATCAGCATGGAAAAGAAAACCGTAGATGCTTTGCGATGGATCGTCAATTTACTCAACAAATACGGCATTGTGTATCAAATCTCTGGTGGCTTTGCGGCCAAGTTGTATGGTTCGTCGCGGCCAGTGAATGACATAGACATTGATCTCTCTCAAAGACACTTCCATGTGCTTCTCCCAGAAATTTCCCAATACATAACTTATGGTCCGGCACGATTCAATGACGGGAAATGGGACGTGGAGCTCATCACGCTCAACTACAATGGGCAAGAGATAGATTTGAGCGGTGCCGACGATACTCGGATAACCAACAAGGAAAGAACTGCTTGGATACCGTACCCTAATGATATTTCGAGAGCCCTGACGCTTACCGTTGAAGGTGAGCCTATCAAAGTAATGCATCCCCGCGACTTGGCGTTGTACAAAAGCCTACTTGACGGCGACCACCAGAAGTCTGACATTGATGCGGCAATAAAATATGCCGACGAACACGGCCTTTAATCGATCTTGGCCGGGAGGGGCTTGTGGTTGACGATCTTGAACGGAAGACCGTTCTTGGCAAGCAATTTGAGGAATGGCTCTGGGTCCAGCTCTTCGACATTCCACACGCCTGCGCCTTTCCAGATGCCCTTCATGACCATCATGGCCGCAATGACTGGCGGCACACCCGCGGTGTAGGACACTGCTTGCGAGCCGACCTCGCGGAAGCATTTGGCGTGGTCGCAGACGTTGTAGATGTATTTAGTGAACTCGCGACCATTTTTGACACCCGTGATAATGCAACCAATCACGGCTTTACCGCTATAGCCCGTGGCAAGTGATGCCGGGTCGGGGAGAAGTGCCTTGAGGAATTGGATAGGGATGACGGGGCGGCCTTCAAACATGACGGGATCGATGCGTGAGATACCGATCGATTCCATCACCCGCAAGTGTGTGAGGTAATTCTGACCGAATGTCATCCAAAATCGCATGCGTTCGAGGCCGGGAAGATTCTTGGCAAGTGATTCCATTTCTTCGTGGTAGAGCATGTAGCTATCGCGCGGGCCGGCGACGGGGTAGTTGAACGTAAAATGCACGCTCTTAGGATCCATGATGGGTGGCGACTTCACCCACTTGCCCTTGTTGAAATGCTTCACTTCCTGCGTGACCTCACGGATGTTGATCTCCGGATTGAAGTTGGTGGCGAAAGATTTGCCATGGCTGCCGGCATTGGCATCGAGTATGTCGACGAATCGCACTTTGTCGAAATATTTCTTGAGGATATACGCACAGTACGCATTGGTGACACCCGGATCAAATCCCGCTCCCAATACCGCCATGATGCCGGCCTTTTTGAAGCGGTTCTGATACGCCCACTGCCATGAATATTCGAAATGCGCTTCATCTTTGGGCTCGTAGTTGGCAGTGTCTATATAGTGGACCTTGGTCTCGAGGCACGCATCCATAATAGCGAGGTCTTGATAGGGAAGTGCAACGTTGATAACGACCTCGGGTTTCACCTTCCTTATTAGCGCAACGACGTCTTTGGCCTTATCGGCATCTACCACGTGAGTCTGGATATCCACTTTCCAGCGCTTATTAATGTATTTTTTGATCGCATTCGGCTTCGCAATTGATCTGCTAGCCAAGTGAATCTTCTTAAACACATCTTTATTCATTGCGCACTTGCAAGCAGTCACATGCCCGACACCCCCCGCACCGATAATCAGAACGGTTCCTTTCATCGTAGAGATGATACACCTAAAGATATAAAAATAAAGACTGGCAGGCGGCGATGCAGTCCTTCGGCACATACACTAACTCTCTCCTATAGGATATAGTTAGTGTATGTGGGAACTTGTCCTGAATATTCAATATTACGCAAGCAGTCGTTCGGCAATCTGGATGGCATTCAGAGCGGCACCTTTGAGGAGCTGGTCGCCGACGACCCAGAAGGAGAGGCCGTTGTCGAACGCGCAGTCGATGCGAATGCGGCCGACTTCGCAATCGTCTTTGCCTGAAACCTCGAGTGGAGTAGGGTAAACGTTCTTGGATGGATCGTCGACGACTTTTATGCCCAGTGCTTTCGAGAGTACTGCACGAGCAGCATCCGGCGTGATTGGTTTTTCAAATTCAGCAGACACGGCCACAGCGTGAGCGCGGTAGACGGGCACGCGCACGCAGGTCACAGAGGCTTTAAAAGACGGATGGCTCATGATTTTTTTGCCCTCATTCTCCATTTTCATCTCTTCCTTGGTGTAGCCGTTTTCCAAGAAGACATCGACATGTGGCAATACGTTGAACGCTATCTGTTTGGGATATACCTCGATCGTCACAGACTCGCCGCGTACCACCTGCCCGACTTCACGTTCAAGTTCCATTACGGCCTGCGCGCCGGTACCCGACACCGCCTGATAACTCGAAGCAAATACGCGCTTCACACCAAATGCCTTGTGAAGGGGATACAGAGCCATCAGTGCAACGATAGTCGTGCAATTGGGATTCGCGACGATGTTTTTGTGGCCCTTGAGCGCGTCTGCATTTATTTCAGGTATCACAAGCGGGACGGTTGGATCCATGCGGAAAGCGCTTGAATTGTCGATGACGATACATCCGGCCGCGGCGGCGATAGTCGCAAATTTTCTCGAAACGTCACCGCCCGCGCTAAATATCGCCATATCGACACCCGCGAAACTGTCTTCCTTCAATTCTTCCACGACCACATCCTCGCCTTTATATTTCATGATCTTGCCCGCAGATCGCGCACTCGAAAAGAGCCGCAGCTTCTTGAGCGGGAGATTTCTTTTCTCAAGAACTTGCAAAGCTTCGACGCCCACTGCTCCCGTTGCTCCCACGATTCCAAAAGTATTCATGTCCTTAACTATAAGCTAAAAGCTAGAAGCTAGCACCTGTATTTTCTATATATTGTTTGTGAAGGGTTTTGATAGCCTTTTCCGCGTCGCTTTCCGCGAGGGCGAATGTGATACTGAATCCGGATGCCGCTTGGGAGATCATCTCTACAGCAATGCCATTTGCTCCCAGGATAGAAAACATCTTGCCAGCAGCTCCTGCAGCGTCAATACTTCCGCCTACGGCGCAGACGATCGCTTTGCTGCCAACGACTGTGATAGGGCCATGTACTGCAAGTTCTTTGAGAATCGCGGGTGTTATCTCCGCGGTATCCATCGCAAGAGATACGCCCGCGATAGAGAGCGCGATTACATCGATATTTGCATGATGCTTGTGATACGTTTTAAAGATGTCGGAGAGCAGGTCCGTGCCGTCGAAGAATTTGATTGATTCTATGTGGATGATCGAAATATTTTTCTTAAATGCAATGGCTTCGATTTCATGGCTTTTTTGTTTGCGTTCCGCGAAATTCGTCACAATCGTCGTGCCGGCTCCATCAGGCTTAAATGTATTGAGGATCTGTACCGGCACACACGCTTTCATGGCGGGCAAGATGGTTTTGGGATGCAGTACCTTCGCACCAAAGTAGGCGAGCTCCGATGCTTCTTCAAATGCGAGCTCGGGCACTATCTTGGCCTCGGGCACGAGTCGTGGGTCCGTCGTCATAAATCCGTCCACTTCTTTCCAAATCTGTATGGCTTCGGCTTTTACCGCCGCGCCAATGATCGCCGCCGTATAGTCCGACCCACCCCGCCCGAGTGTCGTAATGTCACCTTTCTTCGTTTTTCCGATGAATCCTGTAATTACTGGTGTCGCCTCGAGCTTCTCTAACTTCTTGAGCTTCTGCATTGCCTCGGGAAGTGGCTCCGCGCTACCGAAATCGTCATTTGTAATCATTCCGATTTCCCACGCAGCATATGCTTGCGCACGCATACCAAAATTAGCAAGCTGACCCGCCATGAGCTTAGCGGAGAGCCGCTCGCCAAAAGAAACATATGCGTCTAGGCGTTTCCTATCAACTTTGCCGCGCTTCATGGCGAGTGCACGCAACTCCTTAAATTCCGGATCGAGTAATTTTGGATCGAGCCCAAGCGACGATGCTATTTCGTCGTGTTTTCTCCTTATTTCCTCGATCATCTTGAGCCTCTCTAGCATCTTTGCTCTCGCCATCGCAAGAAGGGAATTGGTAACACCAGCGATCGCAGAGACAACAACAATCGGCTTCCTCGATTTCGCATCCACGACGATCCGTGCGGCACTGCGTATCGCATCAGCGCTTCCGACCGACGTCCCCCCGAATTTCATCACAATCATCGGCCTAGTATATGCCGAGAATTATCTTATTCACAGGGCGTTTTGAAAGCTTGACATCCCTTCCATGAGCGTCATACTACAGCTATTAATATTTGAGCAGTAATAACTTCAACCCCATCAAAAGGTAAGCCACCGGTTCGACCGGTGTGACTCGAAGAGGCTTGGCCGTTCCCCAAAGAAAGGGAATACTGATATCCGGTGGCTTGATGAGCGCTTGCCGTCAATACCACATATGTCAGAT
>JACRFH010000048.1 GCA_016217975.1 Candidatus Kaiserbacteria bacterium | reverse complement strand
GATCTCGATGGCTCATTCTCTGCGCTCAAGAAGAAACTGTCGGTGCATCATGGGCTACGACGTGACCGACGCTTCAAAGTGATTTCGCAATTGTTGCTTCGCGCGCGTTAATTTCAGCCTCCCATTTGTTCCTTTAAACCTCAAATTTCAGGCCCTAGCCCCTTCCGGGGATATCCTGTGGAAACGCCTCATACCCGTATGAGGCGTTCAGGCCCAATATCTAAGCCAAGAAATCAGATCTTTTAGGGTCTAATTAATGCCTCACGGATGATCGCCAGCTTGGTTTCGATCTTTACTCTTGAGAGAGGCGGTTTATACATGCTGTGGTGAGGTAAAAGCGACAAAAGTTGCGTCTTCGTACTCGCGCTCAAGATATCGATAATCGTCGTAACGTTTTATTACTGATTCCTCATAATCGGCTCGTGTACGCGGATCGCTCTCAAACAAGACCGATCCGTATTGGATTGCATCCATTTGCAATTTCGCGTTCGCCCTTTGGAGCAGTGCAATATCCAATTTCGGTCCATGAATCATGTCTGGAATGATAGCGTTTAAGACACCATAGAGGGCGCTGTAGCTGTCTGTACTAAGATTCGCTTCGCGGCATCCTTGAATACGACTCCCACGTCATAATCAGAAGTCTCGCGCGCTGTGCCTTGCGCCCGTGACCCATATAAATACAAAACTCCCACGCCGAGACCGGCTAGTTCCTGTTTATTTTTTGCTGAAACGCGCATGTCCATTCCGCAATTGTAACATGGGCCCGGTTACTGTCCTTGCGCACCGCTCTCATGCAGGAGAGTTTTCGGCTGGTATCCTGCGCTTTCCACAACCCTGATCGCAAGTTCCTGCGCCTTCTTGTTGGCGAGCTCCGCATCCTTTCTGACGGCAACGATCTCCCCTTGCGCGCGCGCAAGTTGATCGCGCAAATTCTTTGCGTCCGATTCAAACGCTTTCGTGGTAAGTTCAGACTCCTTACGCGCGAAGTCTTCGCGCTGCTTGAACTCGCCCTCAAGGCGCTTTTTGAATTCTGCTTCGCGCTTTGCGACCTCCTTTTCTATTTCTTGCGGTATAGACTCGGCTCGCTCCTTCAGTTCCTCAAGAAGTTTTACTTCAGCTTTAAATTGCGACTCTCGCTCCTCGATAGCAGCCTCCCGCTTTTGGAATTTCTCTTCATTTGCTTCCTCTGCCCTCTTACGCACGACCGTAGACTGATATGCGTCTTCCTCCTGGGAGCGGTCCCATTCGCGCCTGCGCGCCACGATATCCCTTTCAAGCTGCTGTTTTTGCTCCTCATAATCAGCGAGCATCTTTTCTACAAGCCCTGCGGCAACTTCCACATGATAGTGAAATGCGAGCCTCTGTTTTGAGACTTCTATCGCTTGCTTGAGTTCATGTAGTTTCTGAACCTCTGAATGCAGCGAATCTGCAAGCTTGGTTAGTGCAGACACAAACGTTGACCGTAACTGCGCAACTGATCGCTCGATTGTCTCGTCGCTGTAGGCGTCAACTTTCTTATATAGCTCATCGTGTTCAGGTTTATAGGCTTCTTTTGCGGTCGCTTCAAGCTCTTTTTGCTTCTCCAGAAGCTGTTTATACTCTTCAATAAGCTCTGCTTTTGTCTTTTTCGCAAGGGACGTCGGCAACATCTAGCGATACTATTTCTGCATCTCTCTTTTGTCAAATTTAAGGCCCTACCCCCATACGGTGGATATCCTGTGGAAACGACCCATGCCCCGTATGAGTCGTTTAGACCCAATACCTAAGCCAAAAAATCAGACCTTTTAGGGCCTAATTACCGAGGTTCGACCTCGGTAATTTTATTACGCCAAGAGTTCTTGCGAGTATACTGTGATAATGATTGAAAGCCCTAAAAGCCCAGAGCGCGGACCCTCGATGGAAGAGGTTGCAAAACGAGCTAATTATCAAGGCAATCATTCCCTTCTTTTGATAGAACGGCTATCTGATCCAAGAATTCACGATCAGGTTGTTGATCTTTGGTTCGCATATGAACGATTAGAACACAAGGAAAAGGCGAAAAGCCGCGAAGATGTGGCGAAGGAATTCGACCGAAGATTAGAGAACGCCCAAACAAGTACTCCGGTGAATTTTGAGGGCACGCACGGCGGCCCCCTGGATCCCGACGATCCCTTGCGTGAGACAGTACCTATCGGAATGACGGTGGGAGGAAAAACACGCAACGTTGCATACATGAGCGCTGTTGAAGCTCACGAAAAGGGACATTATCTGCGACCGTTTTCTGGACAGTCTTTTAGGGAACATTTTAAAAATGCCATCGATACTGAGAGCATTGAGCTAAGCGATTCTCGGTGGGATGAAATGCAAGCAGACCCAAAATTCCAAGAGGCTCAGCGCATAGAGCCAGATCTTTCATTTTCGCGCGACGCCGTCACTGAAAGGGTGCGTAGCAACTTATCGGAGCCATACGAGATTGTGGAACGAATGTCGCAGCTCAAAAATTATTTTGGCATGAAAGGGAATGAAACATTCAGCCCAAATCATTTGAGCTATGCGAGGGAACATTATATACACGATACAGGAATTGATAACGGAATGTTTGAATTCTTCGCGGCGATTACACCAGAAACGGAAAAAGAATTTTTGAGACTCATTAACAATTCGGGAATTTGAGGCATTAGACGAGCGGCAAGGCGACGCCTTGCCGCAATTTGAATCAGGATTTTGCGAGGGCTGTTTCGGCCATTTTGAGGTCGTCTTGCGAGGTAATTTGGAGCCAGAAGCTCTCGGGAATTGCGTAGAAAGGAATGCCAAGAGATTTGGCGGCGGCTATTGCCGTTTGCGGCAGGCCAAATTCGTTGCTGCCCGGAGCTTTGTGAGCTGATTGAGATGACATCTCAATATTAGTGAGAAACCTGTGCTCGCTCAAACGTTGCGCGCTGATCTTCGTTGGCTCTTTCCGCAGCCTTCCTGAACAAATCCATCTTTTCTTCCTCCGATGCATGGAGTAGGATCTCTGCAAGTGTCCCAGGTACTTTTTGACTCTTGGTAAAGAATTTATATAGAGATTTCATAGGATTTGCTCTAACTCCTCTTTAGTGTAGCGCTTGCCTATGGAGACGTCAATTGTCTTATTTGCGTCTAGCTCTTTGACAGCTTCGACCGTATTCACCTCGAAATCTTTCTTCACGAGCACAATGGAAACAGCACTGCCGAATGCCTCCCTGATGCGCTCGACAGTCTCCCGTGCGCCAAGGAATTGTTCGATGAAGGCTGATTTTGGGATGTTTCTACCTTCCACTTTCTCGCGCGCTTCGGTAAATCTCCAAGCGACCTCTGGATGCTGGTATACGTAAAATACGAACACGCGACGCTTTTTATCCAATGACCGCTTGATATTCTCCGCCGCTTTGTCGTATTTCGATAACGTGCCATCGAAAATGAATGTCTGTCTGTTTGAGAGCGTATAATCATGTACTTTCTCCGCGATTATCGAGACTGCCCCTTGGAACAGGTATGAATTCTTGCCAGTATATCCGGGAACACGAGTCCGGAGTTCGTCAGTATCAATGCGGATGACGTGATGGTTGCGATCCTTCTCAAGCGTAAGAAGTAACGCTTTTGAGAATTCGGTTTTTCCCGCTCCGGGCGAACCTGCCATGAAAATTGAGACCGGCGTCTCGTCTGGTGTATACACATTCGTATCGGTCAACTCGCGGGCGATGCTTTCTTTGTTCTCCTTTGCAAACTTTATCGCCGCGGCTCGGATATCTGACTCTGACATATTAATCTGCGTTATTCTGCAGAATCTTCTGAGCCTTTTCGAGATCTTCGGCACCTGTTATTTGGAGCCAAAAAGTGGCGGGAACGGCATAGAAAGGGATGTTGAGAGCCTTGGCGGCGGCGATTGCCGTTTGGGGTAGGCCCAGTTCGCTACTGCCCGGAGCTTTTGGAATCATCGGCTGCGAGAAGAGCCGCGTGTCGAAGACAAATAGATTGGTGCCGACAAGTCCTGATGCGCCACCATTCTCGTGATTTTCTACGATATTCACTATGCGGCCTTCGCTATCTACTTGTACGCTCCCGCTGGTACGGATATGCTCTTGCGCCGATACGCCCATGGCCCAATCCGGAGTCGCAATACATCTTGCGATGTCTTCAGCGCCATAAATATCATCGCCGTTTAATACAAGAAATCGATCGTGTAAGAGACCTTTCCCACGCCACAAGGCGCCCGCTGTCCCGTCGAGCGTATCTTGCTCGACATATACAATTTTCTTGCCGTTGTACTCGCCACCAAATTTCTTTTGTATAGAGCTCCCCATGTAGCCAACGATGAGAATAATCTCGTCGACTTCGGGTGGGAGCGCATCAAATTTGTGTTCGAGCAGAGTTTTCCCCGCAACTTCGAGCATGACTTTGGGCAGAGTATCGGTAAGTATCCCCATGCGTGCTCCCCTCCCCGCTGCCATGATTACTGCCTGCATACAGGGATGATATCAAAAGACGTGCCGGAACCTAAACGACAAATCTACGCGTAATTGCTTTTAGTAGACAATTCATATTGCGCCAGATTTTGCATCGCGCAATGGATGCTTCCACGCAGGATCTTATGTAAGTTCAAAGTGTCTCGAATAGGATGAGGGACACACCCTGTCTCGGCTATCGCTTTGTACATACGATATGCTTTGCTTGATGCGATCAGATCTGTTTGTGAAAGCGGTGCATCTTTCTGCAGAGGTGTAAACTCTCCGTCATAAACTGGAAACAGTACATGAACCTTCTTGTCATTCGGATCGAGGTACGGCATACCATTGAGAGAATATCTTCCACGTTCGATATCTTCGCTTGAATGCGGAACACGCGTTACCATATATCCGAGAGCTTCTAATTGACTGGCGTACTCATTGAATCTTTGTTGCGCGATGCGCGTATTCGCCCGACGGCCAACATCGGTCACTTCCGCAACAAGCGCGTGCATGTTCGGCAAAGTCATTGCGCCGTGATCGATATGAAACGACTCGTCCCCCTGGTCACCTCTGCCCATCATGATGACCTTCGCACCTCTCAAGAATTTAGCTATCTTTTTGATCGTTTGCGTCGCCAATGCATCAGTCATCGGCTCATCTTTTTTGTGGTTCCCTAGAATGTCATCGTGACCGATCATGTATCCAATTGACCCATCTGCCAGTCTGGTCGGTTGAAAATTCCCTCCTACGAAATAGAAATTGGCCTGTACCGCATTGCCCGCAGCCATTGCGCGGCCCGATTCCACTTGCTTCGCATCAAAGAATTTTGTCACTGCATCTGCGCGCATAAACGGAGCCGAAACTAACATGCCGTGCGTTCCAGATGAACGGTCCACCGGCTGTAGTGCTTCGCCAATATCCTGAGTCCAGCCACTATCAAAAACTTTGTCCGTGGGAATCAAGTGGATACGGCTTTCGGGGAAACCTATGCCTGTAACTCCTCGCAGGACGGCACCACGTGTCTCCTTATCGAGATTATTGTTTGTCACTATGAAAAGATCCGATGTCTTCGGTACAACATTTAGAATATCTTTAAATGTCTGCCCCTCTTCGACATTATGGATGAACAGATCGCGTAGAAATTCTCTGTTCCAGACAAAGCCGACTCGTGATAACTCGCGCTCGTATTCCGGTCTGATTTCCCATTTCCCCGGCAACACCTCGGGAGCTTGGAGATTATCAATAGTGTTTGCCGGCTGAGAATTTCCGGTATCTTTGGATCCTTTTGCTAATGCTGCTTGTGGTCCGACTATCGCAGCCGCCACAAGACCTTGCCATACTTGCCTTCTGTTGGGCTCTGGAGAATCGCGCATAATAGAATTATATACCTTATGGTCTGAACGAACGCGGCCCCCGAAGGGGGCCGCGTGAGAGAGCTTGGAGAAAAGTTCAGGAGAGATCGTGCTTGATCTCTTCGCGCATCTTCTCTATCGCGCGAGCCGCGGCATCCTTGCCGCCGAGGCCAAAGGCCAATCCGAAGGCAAGCGAGAGCGCAACGACGATACCGGTGAAGACCGTCTGGATGAAGGCAGTGCCAATTCCCAGCTGTGCAAGCGCTGCGAGAATCGCAAACGCCCAGATCGCCCACTTGGCCACCGCTCCGCCGAAATTGGCCGCGTGTGCGCCTGCGGCGCGAGCCGAGCCCGAGACGAGGCCTCGTACGACTTCCGCGACGACTGCGCCGAGAATAAGGATGAGTGAGGCAATGATGACCTGTGGGAGGTACCATAAGACCACCTGCTCAAGGAAGAGTGTCACGGTCGTGAGTCCAAGAATCTGGAGTGAGGAGACGAGGAAGACCAAGACGACAAACCACATAACGAGCGTTGCAACGAATTTACCCGCGTCGAGCGAAAAGCCTGCGTCTTTGGCAAGTTCATTGACGCCCGCGCTTCTCAAGAGATCGTCGATCTTGAGGACTTTGGCGACTTCCACCACGATCCTGTAGAGAATTGTCGCGACGATCCATCCAATGATGAATACGACGACAGCAGCGAGAATCTTTGGCAGATAGAGCGCCACGGTGTACCAGAGATCGTAGAACGATCCCTGCACGGCACTCGCCGACTGCAAGAGTATCATCGGTTGTTGATACGGCATAAAGAATAGTAAGAAATAGTAATATTGATAATAAGGTCTTCGACCCCCTAACAGCGCCTGGGCGCTCGGGCGACGCCGGGTCCGGCGTTTAGCCTTAATGCGCACATGATAGCACCCGCAGGCGGCGCTCTGCGTAAACTCACGAGGGGCTGTGGATTAGCGCAAATCCTAGAAAAGTCCGCTTCGGTCGAGAAGCACGATGTGCGGGAAATCCAGCGTATCCCGTATAAGCTTGTCTTGGATGGTGATTCGGTACCGGAATTCTGGGGTAGAGAAGGCGGCATAGCGAAGCTCTCTGCCAAAAACGGGCTCGAGCGCCTTCATTGCTCCTTCGAGCTTGCGCTCATTGAGCTCATCGCACCCCAAAATGATATCCGCGGGTCTCGTGAGATCGCCGATGAATGAGCCGGAAAGAACGACGGTGGAAAGTCTTCCGGATTTTTTAAGTGCACCGAGAATCTGCTCGTGCTTCATCGGGGAGATTTCGCGCACAAATGTGGAAAGTGCACGCAAATGCGGGAAATTTGCCTGCAGCGACCATGCCGTCTCATCCCTCTTTCTTTTGGTCTTTTTGTTCAAAATCGAGATCTTGCCGCGTTTGGCGATACCTATCTTTTGGAGAACATTAAGCTCGCGGATGGCAATATCTGGCGAGAGACCCGCGCGCTTCCCCGCTCGCGAGGCCGTAAATTGTTCATTCTCGTTAAATATGAGAGCCCGGAGTACCCGAGCTCGCTGTGGACTACCGATGAGTTCCGAAAGAAAATCTTGTTTCACTTTCCGATTGTAACAGACTTTGAATAACGAAACCCCTCAACCGTCGTTTTCTTGACGCACACCAAACACTCCTCGGGCGAGGTGCGGATACACGCAACTGGAAACGGAAACACACGAATGCAAACAACCTGTGAATAATTGACTACGCCATCATGT
>JACRFH010000047.1 GCA_016217975.1 Candidatus Kaiserbacteria bacterium | reverse complement strand
CAAGTGCGCTTTCGTGAGGTATGGTGTGATAAGGTAGCAAAATATGATGGATTTTTGGCAGACGCTGTCGAAGCCAGTAATGGCGCTGGCGCCGATGGAAGACGTTACGGACGCCGCGTTTCGGAAGCTCATTGCAAAAATGGCCAAGCCGGCAGTGATGTTTTCTGAATTTACATCGGCAGACGGCCTTGTGCTAGCGCCCGAAAAGGGTCAGCGGATCTTGCGCAAGAAGCTGATCTACAGTGAGAGCGAGCGACCGATCGCGGCGCAGCTTTTCTCCGCATATCCAGAGCGGATGGAGAAAGCAGCCGCGCTTGTGCAGGAACTTGGTTTTGATGGAATTGATATAAACATGGGCTGTCCAGTGCGGGAGGTAGTTGAAACTGGTTGCGGCGCCGCGCTGATCAAAAATCCTGCTCTCGCTCGTGAGCTTATCCATGCAGCACGGCGGGGCGCACCCAACATTCCTCTTTCAATTAAAACCAGAATTGGATATGACAAAGATGACCTTGATATGTGGCTCCCGGAATTGCTTGCTGAAGAGCCGTCGGCAATCATCATCCATGCGAGGACGCGCAAAGAAATGTCGGATGCGCCTGCACACTGGGACGCGATCGCACGCGCAGTCAAGATTCGCGATTCTCTCCAAAATCCTAGAGGTGTTACCTCTAGGATAAAGACGTTGATTCTTGGAAATGGCGACGTAAGAGATCTTGGCGAGGCGCGCACAAGGGTAGAAGAAACGGCATGCGATGGTGTTATGCTCGGCAGGGCAATTTACGGCAATCCATGGCTCTTTGCCGATCGAGTAGAGCTACCATCGCCGCAAGAGCGCATTGATGCTCTGATCGAGCATCTCAAGCTTTTTGACGAACTCCTGGGCGATACGACGAATTATGCGACCATGAAAAAGCATTTCAAGGCTTATATTTCGGGATGGGACAATGCCAAAGAACTTCGTGTTCGCTTGATGGATACGCAGAATTCAAAGGAAGCGCAAGAAATTCTTGCCTCTGCTATACTTCGCGCATGAAGAAAGAAACGATGTATACGACCCTCTACCGCAAATATCGCCCGCGGGATTTCTCGGAAATCTTGGGTGATCAAGCAGTAGTAAAATCACTTGAAGCGGCAATTAGAACCAAGAAAGTCGGACATGCATACCTTTTTTCCGGCAGTCGCGGAACGGGCAAAACCAGCGTTGCTCGCATATTTGCGCGAGAGCTTGGTGTCACAGACAAAGATCTCTACGAAATAGATGCGGCGTCGCAGACTGGGATCGATAATATTCGCGAGCTTCGCGAGGGAGTCCTCGGGATGCCGTTTGAATCACCATATAAGTTCTACATTCTCGATGAGGCGCACATGCTTTCGCGCAATGCCTGGAACGCATTTTTGAAGACGCTTGAGGAACCGCCAGCGCATGTGATATTCGTGCTCGCAACGACGGAGCTTGACCGTGTGCCGGATACTATTCAATCTCGCTGCGAACTCTACTCTTTCAAGCAGCCGACGCGCGAAATATTGGCGCAGATTGTTTCTGACGTAAGTAAATATGAAGGATACTCGCTTGAACGCTCTGCAGCAGAGCTCGTCGCACTTCTAGCCGAAGGATCTTTTCGCGATGCGCTTTCAATTCTCCAGAAAGTACTGACGGTTTCCAAAGACAAAAAGATAGATGTGGCAGAAGTAGAGGTGGTCACCGGTGCTCCACGTGGAGAAATTGTCCGCCAACTTTTAAGCGGTATTGCGAAGAAAGATGCGGGAGTCGCGATCAAGGCAATACGCGACGCAGTGGAAGGCAATATGGAGGCCCGTACGCTCGCAAAGCTTCTCATCCACCGCCTCCGTGTCGTTCTTCTTATGCGCTATGCACCCGATCTCGCAGATGTGCTCGGCAAAGAACTCTCCGAAGCCGATGTAGCTCTCGCAAGGGAAATATCGAAAGAGCCTGGCATCAATTCCGATACGCTGCGCATTATCCTCGAAGCCCACTCCACCATGGCCTACGCCGCCGTCCCGCATCTTCCACTTGAACTGGCAGTTATCGACATCTGCACAAAGAGGGAAGAAGCTCGGAAATAATACCTTTGGTCATAGTCGTTACTGCACATTCTCGTATTTGCCTATTCAATTGAATAAGCAAATATAAATATTTACGATATTTACAATGAACGCAGAGCAGCATCGAGTGCCATATGTCTTTCTTTCGCGAGTCGGTAATTGACTGTCGTATTGATCTGTTCGCTTTCCAGTAGGTCTGCATTGGCCAACACCCGCAAATGTCGCGAAGTCGCAGCAAACGAGAGTCGGATATGTTCCGCAATGTCACCAACGGCAGCATAACTTCAACCCCATCAAAAGGTAAGCCACCGGTTCGACCGGTGTGACTCGAAGAGGCTTGGCCGTTCCCCAAAGAAAGGGAATACTGATATCCGGTGGCTTGATGAGCGCTTGCCGTCAATACCACATATGTCAGATCT
>JACRFH010000046.1 GCA_016217975.1 Candidatus Kaiserbacteria bacterium | reverse complement strand
GTATTTTTTTGTAAGTTTGAGCGTTTGCATACTTATAGTTTCTTCAAGAGAGTGAGGAGTTCGTTTTCGACTTGCTCGATGTCTTTTTCGATCGCCTCTAACTCGCGCGGTGCCTCATATTTGTAGAAGTAACGAGTGAATGGGATTTCATAGCCAATCTTACCGATTTCGTTGTCTTTGTGATCACGCACACTCTCGTTGATCCAGGCATCAAGTACATATGGCTTCACCTCGCGATCGAAGTATTTTTGGATGTCCTCGCCAAGCGGCACATTCTCGTAATCACGCAATTCGCTGTCAGGTTCGGTGTTGCCTTCCGAGTCTAGGCAGATGTCAGCCTTCTCGTTACGTGCAGAAAGGACACTGATGATCGCTTTGAGGAGCGGAGCACCGAGTTTTTTTGGCTTTAGGTAGGGTTCAAACAGCTCGAGAAACTTCTCACGATTCATGAATAGTTTTTTATGCGGGAATGCTTTGAGGTACTCGAATAGCGCAGTTCGTTCTTTTAGTTTGAGCTTGAGGAAGAGTTTCTCAGTCTTGAGTTCCTCAAGCCGCTCGTCAGAAACTTGAAAATCCAGACGAAGAGGTCGCTCGATAGTGATCTGGCGGTAGCCGAAAGCGGAGGTGTCAAATATCTTACTGAATTCACTCTCCTCGAACGCTTCGTAAAGTTCTTTTACTTTCTTTTGTGAGTCGTCCCCTATCTTCTTGCGCTTGTTGCCCAAACTCTTGCGCTCTCTGGTAAAGAGCTCTCGCGCATCGATGAGCTGCACCTTGCCTTTGCGCTCGGCACTCTTTCTATTCGAAAGGAACCACAGGTATGTATTGATGCCGGTGTTGTAGAAGAGCTGATCCGGAAGCGCAACGATCGTCTCCAGAAGATCTTTTTCGAGGATCCAACGGCGAATTTCGCTCTCGCCGCTACCCGCGTCGCCCGTAAAAAGAGGTGAACCATTGTGAACGATGCCTATTCGCGAGCCGCCGTCTTTAATGGGCTTCATCTTCGAGACTAGGTGCTGTAGGAAGAGTAATTGACCATCGGAGATGCGTGGCGTACCCGCGCCAAAGCGGCCAGCGTATCCACGGTTCGCTTCTCGCTCAACCGCCTCTTTGTCTTTCTTCCAGTCGACACCATACGGAGGATTGGACAGAGCATAATCAAATGTCTCACCGTAGAACTGGTCGTTGGCGAGCGTACTTGCCTGCGCATGATTTTTCTCGCCACCACGGATGTTGTCGGGATTTTCACCTTTTATAAGCATGTCGGACTTTGACATTGCGTAGGTCACCGAATTGAGTTCCTGGCCGTAGAGGTAAATGTCTGCCTTTGATCTGAGGTCCTGTTGGATGTGATCTTTAGCAACGGTAAGCATGCCGCCGGTTCCGCAGGCCGGATCGTAGATCTTGAAGATGCGATGCGGCTTCTTGAGGAGCGCTTCGTCGGGCGAAAGGAGCACTTCGACCATGAGACCGATCACATCGCGGGGCGTAAAATGCTCTCCAGCGGTCTCATTCGACATTTCTGAGAATTTTTGGAGGAGGTGCTCAAAAATCACTCCCATCGTGTGGTTGTCTACTTCGCGCGGATGCAGGTCTACCTCGTTGATTTCCTGCAACACCAGGAAAAGAAGTCCTCCGCCTTCGAGTCGTTCAAGCTGCTTTTCAAAATCGAACTTCTCAATAATGTCCTGAATATTCTCGCTAAAACCGTTAAGATAATGTTTGAAATTCTTGGCGATATGATGTGGATCCTCCAATAGCTTCTTGAAATCGTAGGGCGAAGTGTTATAGAAAGCGGCACCAGAAGCGTGCTTGAGAATCTGATCTAAGTCTTTGAGCTTGCCGTGATATTGATTGTGCTGGTCCAAGACTTTGGTTTTGGTGTCGGCGAGAATCGAATCGAGTCGCTTGAGCACAACGAGCGGCAAGATTACATCCTGATATTCGTGCTGTTTCCATCCACCGCGGAGTATATCCGCCACACTCCAAATCATTGCTGCTTTTTTGCTGAAGTTTTCCATAAATTATTTATTGAATAAATCCAAATACTCACGCAGGAAAAAGATCCGGTTTTGCGAAAAGCCGGTTTTCTCGGTGAATATTCCAATCTTCTCGAATTCTTTTGCGAAGATGCTCGCCGTTTGGAAGGTTGTCCCCGTCATTTTCTCCATATCGCGCACGGTAACTACCGGTTTTGAGAACAGCATCTTGAGCAGCTCTTTTGCTGCCTTGTGACGCTTTGGTCCCATACGGCTTTCGATGAGACCCTCGTATTTCGCTCGAAGTGTGATTATCTTTTCGAATGTTTCTTTGCCATCTTTTGCCGTCGTTGCGACGCCCGTAAGGAAGAATCGAATCCACTGCTCGATGTCGTGAGATACTCTGACTCGCGAAAGTGCGTCGTAGTATTTGCTACGGTGTTTCTCGAAGAAATCCGATATATATAACGTGGGTTTCTGGAGAATACCAAGATCCACCAACTGAAGCGTAATGAGGAGACGCCCAATACGTCCATTACCGTCGAGGAAGGGGTGGATTGTTTCGAATTGGTAGTGTGTGATTGCAACCTTTATGAGGTCTGGAACATTGAGAGACTTGTTGTGCCAATATCGTTCGAGGTCGCTAAGGAGTTCTGGCACATCTTCTTGATGAGGAGGGATGAACACTGCATCTTTGATCGTGGCGCCGCCAATCCAATTTTGGCTACTGCGTACTTCGCCTGGCAGCCGACTATATCCCCGTACACCAGAAAGTAATATCTCATGCGCTTTTTTTATGAGTCGAATCGAAAGTGGAAGATTGGAGAGCTCGGACACCGAATGATTTATGGCCTCAATATAATTTTGGACCTCGTTCCAGTCGTCGCGCTCTTCAGGACCAATCTCGTCCTTTGAGAGGAGGGCATCGTCCATGTTGGTCTTCGTGCCCTCGATTCGACTAGAAACGGTTGCCTCTTTCACTACGTGCATCTGAATAAAAAAGTCTACATCGGGTACGAGTGTGGAATATGCGTTGAGTTCACCCAAATAGCGCATTGCGTCCGCTAGCAATACATCGATGACTGGATCGTTCCACTTGTACGACTGATTTACCTTCTCGGGGAGAAAGCTTTCGTATTCATACTGCTTTATGTGACGGCCCGCCGTCCACTTTTTAGTTTGCTGAGTCATGTATTCTGAATGTGATCTCACACGTTCAGAGTATGAGGCCTATGTTTGAATGTGTCAAATCACATTAAGCCTTCCGACTTCATACTTGTGGTCTCCTTCCTTGAGACGATCACATGATCTTCAAGAGTAATACCTAAAAGCACCCCGGCCTCTGTCAGCATCTTTGTTAGAACAATGTCAGAACTGGACGGCTTGGTGCTTCCTGATGGATGATTGTGACAGACGATAATAGATGCGGCATGGAGAGTAAGAGCTGGCTCAAACACATCACGAGGATGCACAACACTTGCATCTAAAGTCCCGACGGAAATCACTCGTCTTTCGATAAGACGCGATTGTGTGTCGAGATAGAATGCAACAAAGTGTTCCTTTGATGAGGAGTAAAAATCGTTGCACATGTTCCAAATATCTTTCGTAGAGAGAATCTCACTTTGCCCTTTCTTATGCAGCCTCTTAGCTAACTCAAGAATCGCAACGACCTGCAAACGCTTAACTTTTCCCAGACCGCGAACGTTCGATAAATCTCCAGGAATTAAACTCACAGATCCAACTTCCGCGACTCGTTTGAGAATTGACTTCGACAAGGTAAGAACATTTACCCCTTTTATCCCTGAACCGAGAATGATCGCCAATAATTCATAGTCAGACAATCTTTCCGTACCGTACTTAGTTAGCTTCTCGCGGGGCAACTCTATCTTTGGAAGAGCTTTTAATTTCATGAATATCGGAATCATCGCACAAATTCTAATCTTGGGAAACTTCACACATAACTCATTCAAAACTGGCTCAAATTCGAGATTGCCACATAAGCCAAATACCTATGTTCAAATTTCTTGAAGTGTAGGCGATTCTCTGGTTCTTCGGCGGGGGCCTGCTTCTCGCCCTCATTATCTGGCCAGTCTTCTTCCGCTAAGAAATAATGGTATCGCCCAGTAGCTCACGGAAATAGTCGCGCCGCTCTTCCATGCCGATCTCTCGGTAGTGTTTCCATGGATGCATTTCGGGCACCAGCTCATAGTGCCCGCGCACTTCGTTGTCGGCAAAGATGCGCACATGGTATTGATGATCGGTGTCTACCGGGAGTCGCAGTGATACGATCTCACCCGCGTCATGCCACGCGATGAAATTGTTGCCGTAGCCGCGCTCAATAAGGCGCTTCACTATCTCTCCTGCGCTCGATGTGGGCGCAATGGTACCAATGCGATACGGCTGTCTCCCCTTGCCATCTAGAAATTGATTCTGATTAACGATGCGCAAGCTAAGCGCGAAATCACGCACGAATGGATGCATCGGCGTGTATACGCTCCAGAGAGCACGCAAGACTTGCCCCTTGATGGTACGCGGAAAGCGCGCGGGCATGTATAGGGACATATTTACGGCATTCTAGCGCTTTTTGACTATTTGAGGAATGTGAGACTTTGTACCATCGCTTCGAGCGCATTCTGTACTTTTGCTTTGTCGAATTCTTTGATTCCCTGATCAGGCGAGTAGTTACCGATATTGGTGGAATGAATGGTGTATTCGATCGCATAGCACTCCCCATTGTGTACGGTGCGATAGCTTGTCGTCTCATAAAAATTCCCTGCTCCCGCGCCGTCGAAAGAGATTCTCGAAAATGACGCTCCATTGATCGCGACACTCGTGCTCGATGCCGCTGCGCCATTGCCCTCCGTAAGACATGTGGTTATTGCGCCCGGATTCGTAGAAGTGCCCACTGTGAATTTCGCATCGCTGAAATTAGTCTGTGGTTCAAAATCGCCTGGAATCATTATCGTTGCAAGGAGTGCACCGCTCGTCGTCGAACCTTGTTTCCAATCTTGCGTCTCGCCATATACTTTGCCGGAAAGCGTAAAGGTGGTGGGGTAGTCGAAGCGAAAGACACCAGGATCGGTGAATGTCGATGTTGCGGTGGCAACGGACGCTGGCGTGGGATGTGGCCCCTGAACCAAATCAATGACGTAAAACCCAGCTGCGACGAGGAGAAAGAGACCGGCCACGGTAAGAAGGAACTTCATTGCCCCAGTATATCCCCTAAATCGCCCGCGCAACAAGAGCTATCGCATAAATGCCAATCGCGTTCATGATGAAAGAAACGATCACGAATTGCAATGGCCGGATTTTTGATAGTCCCATGAGCCCTATCCCGAGTTCATCCGGAAGCGGCGAGGCGATGATGAGAGCACCGACAAAGGGCAAGAGCCAGCCTGCAGAGCCGTAGTGGAGCGGTGAGAGAAAGCGCCTGATGCGTCGCAGGGGAAGCGCTTCGGAGAGATCTTGCGAAAATACATCGCGCACAAAGAGGAAAAGTACAAGGTCGCCACACGCGGCGCCCAATCCTCCCCAAAGTGCGACAGTAAGAGGTGCGGAATGTTGAGAAATTTCTGCAAGCGCAATTGCCGCGGGGGCAAGCGTAAAAACTGATGTGAAGAAAATCCCCGCAACGAAGCTCCCGATGATTGCTGCCTCTTGTGCAACTGAGAGAAATTCTTGTAAGGCGCCGATACGCACAAGCAGCAGCGTTATGACGATACTTAATGCAACGATTACTAGATCGCGCACGAATTTACCTCTATCGTGTTTACGTACTCGCATCGATACATGATACTACGTCTGCGTGCCAGTCTGATATTATTGTTCAATGCTCTCCAAACAACCTGTAGCATCTCTGCTTGCCCTCGCCGCACTCATACTTCTCTCATTTCTTATCGTTGTGACCTACCGCTCATATCTGCTTTCGGAGCAATATGAGAGAGTATCAGGACTTCTTGCATCCTCGACAGCAATATATGGCTCGGCGCTCGCAGACTTACGTGTAAAATTCGTCGCTGTAACCGGGCACAATGCTGATCTCTCGACCGCGCTCACGACCGAGCAAACTAAGAACGATTTCTTTCAGGCGCAGATCAACGGCGTTAAGAGTACGGTGGCAACGCTCGCAAAATTGAGCGAGACAGACAAGGAGCTTTTGCAAAAATATTCGAAAGTGTATTTCCTTAATGAGAATTATATTCCGTCGGATCTCCCGGCGATCCCATCCGACAAGCTCTTGAATCCAAACGCAGCGCTTGAGTTCCACGCACATGCACTTCCCTTCCTCGAAAAGATGATCGCGAGGGCTATGGCCGATGGCGTGGATTTAAAAGTACTTTCGGCATATCGATCGTTTGACCTGCAATCTTCTCTCAAAACAAGTTACAAGATGACTTTCGGCACGGGCGCCAATGCATTTTCTGCCGACCAAGGCTATTCAGAGCACCAGCTCGGCACAGCAGTGGATCTAACGACAAGCGCAAACGGCGACAGCCTCACGACCGCATTTGCGAAATTGCCTGCATACGCATGGCTCGAAGCGCATGCGCATCAATACGGTTTTATCCTCTCCTACCCGCAAGGCAATTCGTACTATATGTACGAGCCGTGGCACTGGCGATTCGTCGGCACAGCACTTGCCGCGCGCCTCCATACCGAAAACAAACATTTCTACGACCTCGACCAGCGCACCATCGACGCCTACCTCGCCCTCATTTTTGATTAACTTCCCGGCAATTCGTCGCGTTCCCAGGGGAACGCGACCCATTCTTTTACTTCTTCGATCCAGATATCGGGATACTGTTTACAATTGTCGCCGTGGACGTAGAGTACTGCAGATTTGAGCTCGCTCGGCGTATAGCGCTCTTGAATGAGCGACATGATTTTCCCGAGCGTCACTCCTGAATCTGCTATCTCATCGACGACGAGTACGCGCTTGCCCGCAAGATCGGCATCGGGCAGTGCTCCGATAAAAAGTTGTTTTTGCTCGCCTTTGTCGTACGAGCGCGCTGCAATCGTAAGCACTTCTTTCACACCCAACTGCTTGGCAAGTACAAGAAGCGGCACGAGGCCGCCCGTCGCGATCCCGATGAGTACGTCGGGCTCGAAAAGACTCGCGCGCACTTTCTCGGCAAGTGCGCGCGATTGCGCATCCACCTCATCCCACGAAAGATGCTTCACTGCGCCATTATATCACCGCCGGAAAAACCGAGCTTGTGCGTGCAGCCGCAGATTTGTTATAATGGCTGGCATGACAAAGGATCAGGTAAAGACAGTACTCGAGCGCGTCCCAAGCTGGCCAAAAGCACGTCAAAAGGAGCTCGCCGAAGTAGCACTTGAAATAGAAGCCGAACTCTCGGGAAGTGAGTATTATGCAACAGCCGATGAGTTGAAAGCGATTGACGAAGGACTCGTGGGACGCGCTGCAAGCAAAAAAGAAGTCAAGGAGGCATTCGCATCATTTCGTCGGACATGAACGTCGAGTATTCGAAGCGTGCCCTTGCCGACTTGCGCCGAATTGCCGAATATCATCTGCAATCTGATATTCCCAGTGTCGCCGATCATATTGCGAAAGGCATCCAAGAAGTCGTCGAAAGACTTCCTCGCTCGCCAAAGCAAGGACGCTCCGTCTCAGAGCGCCCGGGAGTCCGTGTGGCACTCCTTTTGCAATATCGGTACAAGATATTCTATCGGGCCACCGAAAAGACGATCCGCATAGTGCATATCCGACATACATCGCGGCAACCCTGGGAGGATTGATGTCGCGTCATCTACAGTCTTAATTTCACGTAAGGCGTAATAAGTTTAATCTTTTTCTGCCTAGACCAACTCTTTATCTCCGCTTCCCTTCTCGACGCAGTACTGCGATTTCTCTTGCGTTCTGAATAGACGATTCTCGCAGCTCCATGAGAGCGAGTGTAATTTCCTCCCAGACCTTTCTTGTGCTCGAGAAGTCGCCGAGCAATATTTGTTGTGATGCCGGTGTAGAGCGATCCATCCCCGCACTTGAGGATGTAAACAAAATACATACCTACTCGACGCTTACGTGATCGATCGCGATTGGCTCGACGGGTCGATCAGAATGATCCACGCCGGTGTTCTCTATTTTCTGTACGACATCCATGCCAGAAGTCACGCGACCAAAGACCGTGTGCTTGGTATCGAGAAACGAATTATCTTTTACATTGATGAAAAACTGGCTGCCGTTGGTATTAGGCCCGGCATTGGCCATCGAAATGGTACCGACGTCGTTGCGATTATTCGCATGTATCTCATCGGCAAATTTATACCCCGGGCCGCCTGTTCCCCATGCATGAGATTGCGAATCGTCTTTTGTAAACGGGTCCCCTCCCTGGATCATAAAATCCTTGATGACACGATGGAATTTCGTGCCATCGTAGAATCCTGCTTTTGCAAGCTTCACGAAATTCTCCACCGACTTTGGCGCATCCGCATCGAAGAATTCGATCGTGATGTCGCCTTTGTTGGTGTGAAGTGTTGTCTGCATCACCTCATCATACCCTATCAATGCCCTCCGCCCATCTGTATTGCCCCTTGAAATATTGAAGGGTCAGGCGTGCCCGATATATGGAGAACTCCCCACGCGCCGCGGTCGAGCCTGGCAAGCGCGTGATCAACAAATGGATAGTTGCCGGGATAGTTGAGATCGAATTCCACCGCAGCTGCTCCTCCGGCAGGAACAATCGTCGTCTGCACATCGTGGATAGGATTGCGAAGCGCCCCTTCTGGATACACGGTGTCAAATATCTCGCCAATGACGTGGAAATTGGAATCAAGATTGACACCGCCGTTTCCTACATACACGCGCACCGTCTCGCCGACGCCGCCGTCCATGCCTTTTGCAAGCGCACCGGTGCGACCGTTGAACACAATGTATTGCGGCTGCCCATCGAGCATCTTCGCAGCATCGAATATTTGCAACCCCTTCTTACCGAGACTTCCCGTGGTGTAGAACTCTCCCTGCATCACGTAGAATTCCTTGTCGACTTTCGGCAGTCCTTCCTTTGGCTCGACCAAAATGAGACCGTACATGCCGTGGGTCATGTGATTTGCGACATTTGGTTCTGCGCAGTGATAAACAAAAAGTCCTGCGTGCAGTGCCTTGAACGTGATCGTCTTCGATTCCCCAGGAGCGACCATGGTAGCCGCCGCACCACCTCCGGGGCCCGTGACCGCGTGGAGATCAATCGAGTGGTGATGGAGGCTGGTGGGATCGTTGTACAGCGTGAGCTCCACCGTGTCTCCCTCGCGCACGCGGATAAATGGTCCAGGAATTTTGCCGCCAAACGTCCAGTAATTGATATAGACTCCCGGTGCCATCTCGGAGATCACCTCCTTTGCCGTGATGTCAACGTGTACTTTCGTTGGAGCTGTACGAGCGATAGGCTGCGGCACATCATTCGGATCGCGCGCGATATCGGCGACCTTTTCAAATTGGCCAAAATGGAGGAAAAATTGAATGACATTGCCAAATGGCAGGCCCGGAGAAATCGACGGTCCGTAGGTCGTGCGAAACGAGGCGTAGTCTAATCCGCGCGGCAGTCCATTGGGCACATAAAAGAAGACGGAAATGCCAAGAAAGACCGCACAAAAAAGAAGCGTCATGAGGCGGGAATGAAAGCGCCGCAGGATCATGTATAAGAGCACCGCGGCAGCGGCAAATGCGATCACAAGCCCGAGCGTTTGCACGAGAATGTACGAAAGAAGCGAAAAAAGCCAGAGCATGTTATTTGCCTTGCAGAAAATCTATAAACGGCGGAAAGGTGAGGAGGAAACTCAGAGCAAGTAAAAGAAATGCCGCCGCATTGACCCACGGCATAGAGACTGTCTTTCCGCGCCACGCACGCGCGAGCGCAAACCACACGATGAGCCACAAAGCGACGGCCATCGTCGTTGTGCCGGAGAGCGCGCCGGAGGGTTGATAAAAAGTGAAAAATGTTTTGGCCGCGGGCACGGCGTCTTCAGCAAGGAAAAACAGACCGACCAGGAAACAGCCGAGTCCCGCGGAAAGGATCGCGGCGGCGCCCGGGCCGTTTGTGAGTTCGAATGTATCGTGCGTATTCATAGTCATTGTTCGCCTTGCAGTATTGTAATAGTCGGCCCGCCGCGTATTGGAGCATACTTATTGAGAAAGGCACCGAACGCCCCCGCGACTGCCGTCGCGACGAACGCGACCACGACGAAAACAAACGCGGCCAGACGTACCTGTCGCTCTCTTGCAAGGAGACGTCCATACTTTGCAAATATGTACGCGACCATCGTCATCGCAATCGGAGCGATCCATCCGACATGCTCCTTCCATTCCATGCCCAGATTGTGCCACTCTGCAGTACTAGGGCTCGAGAGAAGAAGCGCTTTGGGATACAGGGTTATATCGGTCACTCCGGCAGGCGGCACCGCGCGATACCACGGATAAATAATATAGGTGCCGGAAAGAACGGTGGCCCAAGCAAGAATTACCATCACGCCCAGATACACGTAGAGCAGTCGCCGACTGCGCGCGCCTGGTTCGGGCGCGCCCGGAGCCGCCATTCGATACATCTCTGCGATGGCTCCAGAGAACGCAAGCATGAACAAAGCCCCAAAGCCCATCCCATGGAGCGCCGTGACCAAATCTCGCAAAGTAATCTCCATAGGTGATGATGATTAGTAAGGAATCTTACACTCCTCGAAGCAGTGCGCGTCGCGATTGAGCTTGTACACGCGCTCTCGGCCGTGCGGAGAGCTCTCGACAGCGTCCACCGAGCGCAGCACATTCAGATGGTGGGTCACGGTGGGCTGCCGCAGCTTGATCTTACCGGTAAGCTCGCTTACGGTCATGCCGTCCTTCGAT
>JACRFH010000045.1 GCA_016217975.1 Candidatus Kaiserbacteria bacterium | reverse complement strand
TCTCGTTCGTGCTTGCCTAACCAGTTGAAAGAAATTATTCGTGCTTCAAGGTGACAATCTGTGTTCGCTTTCAAAACCTCGCTGGAGGAGTTTTTGCATGCCTTGAAAAGCCCACGTTTAGGGGGTTTCGTTATTCACAGTCGATGATTTCTTCATTTGTCATCTTTACAAATTTTCGGGGGTGAATTGTCCCGTCAGAGAATTTCTGCGCGAGATCTCGGATGTAGGTGGCTTTTTGACCAGAGAGGCCTGCGGAACGCAACGTCTCGATTTTGGTTTTAAGCACCGCTTCAGGTCGCGGGAATGCATCCCCAAATAAACGTTTGAACTTCGCGAGTATACTTGCAGCCGCCGAGCCCGAGACCTGTTGGTAGATGATTGATCGGACGAGCGAGTGGAAAGGGTTTTGGGGACGACGCCAGCGCTTCTCACTTGCTTCATGCACCGAGCCGTGCGCGCGGATGATTTTTGAGAGCTTTTTATCCGCCAACAATTCCTGCGGGACATCAGTCATGCAGCGAGTCTACCACCGTCTCTGATTGCGACGAAGCAACGCATATAGCACAGATACAACGGCCGTCTTATCTGTGCTATATCTTCGTTCGCATGAGTTTGAAATGTTTGAGATACGCGACGATGATAAAGCAGATGATGACGAGCAAAAACCAAGACGTGATCTTACCTGCAGCGACTAGATTCCACTCTTGAGTCTGATTTGGATATTTCCAGGCCCCAAGATAGGTGGAGATGTTTTCCGCGATCCAAATGAAGAACGCGATAAGTGCAAAGCCGAGGTTGAGGGGAATCCAACGTCGCGTATCTCTAATGATGGTAAAATACACTTTGGTCTTCCAAAAGAATGCAAAGACGAGTGCAATCAATATCCAGCGCATGTCAGGCAAAAATGTGTCGGTGAAAAAGTTTGCGTAAATTGCGATGCAGAGTACGACGCTCCACAGATACCGGGTATAGCCCGTGAGTTCAATATCGAATATGCGCCATGCAAGGCTCAAGTAGCTTCCAACTGCGGCATACATGAATCCGCTATAGAGCGGGACCGTCGCAATTTTGAGATATGAAAATTCAGGATAGCTCCACGATCCTACAAGAGCGCTTGTCTTGAAGAGCTCAAGGCAGAGGCCAATGATGTGGAATATAAAAATGTGTCGCACCTCTTCTGCTGTCTCGATTTTTGTGGCGTAGAGGACAATCTGGATCAAGACAGATGCAATGAAAAGAAAATCATACCGTGGAAGCCCGAATAGCGGGATATGGTTGGAAAGAAAAAGAAGCGCGAAAAACGATCCTGCAAATATGCACGCTCGTGCCTCTTTTATCGCGAATATGAGAAATTCGTGAGCGAGTGAGCGCAAGCCGGTCATCATCAATTCTGGAAATCCGCGGGGTTAAAGAGGTTTCCGAACTCTCTGGTTTGGTCGTTTATGTCGGGGAGCGTGCGGATCTCATCGATCGTGAAGAATCGTACGGAGCGGCACTCTTCGCTCGGGACGACTTCGAGGCTTGCTAGCTCAAAGCGATAGGCGATGACGCACGAGTACCACCACTCCATTCCGCGGATATTTCCGCGCCTCTCGGTCCATACATACGTAGGCTTGTCTTCTACCCATGCGATGTCGACTCCCATTTCTTCTTTCACCTCGCGCACAAGCGCATCCTCCAGCGATTCACCAAAATCCACGCCTCCTCCAGGTAATTCCCACGCAGCTTTTTTCCCGTTGAATTTATTCAACGGCGACCAGTCCTCGCAGAGAAGAATCTTCCCATCGCGATACTGAATGCCCTTCGCGGTCACGCGGTAGAAATTATTGGGAAAGTGCGGGGATTTCTGCGGGGCATCCATACATTGATTATGACCGATTTTCGACATAAAGGTAAGTATCCCCACCGGAAACGGAAGTTGTGCGTGGGTTTTCCCCGCATCGGGAAGTTTCTCCGGCAGCGTCAACACCTCTAGTAAAACTGTACCCATAAGTGGTAGAGGTAATGCCGCGGGGCAATCGGGGAAAATGGGTCGCTTACGTTGACTTATTAAAATGCTTTTGATAATCCCGCGATCATTCCTTTCATCTCGTGAAAAAGTCTCCTATTGTATACACGCAACGTAATAGTACCGTGCGGAAGAAGGCGAGGATTTCTTTTGCCCGCGCTAAGCCGACTTACCATTGTTGTGATGTAAAAGCGACTAGGAGGTAATCTTGTGATTCGAGACCAAAAAAGTCTGGCATCCTCAATGTCAGTATTTGGATACAAGTGTATCCCTCCATGAATCTTGGTGCTCGGGACATTGAATATCTTTCTAATGAATTGTAAATAAACCTTTACCATTTTTGGATCTGAATTCGCGAACGCAAGCGTGGGCCATTTGCCATTGTTATCTGATTTTGTGCCCTCACCCCAATACAACGCAGCTCCGATCAACATCAACTCTCGAATTGAAAGACAATCGATTCTCTTTTGGCCAAGGTTGTACGCATCCTGATTTTCATTTCTTATTCGCTTTGAACGTGCTCGGTTGAATTTTAGCAAGTTTCGTCTCGAAGCGATCTCCGAATTTTCTTGTAGTTTCTTTTTTTGCTTCAGGCGAGAGTGTTAGACCTTTCAACCAAAAACTTAGGGTGCCTTTTGACGTGAGTTTAAGCATGCGCAAAATATCATTATAGCTGCGACCTTGTAGACGTAACGCAATCGCTTTTCGTTTGAAGGGGGAGCGAACTGCACCCATGCCTCTAGTGTAGCAGCAAGATCTATAGGTTCAATCGGGGACTGTGAACAATTTGCTTGTGACCCTAGCGGGAGTCGCACCCGCGTTCCCATCTTGAAAGAATGGTGTCCTAACTGTTAGACGATAGGGCCTCGTGTGGCATACTAGCGCATTTTATCGCTCTAATAAAGTGTGATATCGTGCCTCCACGGAGAGGTGCGTGAGTGGTTGAAACGAGCGGTTTCGAAAACCGCCATGCCGCAAGGCATCGGGAGTTCGAATCTCCCCCTCTCCGCAGATTGAAACTTCCAGTTCAGAAAGGACGGACGCACGCCGCGATGCGGGCGCGGCGTGCGACAATTCCTCTCGCCGCACAGCGGCGAATTGGCTCGGCGGGGGGAATCCGAAATGCGGGGATTTGTCACGAACCAGAGGGTTCGTTCCGATTTTTTGCACAAATGATTTGATTTGATACAAATCATCCGATTGAGACAAAAAATCGGCTTGTTTCATATCCAAAATCCATGCCCGCAGGGGTTCGACCCAATTCTTTCTTCCGCGTTCAAAATCTTTCTTTTTCTCCTGCAAAGCGGCGAGGGAGCGCATGAGCGTGTCTTTGCGCGTAAGGTACATCTCTTTCGGTACATCGCCATCGAGATAGGTAGAAACCAACTTTTCCATGCGCCCCTCGTCCGCTTTGATATTTTGGGAAAGATTTTGAACCTCGCTTTGCGACGCTGATACTTCCTCGCGCTCCCATATTTTTACTTTGTTTAACATCCAGTCGGTATAGCGATCGCAAAGCGAGGTTGTTTGAAGTCGTGCCTTTATCTTGTCGGCAAGGTCGGCCTCGCGCACATACGGTTGCGAGCAACGGCCGCGCTTTTTGGAACAACGATAGTAGCGATATTTAGTACCCCAACGATTGACCGCCCACTGCGCGGAAATCATGCCGTTGCACTCGGCACAGCGAAAGAGACCGACAAGCGGAAAATCATGCTTCACCTTGCGCGTGCGCGGCCGCTCCTTGCTCCGCACAACCCTCTGCACAGCTTCAAACAATGCGGAAGTTAGAATTGGCTCAAAGTTTCCATCAAACCATTCCTGCCCGTGCTTCACAAAGCCGAGATACACGCGGTGCGTCAGAAGCCGTTTGATGGAAACTTTGGCAAGTGGCGTTCCGTTCGATGACACCACTCCCAAGTCCGCCAAAAATTGCGCCAGCGAAATCAGTGTATGCGACCCTTTGGCGTATTCCTCGTACGCGACGCGCACGATACGCGCGTTTGTCGGGTGCGGTTCGATATTGCGAATACGCGGGTTGTTCTGATAGCCAAAGGGTGCGCGATTGAGCCACTCGCCCCGACGCAATTTTTGGCGGACGCCGCGCTTGATATTGTCGGAAAGATTGTCGCTGTAATATTTAGATTGCCCGAACGCCACTTGCAACATAAATAGTCCCTGCGGGGTCGGTTCAAACCAAAATGTCGGGAAGCGCAAAGACACGACCTTGCGCGTATCAACAGAGTAGATGATGCGCCCGCCATCAATACTGTTGCGAGCAAGACGGTCAGGATGCCACGCTAAAATACCTACCCCATCATTTTGTTCAACGCGGGCCATCATCTCGCCAAATACTTCGCGCCCCGGTGTCTTTGCGCTTTTCGACTCTTGAAATTCCTCAAGAATTTCAAGATTTTCTTTACGCGCCAATTCTCGCAGTTCAAAAAGTTGTGCCTCGATGGACATCACTTGTCGGTCATCGTCCTCGGTACTCTTACGCGCGTATAGAAAATATTTTGGTTTGGACATATAAATAGTTTTTAGATATGAAACAAGGATAAATCCGCCCATTTCGCCGCACCCGTCCCGTCCCAATTCATAGCTTCGCGACGGGCTCTTTTGCCCACTCCCGCGCCTTCGGCGCGGGCTTCTTCCCACCTTTCGGATTCGGAAGTTTCAATCTGCGGTGATGTATTAACCTTTGCGCGAACCCACTTCGCACGCGCGGAGCGCGTGGTGGCTTGAAACTGCCTCGTACGCTCCGATTGCGTGGTGATGCGAGACAATGCGCCTCGGACACGCTCGCGGACTCGCGTGTGCAAAAACCAAAAAATTTCCTTGCATTTTCCTCGCGCCTCCTCCCCCACCCCTCCGCCGCGAAGCGGAAAAAGAAATGGAAAGGAATTTTTTGGTTTTGCTTCGCCGT
>JACRFH010000044.1 GCA_016217975.1 Candidatus Kaiserbacteria bacterium | reverse complement strand
GCATCCAGATAATCCGGCATCCCATCGTTGTCGTCATAGAAATCAATCAGGTCGGGGAATTTATCACCATCATTATCTATCGGCCTGGAAGAGGCGTCGAGGGGGTCGCTCCCCACGCTCGTCTCGACAAAATCCCAATAACCATCGTTGTCGTCGTCGAGGTCGGCATTATCGCCTATCCCATCGCCATCGTTATCTTGCCACTCTCTGCAGGGCAACGTCATGAAAGAATTTACGTGAGCCTCCTCTAACGCGGCCGGGAATTGCCGGCGAGGCCCGTAAGGAGGCAGCGACGGCCATTGAAAGCCGCAGTGGAAGCGGCCGTTGGGGTCACAAGGAGGAAAGCTCGTTGGTTTCTTACGGACCCCGCGTTTTCATCATCTGGATTTTGCTAACGTGTGCAAACCTCCGGTGTTTTGAGTTTTCATTGTAGCGCTGATCTTCAACTGGCGGCCGTCGTTTGCAGCATCAAACCCCGAGCATGCCAAGGACGAGATGAGGGCGATGTGCCAGCTCTCGTATCTTCCGGGCGATATTGTTCACACCGTGCATCCGCATGAGGCTCACGGCAAAGTTTCGCAATGCAGCCATGACCTGCGGTCCTTTGCCTGTCCGGATGCGGCAGCGATCTTCGTCATAGGCCATGTCGCGCACATAATGCGATTTGTTCTCGATCGACCAGTGGCCACGATGAAGATTAAGAAGGCGATCAGGGTCTGCCTTGTCAGGTGGCAGGCTCGTAATTCCGTAAATGATCTCCGTGGTGGTCGTTTGAGTTTTGAGATTGGTCACCGTTTTGGTGATTCGAAAAATCTGATGCACATGTGGGAACTTAAGATAATCATTGAGCGCCGTGCTGATTTGAATTCGTCTGATTTCCAACCGTCCGTGCTTTTTATCAATCGTTTCGCGCACCGGGGGAAAAATCGCCCTCCTCCAGCAGCTCGATGTCCTTGAGCAAAGTTCCCTGATTGCCTTTCACGGTGAAGATATAATCCGCCTTTTTGTCCTCCACGATGAATCGAGCAGTTTTCTCCTGCGTGTGCATGGCATCGGCAGAAACTACGCGACCCTCGATGTTCAGCGGTTGAAGCAATCTGGGCAGCTCTGGAATCTCATTTGTTTTGTCGCCCACACAACGCTCGGCTATCGTCACCCCGCTTTGCTGTAAGAGTGCGCTAAGCAGATGGACCTGCGAACCATCTCCGCCCAGCGTTCCACGGAGCGTTTTTCCGTCGGCGGCAATGGCCTCGTTCTTGTCGGATGCTTCCATGATCCAGCTTCCAAAAGCATTCTCAACCGCGTCGGCATTGCACGATTGCAGCGCCCGCCGGATGGTCGGCTCAGAGGGCGCCTCGAAACGATTCATCTGACGATTGAATCTCGCCCGAAGCCTCTTCAGCTGCGGTTGATGGAGACGCAATGCCCATTCGGCAATGGCCGTGTATCCGCGCGCCCCGCCAAGCACAGCGCCGATGGCTATAGTCAGAATTGTGGCAAATTGATGCAGCCTTCCCTTTCTTTTGCGATGATCCGGAATCTCACACAATCTCTGCCGCAGCTTCTCCAGCTGCTTCAAACTCACACTGATTGTCTGCATAGCTTGCCTCCATGACTCTTGAGGTTGGGTCTCCTTCAGATGCAATAGCGCCTGACGATGTAGGAGATAAACCAAAACTTCTTTGGGATGATCGTGCCGAAAATGTTTCCGCCCGGATTTTGCAAACCCGCGCGTTGACCCAACAACTTGCCAATTGGCCGCGCGATAGCAAGCCCCGGTAAACCGCTCACGATCCACGAAAGTCTCGGCAAGAATTACCGGATGACCGTGCACCTCAATCCAGTCCTGAGACAAACGCTTAAGATTGAGTGACAATATTCGGGACGCAAGATTGAAAATCCGGTCTCCGGGCAACATCAAAAAACGGGAGTTGTTTGCGATGAGGTGTAACCGCTGACGACGAAGATGAGATGACCATCCGACCCAGCCGTCCCGCGCCTCGCATTTGTACGCCGCCGCCTGCCATCCGATCAATGCCAGCCACTTGCCCTCGCAAACGGCCACATAGCGCATGGTTCGCCCTACAAGCCAGCGAAGCCCAAGATAATGGTGCGCTCGCATAAGCCGATCCCATTCTGCACGCTCGTCCCGTGCAATAGGCCGAACGACAATCGCACTTACGATATCCTGATTAAAATTTTCTTTTTGCGGGTTCAGGGTCACAGCGAAACACTACAATACTTTGATTTAAAAAACCAGAACTTTCTTCTTACTCATCTATTTCAGCTTATTGAAACCCTCCATGACGGAGCCGTGGGGAAAACATCAGTTGCTGGTTTCGACGCCCATTTGTTCATTAATTCACAAGCCATCCATCGCAACCATTCGCCAGAACAATTCAGCCTCTTTAACAGCGCTACATCGGTAACATTAGCTATTCCACCTT
>JACRFH010000043.1 GCA_016217975.1 Candidatus Kaiserbacteria bacterium | reverse complement strand
TTACTCGATACCGTGCTACGGTCGCGAGGAGAATCATGAACGGTATCCTTTTTTTCATGTGATACCAGTCTAGCGCATTCGGCGCAGACTACAGCCGTGAATGTGTCAAACGTTATGCCGTGTGGGGATACTCACCGCACTATACACAGGCACCCCTTGCCGTTTCCCCAGATGAGATACAATGTCCGCATATGAAAACATTTAAGAGGGGTTTTACACTTATTGAATTACTAGTCGTTATCGCCATTATCGGCATCCTCGCTTCCATCGTGCTCGCGTCACTTGACAGCGCGCGCGTGAAAGGGCGCGACGCGCGCAGGCTTGCAGATATAGATGCCATCAAGAAAGCGCTCGCACTCTACCAGAACGACAACAACGCATATCCGGTCTCCGTTTCTACGACGACGATTTCGGGTAGTGACGCCGTTTCCACGACGCTCAAAACTGCAGGCAGCATCTCGACGGTGCCGACAGATCCGCAGTCGCCAACTACGGATTACACCTACTCAAGCGACGCGAGTGGCAACACGTATATGCTCGGGTACTGTATGGAACGCGCTAACAATGGCCATGTCCAAGGCTGTGGCAACGTCGTAACTCCGTAAGAGATTTTCCCCAAACCACCCCGGCCTAATTTTGCGAACCTCGCAAAATTAGGCCGGGGTGGTTTTCTTTTGCTCATATCACGTACTTCAAAAACATGACAAATCTCCAGTGTTACAATAGCTGTACCTACCATGCCAGTTTCCCCAAACACCCTTCGCTGGAGCGCGTATGAACATGAGCATGTCGAGCGCGACCGCGGCTGGTTTCTGGCGCTCGGCATCATCGCCGTGTGCGTCGCGATCACCAGCATTCTTTTTCATGACACACTCTTTGGAATTCTGATTCTCTGCGCAGCCGGGACGATAGCGCTTCTTGCCAATGTGCCGCCCGAGATGGTGGAATTTGAGGTCTCGGAGCGCGGTGTGCGCGTCGGGCATGTCTTGCATCGCTATGATGAAATCATCTCATTCTGGGTGGAAGATGAGCATGGTGAGCCGCTTCTTCTTGTCGACACGACAAAATTTATGGCGCCTAATCTCGTGATCCCAATACAAGATATCGATCCAGCGATCCTACGAGAATTCCTCTCCAACTTCGCGACTGAAGTCCCCATGCGCGAGCCCCTCTCGCACAAGATACTGGAATTCTTCGGATTCTAGAGCAGCTCGATTGTGGTCGATGCCTGCTTGCTGCTTCCTCCCACCGTCTGGCAATCTAGGTAAAAGGCCGAATTCTTCGTGATTGGTGAGGTCGTCGCAGCGCCGTTTACGCTCGTGATTCCAGCATTCCTGCTCGTGAAGTCGGATTGATCCGGACTCGATATGACGCATGACGTCATGCCCGCAGTGATCCATCCGATCGTTGAATTTTCTCCCGAATGCACTTTCTTGGGCGACGCCACGAGCACGATAGAGGCTTTCCCGACTTGAACGGTGCATCGCGCACTTGCAGTCACGCCAAGATTCACGCACGTGAGCGTGTAGGTCGCGGTCGTTGCTCCGTCGGGAGCGGCTGCAATTGCGGTCGACGTACCCGAAAGCGCGCCCTTGGTATCAAATCCCGCGCCGGCACTCGCCGACGAAGCCCCGCACGAGAACGAGAATCCGATCGTCATCCCGACATCCGCGACTTTTGGTTGACACGAGAGAGTCGCCGTAGGTGCTCCGCCCGCGCTCGTGCCATTGGGAACGCACTGGTAGCCGGTAACACATCCATTTTGTTGAGCCGAGGTCGGCTTCCACGTGCCCGATGTGCACTGCGCGGGGTCCGGTGTAGCAGGCTGCGGTTGCGTGCAGGGCTGGCCGTTGGTGCCAGTGCCATACGGATTTTGTGGCTGCGTGGCGCAAGCACGTGATATGTTTTGCGCAGGCATTATGGATTGCTGTTGCGCCCCGCCGCCCCCAAAGAGCCGCATCACATTACTAATTATGCCAATCCCCTGCGATATCCCGCCCATCATCGATTGAGCCCCAGTCTGCTGCTGCGCTCCATATGGCTGCATGCATCCGTACTGGCACTGCTGCATGGGCTGCACCTGACATTGTGTATGTACGATTATCGGATTCTGAGAGACCAGCAGAGGTGCCGGAGTCTGATTGTAGAGAGTATTATTGACGCATATATATCCCTGCGTGCAGGGTCCTCCGGTAAGGGGCGATGTTGGAAGCGTTGATTGCTGTTGTTGACCAAATGGAAAACCATTGGACCCATTCCCAAAGCTGCTGTTTCCATTGGACCTATTATCGTTACCATTGTATCTATTATCATTGTTATTCGACGGCCTACATCGATCAGCGTCAGGCTTCGCTTTACAGAATGCATCCTTTTCTTCTTGTGTTTTGCACTCCGTCTTGTCGCAGTCAGGCGCGGTAAGCCCTACTTGATTCTTCTGAAGCGCATCAAGTTGAGCTTGAGTATTATTTGCCTTGCTGGCTGCGTCTGCAGCTTCTTTTTTTAGCTGTTCGATTTGAGTTTTTGCGAGAGCACTACAATTCGCTTCTTTCTTACCATCACATCCGTCTATTATTTCCTGTATTTCTTGCACGGCATCATTCTTTCTATCTACCTCTTCTTGAAGTTTCTCTCTCAGGCCATCCGATTTTTGCTCGGCATCATTAAAAGCATTTGTAATTGCTGATGAGTTCTGTACGCCGTAGAACGTCGCAAGTTTCTCTCTAAGGTCTTTTTGGTCTGCGGGATCCGCCGTTGACGATTCTTCGGCAGCAATTCTGGCCTCAACATGTTTAACATAGAGGGCTCCCGTGCCCGCACCTTGATTTACTGCGTATGTATCGCATTCTGGTTCAGTCTGTCCTGGTGGCTTGGGGATACACACCTCGACAAGACATTTCCATCGCTTGTTGTCTGCCCAGACGGTTGAGCCTTTCTCTACAACACTACTACATGTCCTCTGTGCTGCAGAAAGACTGCCATTTCTGTTCTCAGTAAAATAGTCAGCGTTCGTCGGCCCATTGTACACTGGCGTTTTCATATAACTAAGAAAATCCTCGCTTGGTCCCCAGCCCATAGCAAGATTAGTAACTGTGCCAGCAGATGCATCTCCGGCAGGGCATTTTCTCAACTCTTCTATACTTTTGACCACGCCTCCTTTGTCGTATTGAATCTTATAATCCATCCCGGATTTCTTACAGACTACTTTTGCTTGTGACGTCGGTGCTGCCGCTTGCGCGCCTTGGGATTGCGGGTTTACGGAAACGGAAACAGAGCTTTGCACCATGATCGCAATCGCACCGAGGATGGCAACGAAGGCAAGCGCGGCGAGGATTGATGCGCCACGCGAAAAGTTTCCCCACCCTGAGCGAGACATCGGTCAATTGTCGCGCCCTTATCGAGCAAACGCAAGAAACTCGTGGGGAAAGGGCAATCCTTCTTTGTCAGCGAGCGATAAATGTGCGAAGAGCGCTCTCGACACTATCTAGCCGGTCAAAGATGATGCCGGCAACGATATCCATATCTATTTTGGAATACTGATGAATTGCCCGATCACGGAATCCAGCAATGTCACGCCACGGTATATCGACTTTCTCTTTCATATCTTCGGGAGCACGTTTTGCCATCTCGCCGAGCATTATTATCTCAAGCAAAACCGATGCCGCCGTTTTGTGATCCTCGACGAATTCTGCGCGCGTCATGGTGCCGACAAACAATCTCGCATTTTCGATGAGTTGCAGCATTTCGCGCGCAAATACGTTGCTATCTTTCTTCATACAGTGGAGTGAGATCGGATTCGATTCGCGGCCTGATGTGATCCGACAAGGCGTTTTCCGTCACCAAATCTACTGGCCGCAAAAGCACTTCCTCTAATTCGCGCGCCATGCCTGCGTACGTCCATCCATCAATCGGTCTCCTGAACGAGACAAGAATATCAACATCACTCGCAGGTCCAGCGGAACCGGAAGCAACGGAACCGAAAAGTCGCGCACGCTTTACGCCGTATTTCTTGAAAATGGGAGCAACTGTTTTTCGAACATGATCGGCCGTAATTTTCATACACTACAGTATACTGACATAACCTCCGCATGGCTAGCAACCGGAAACATCATCCCATCCTCTCGCCGGGAATCGAACCCAGATCACACGCACCGCAAGCGTGCATTCTATCCTTTGAACTACGAGAGGTTACGAGCAGAATAGTCTAGATTCACCTCGCAGTAAAGAATGTTAAACTTTAAGCTTTTTTGCCAAGCCCGACTTCATGCGTGCCGCGGTATTCTTTTTCAAGATGCCGACTTTCTGCGCCTTGTCGATCGCTTGATACGCGGCAGGCAAGAGTTTCTCTGCATCGCCCTTGGCAACGATGACTCTCTGGAATTTCTTTACAATATCTTTCATTGCTTTCGAGCGCTTCAGATTCATCACATGCTTCCTGGCCGCAACACGCACAGCTTTCAAGGCCGACTTCTTACGGTTCCTCGATTTGTTATTCTTCGGCGCATCTGCCATATGAAGCCGCATCCTACTGGATGCGGAGGCAAAAGACAAGCTTCCAGCTGCCAGCTTCCAGGACAATGCAGGTTATGAATTCAGCTTCCCTAGCAGCTAGAAGCTAGAAGCTGTATCCTATCCACATGATTGGTTACCTTGAAGGTAATGTAAAAGTAGTACGTCTCACCCACTGTATCATTCTCGTAGGCGGCGTAGGATATAAAGTGTTTGCGACAAAGGACTATCTTCTTACGCTGAAGCCCGACAGCCCCGCTGCGTTTTGGACACACCTTGCTGTTCGTGAGGACATTCTCGACCTGTATGGATTTTCGGACGAGGCGGCATTGCGATTTTTTGAGCTCCTTCTCACCGTTTCCGGTATCGGTCCGAAAAGTGCCTTGGCCATTCTGGATATTGCAAGTGTCGAGACACTCCGAAGCGCAATCTCGACGGGGCGCGCCGAGTATCTCACCAAAGTCTCCGGCATAGGCAAAAAAACGGCCGAGAAAATAGTTCTCGAATTGCGCGAGAAAGTCGGCGCAGGAGACGCCGGCACGAGCGCCTCGCTCAAAGGCGACGAAGAGGCGCTCGAAGCTCTAAAAGCGCTGGGCTACAGCGCAAGTGAGGCCCGAGACACGCTCCGCAAAGTACCGGCAGAATTCAAGAATGCAAACGACCGCCTACGCGAAGCACTGAAACTTCTAGGGGGACGATGATTATGCCCGGTAGGACAATTTCGAATCGCCTTGATATGAACACTCCAACATTACAGCCCGAAAGAGAATTGTCCGTCGGATTGGAAACGTTCCTCATGATGACGTGCGGCAAGAATTATTCGAAATTGTACTGACCGGGTATGGAGCTACTATACTCGATCTATCATTTTGCACTCGCCATGTTCGGTGCTTTTCTCTACGGCTATCCGTCGCAAAAGATCCTTCTCATCGGTGTCACGGGCACCAAAGGAAAAACATCGACCGTCGAGATGCTGAGCGCCATCCTCGAAGAGGCTGGCTACACAACGGCCGTCTTGAATTCAATACGAATCAAGATCGCCGCAGATTCGACGTCAAACGAAATGCGCATGTCGATGCCGGGCCGTTTCTACATTCAGCGATTCCTATCGAAGGCGCTTCGTGCGCAGTGTTCGGCGGCCATTATAGAGATGACATCGGAAGGCGCGCGGCAATATCGCCACCGCGGAGTAGCGCTTGATGCGCTTATTTTCACCAACCTTGCGCCCGAGCACATCGAATCGCACGGTTCTTACGAAAAATATGCTGACGCCAAATTCGAATTGGGATTGCAACTCGCACGTTCTTCGAAGCGGCCGCGCATCATTGTGGCAAATGCGCAGGACGCACAGAGTACACGTTACCTTGCGCTCCCGGTTGAGGAGAAAATCTCGTACTCGCTGAAAGATACGCCACACGTATCGAGCGAAACGGGCGGGCGATTTACCTTTGATGGTGTAGATATAGCCATGAGTCTCCCCGGTGAGTTCTCGCTCCAAAATGCACTCGCTGCTACGACACTTGCACGCGCACTCGGTGTAAAGACCGAGACAATAGCGCGCGCACTCGAACACATGAAAGACATTCCCGGTCGCGCACAGCACATAGACGAAGGCCAGGATTTCACCGTGATCGTCGATTATGCGCACACGCCGGATTCCCTCAAGGCACTGTATGACGCGTATGCGAATTCAAGAAAGATTTGCGTCCTCGGTGCCACGGGCGGCGGCAGAGACGCATGGAAAAGGCCCGTCCTCGGCAAGATCGCAGAAGAGTACTGTGCCGAAATCATCCTCACGGACGAAGATCCGTACGACGAGAACCCCACTGGCATTGTCTTGGCTCTTGCATCGGGGATGTCAAAGCCCCCTACAATTATTATGGATAGACGTGAAGCGATAGCGTGCGCGCTCTCGCTCGCAAAAACGGGAGATGCCGTTCTTATCACAGGTAAAGGCACCGACCCGTGCATCTGCGGGCCTAAGGGCACAAAAACTCCGTGGAGCGATGCACAGATAACGAGAGAAGAATTAGAGAAAATAAAAATGGTGAATTCTATTCCTTGACCGTACTAATCCACTAGCTCCGTACCGCCCCACTCGATGACGCTGAATCCTTTCCGTACAAAAGGTGCTATTTTCTGTGGCGCGACCTTCACATACTGATTCAGGGGCTTATATGCCATAAATACGCGCAGCATTGAGTCAGGTTTCGGAGAAATGGAGAGCGGGGCATTTTTAGTATATTCATCGCCGACAAATTGGATGAAATTGTATGCGTTATGTTCCATTCTCGGAAGCCAGAAGGCGATAAATTCATTGTACTCGCGAGGAATGAGGCCGAGTTCCACAAGTTTGCTTTGCAGGAATTCGCGCGTGTCACTTCCCTTGACAACAAACCCGCGCGTCTGATCGACGGTAAGTGGATAGTCCGCACCCTCCCAAAAGAGATAGCTGTATTCTTTATAATCAGCAAGATTCGTCAGAGTCCCATCTGGGCGTGCAATGACTCTCCAGCCTCCTATTGCTTCATCGTATGGAGGATCCGTGGATGTGAGACGACCATTGTAGTGCAGATGCACCGTGACTTCCTCTTTTTTTGTTGGATACAGATAGATAACTGGCTTCATCACCAGTGGATAACGACTGTAGTCATATCCAGAATCGATCTTGACCCAATTGCCATTCGTGCATTGATAACGCACCCAGAATCGCCCAGGATTGCATGCGACGCACGACACAACCATCATCGCTGATTCAGGTATGGCAGCTTGGCTTCGAATATTGTAGCTCGTGGGCAGGCTGTACGGCAGGATAGTACCTTCAGGATAGTCGCGCCCGTCCGCTACGCAGGTGTTTGCTATGACGGTGACGGTTTTTACGAGTGTCGATCCGTCAACTCCGGTGCAGCTCAGGGTCCAAAAAACAGACGCGGTAGTGAGTGCGCTCGAACTGTTGCCGGTGACGTTGGGTGGAACATTCCATGGGTATGAATTGTCGGCATATCCATAGGTTGATGCGGCGCAGGATGTGACGTTCTTCGAACTCAACACGATAGTGTAATTAGCATTGTGCGGAAGCCTGATGGCTCCTTCCGAGCCGTTGATGGTAAGCGAAATGGAGGGATGCGAAAGATTGATCTTAATCGGGTTTTGGGCGAGTGATGGAGACGGTATGTTGATGAGCGACGAGACAGAAGGAGAGTTCGATGGCGATGGAGGAGTTGGCGCTCGTGGCGGGAGGTTGGGCTGTGCCGAGAGCGCAGCCGTCGCTTGGACTATTGCCTCCTGCGATATTTGCAGAGCACTGTCACGTACCGATTGGCCAAGCTCGGGATGTGCGTACGCGAGTGTAAGGAGGGCAAGAGCAGCTTGGAGAAGTGTGATGATAGTTGCGAGTGGCATAGGCCGCTAAATCATAGCATCAGTTCGTTGCGGTTGAGATGGCAACTGGTGATCGAGAATGAGATGTTGCGAGTTGATACCAGCCTGCCCTGTAGACGACATGCTGTGTTTCGGAGATACTTGCATCATATGGTTCTACGCATACTTATCGCGGTGTTTGTCTGCATTATTGCAATATTTGCGCTCATGTGGCTTCTCACCGGGGGTGCTGGACGCGTCCTCCAGCTTGCACAGAATATTCGTAATCCCGCACTTTTGATCGGCGGCGGGAGTGCGTCCGGCACACCTCTGAAGCTTCCCTGGCAAATCGATGTGGCGGTACCCGAGAGCGACTCTTACAATTATGGAGAGACTGATCTCACCAGCGAATCATTTGCGCAAGATACCGGTGCCGCTCGTCAAGATATGGGAAATGACGCCGCAACGTTTGGGCTGGTTTCACCATATCGTGGACAGATCAGCATAGATACACAAGCATCCGTCGTAAACAAAAGCGACCCCCATCTCGAATACGTGGTCATTCGTGCCGCGACAACGAACACTGCGCCAATCTCGCTTGTAGGATGGTCGCTTCAGAGCGCGCTCTCGGGAGGGCGCGTGCTCGTGCCGCAAGCGGCCGATCCATTTGTCCTCGGAGTCTTGAACACGGTGATTCCTGCGCAATTCGCGCCGGGCGCGGTCGCCGTTGTTGTCTCCGGTGCCTCGCCTGTCGGCGTTTCCTTCCGCGAGAACAACTGCACGGGTTATCTTGCCGAGCTCCAATCATATATACCGCAGCTCGATACGACGCATTGCCCGGATCCAGTTTCGTCGCCCGACCTGCAATCGCATGCCTCGTGCGCTGACTATTTCAATTCGATTCCCCGCTGCCACTTCCCCGGCATTGCCCCTCACACAGGAGTGTCATCCGAATGTATCAATCTTGCCGCAAACGCGCTCTCCTACAACGGCTGCGTTGCGCGGCATGAACAAGACGCCGGCTTCAAATCGAATGTGTGGCGACTCTACGTAGCAGCTGGTGTAGAACTTTGGCGCAACAGCCACGATGTCATCAGACTTCTTGATGCACAGGGACAAACGGTAGATATACTCACATACTAGCCAATAGCCACTAGGGTTTAGCGACTAGAGAATCCGGATTCGCATTTTCCCTACACCCTATTGGCTAGTGGCTATTCCCTGCTCTGAAAGAGCACTATTCCCGCTGCAACCGAGACATTGAGTGATTCCTTTTTGCCGCACATGGGAATCTCAACGAGTACATCACATTGTGCACGTAAGCTCCTCGAAATGCCGCGCACTTCGTTTCCCAAAATGAAAAGTGTCTTCGATCGCATCTTGAGTTTCCGATAGTCCTTGGCGCGCACGTCTTGCTCTACGCCGACAATGCGCCAGCCTTTATTTTTGAGTTTTGAGATTTGATTTTTGATATTTTTCGAGGATTCCCACTCGACAAATTTCTCCGCGCCAAGCGCGGTCTTTGCGATGTCTTTCTGCACACGGCCGAATCTATCGACGGGCGCTGGCGTATAACCCGTAAGAAATATTCTGGACACCCCCGCCGCATCCGCAGTACGGAAAATAGAACCGACATTGTGCGCGCTTCGAATGTTGTGCAAAAGCAGCGCCACTTCCTTCATTTGCGCACACTATCACGACGTATTGCTATTGCGGAATTCCCTATACCCTATACCCTAGTGGCTATACCCTTCTTTATGTTATCTCTCTTCCCCCAAATCCTCTTCCTCGCTCCGCTCGCGCTCACGCTCTTGCGCGTAGTACTCGCCATCTACCTCGCATACATCGCATGGTATCTACTGAGTAGACATGCCGAGATCGAACATGCAGAGCTTCCGATCATCGGCCATGCAAGACACGGGATCCTTTGGCTCTCCGCGATTAGTATCTCCGCAATCGCCGCGCTTCTTTTCATCGGCGCATGGACGCAGGTTGTCGCAATTTTTGCCACGGTGATTTCTCTCAAGCAATTGGTTTTCTACAAACGCCTCAAAGAGATTCTTCCCTTCCCACCCTCGACTTGCATTCTTCTCTTGTGTATCTCGCTTACCCTCATCGTCTCAGGCGCCGGCGGATTCGCGTTTGATTTGCCACTCTGAACTAGGGTCTAGCCACTAGCCAATAGGGTTTAGGAAAAACAAACTCGCTCATTGGATGCTTGAATGCTATAAAGTAGCCATCCGCCCGTAGCTCAATCGGTAGAGCAGCGACCTTTTAAGTCGACGGTAGTTGGTTCGAATCCAACCGGGCGGACAACGTAGTAGCAGAGATGAAGAAACGACCCAGACGGGGTGTGGGTCGTTTATCGTGGCTCTAAATCGAGAGATTCACCGTCACGAAATCCGTCGCGTGCGTACCGTCGGGAGCGACGCAGGAGATCGTAAATGTCGTAGCTCCCGAGAGTGGCACGGTCGCCGCCCCTCCGGAGAGCGTTGATTGTTTGAAATTGCCTTCGGGGGAAGTCTCCTCACACGAGACGGCGCCACTCGACGTCCAGAATATCGTGGTGCGCGCGCCCAAGGGCACCGCCGCGGGCGTGGCCCATATCCGCGCTTTAGCCGGTGTCGAAGACGCAAGCGGCTGCGTGTTTATCGCGGGAGTCGTCGTAGTCGACCTATTCTCGAGCTTGGGCAAACGCGTGGGTACGACTTGTGGCGCCTGACGCACGGCAGGCATACCGACTGGATAGCCTTTGAGTGCGCAGAGTCCGTCGAAAAACGCCGACGGTATGATGAATGAGAGAAAATTATTTGCCCATGGGCGCGTGCGGCACCACGACGCAACGAGCCCGAGCTGTGTCCCTGGCTGCGCGTCGGATCCGTAGAAACCGGCGACAACAGAATTCCCTGCTTCGGGCCCGCTTGAGACGATGACGGTGGCGCCGGTCGGATTCAGGCGGATATCGCCGTGGAGAGCGGGCCGCGGTCCCGTTGACGATGCAAATCCGCCTACACCTCCGGTCGAGGATGCGGAAGTCGTCGCATTTCCATACAACGAGCCCGAGGATCCGCCTTCACCGCCGCCTGCGAGCATGTTGATGAGCGAGCTTACCGGCGTCGGCTCATTCGCGATAGAGTCGACGCCGTTTGCATTGGAATTTGCATTCGTCCCTGTGTCGATATTTATTGAATTGCTCGTGGGCGGGACGTAATACGCGCACGGATCCGATGTCGGCGTCGAGACAGAATAATACTGCGTGCAGTTTCCGGTCCCATTTGGATTTTGTCCTTGCCCGCCCGAAGATGGAGGACTACCGCCGCCCCCTCCACCCTTGCCAAGCGCCTGCATGATTTGCTGGAGCGCTTGCATGAGCTTGGAAAGATCACCGACGTTCATGCTTCCGCCTCCTGGAGTAGAAGCGGTTTTGCCGCTGCAAACTCCATACGAAACGCATGAGCCCGTTACTCCTCGCGGATCCTCACAGGTCTTACCCACTATACCTACATTTGATTTTGTTCTTGGTTTGCTCTTAACGCAAGTCTGTTGATATGCGCAGGAGCCGCTAAACTCTTTGCACGCCTCGTCTGCAACTGTTGCACTCTGTGCTCGTACCAACAGTGGCAAAGAGAAGATGATAATCATCGCGTACGAGAATAACAATTTCTTCTTCAAAGTGTGTTTTGAAATCATGACGAGATATTACTACCGCACCGTCACGGTGACGGCATTTACGACATGCGCACCCGCGGCACTGGTGCACGAGATCGTGAATGTGACAGCCGACGTAAGCGGTGAGGTCGGCGATGAGCCCGAGAGTGTCGCGCGTGAGAAGGTTTTGTCGGACGACGTCTCCTCGCAGGTATCAACACCCTTCGCGCTCCAAAAAATGCTCGTGCGTCCGCCGGAAATTACAGATGCAGGAACGGCCCAGATGTCGGCTTGCGCGGGGACCTTTGGGGTCGAGGTAGTCGAAGTCGCAGCCTTTGTTGCCGCTTTCGCGGCGGCTTTCTTCACGGGAGTTGGCGGCGGGGGAGGCGGCTTGTATCCGCGAAATGTGCAGATGCTGTCGAAGACGTTGGCTGAAGCAAATGTGGAGAGGAAATTGATCGCCCAGGGGCGAATTTTGCAGAGCGCTCCGATGAGAGTCGACGCTTCACCTTGGATAGAATCGAGTCCGTAGAACGCCGCCAGCTCGGTCTTTTTTGCGGAATCGCGGTTGTTGAGTATAGCGGTGACCGCATTGCCTTTTATGATGATATCGCCCGCGAGGCCTTCGGAGGGGCCGTTGGTGCCTCCGCTATAATCCGGCCCGAGCGGTGAAGTCGCATCGGAACCCGCACCAGCGCCCGTACCGGCGCTTCCAATGAGTGAGCTCACCAGATCGGCTGATATCGTAGAAGAGCCGGAGTTACTGAAATCGAAGGGTGAAAAGTTGATCTCGCCGCTTACCGGTGGCGTGAATCCGCCGCCCCCTCCAGGACACGTGCTTGATGCCGCACTCGACGTCGAAGATCGTACCTTATCGATCTCGGTCACCACGCCGCCTGTGCCGCCCGTTGTGCAGGGATCTTGATTTTGCTGAGGCTGCTTCGGCATGGGCATTGGCGGCATGGGAGGCATTGGCGGCATGCCGTCGGAAGATTGGGCCGAACACTTGAGAGCTGCGACGCAAATGCCAGGCGTTGAAAATCCGTTGGTCACATCAACGCAAGGGCATCCTGTTCCGCCGACGGTGGTCGGAGTTGCGGGAGGCGGTGGCCATGGCTTGCCACATGGCCAAGGATAATGCCAAACCGGTAGACACATTGCGTCGGCCGCAGTGCCCGCAGCGCTTGCTCGATACGGGGAGGAAAACAACAGCGCAAAAACAAGAATAAACGTATATGCGAGAAATCTGACCATCGCACGATCGGCCATCATATAGGGTAAATAATATCACGCCCCGGAGCTACCAGAGAGGATAAATCTCTCGAGTGCATATTGCATCTCTTCCCCACGACGGCGAGCTTCATGCGGGAGTTCCGCAAGTCGCGCAACAAACGAGGACGCACGTGAGCGAGAGCGCGAATTCATGAACATTCGCTTCGCACCCCAGAAAAGAATCCCGTGGATGGCTTCCGGCGCCGAGCCTTTCACAAGTTCGCGTTGATAGCCCACCCACAGCGCTTTCTTATCTCCTCTCTCCAGCGCATTTGCAAGCGCAAATATCGTATTTTCTTTTCCGCCGAAGGCGGATCCGCCTCCGGCGGACTTCGCAGCATCAAATTTCTCCGATTTTTCCGCATATTTCTCGATCTGTTTCCTTGTCGCCGCATCAAGCGCGCCTTCGAGCATAAAAAAAACCTCGTCAGAATCACGAACTGTTTGCAAAGAGTCGAAAATCATTGTTCGCATCTCATCGTTCTCTCCTCCGACGATCCCATCCAAGACAATTACGCGCGCTTCAGCGAACATCCCGGGCCCTTGCAGTGTGGTCTGTAAATCCGCAATCGTATGCGCATCCGTAATACGAACGATCTGTTTCTTTTTCGAAGTCTTCGTAAGCGCTGTATTCAGCGTTTCACGAGCTTTTTCTCTGTCGGAGCCATGAAAGAAATTCAACATATCAGCGTTTGAGTTTCTGCATGTCGCCCCAATGCTTCCCGATTGCAACTTCTGCAAGAATGGGTACGTCGGAAAGATTCTCTCGCGGAACGACAGATTCCATGACGCCGCGGATGGTTTGAGCGATGTGCTCTGCATTCTTTTCGGCCACCTCATACACAAGCTCATCGTGTACTTGCAGGAGAAGCTTTGCCTTGCCTTCCCAGCCTTGCTTTTTGATGACCGCATCGGCCTCGACCATCGCGAGCTTGATGATGTCGGATTGCGTGCCTTGGATCGGCGCGTTGACTGCCATGCGCTCAGCCTGCGCGCGCATTTGCGGTAAGGGAGATTTAAGTTGCGGAAAATATCGGCGTCTGCCGAAAAGCGTCTCGGTGTAGCCGTGTCGCAGAGCGTCAGCCTTCACGTGTTCGATCCACCTTGAGAGTCCGGCGAAATTTCTGAAATAGTCAGAAAGAAACCGCGCGGCCTCTTCACGAGAAACTCTTGATCCAAGATTTTGCTTGAGCGCGTTTGCTCCCATACCGTAGAGAATACCGAAATTGATAACCTTGGCCCTGCGGCGCATCTCGTAATCCACCATCTCGGGAGGAACGCCGAAGACTTCCGCGGCAACGGCCGAGTGAATGTCGCCTCCATGTTTGAAGGTGGAAACGAGCTTCTCATCGCCCGAGAGTCCCGCCGCGACCCGAAGTTCGATCTGCGAATAGTCGAGTGCTGCGAGGACATTCCCCTGCTCGGCGATGAACCCTTCGCGGATGCGGCGTCCGTATTCCGACTTGATGGGAATATTCTGGAGATTCGGATTCTCACAGCCCATGCGCCCCGTCGTCGTACCCGTCTGCAGAAACGTTGCGCGGAGTCGGCCGTCTTTCCCCACGAGCCCCGGCAATTTCTCGACGTAGGTCGAGAGCAATTTATTGAGTTCGCGGTACGAGAGCACATCATCGATGATCGGATGCGCATCCGAGATCTTCGCCAGCTCGTCTTCGCGCGTTGTGCGTGCGCCGGTTGGCGTTTTCTTTTGTTTGTCGGAGCCGATTTTCAACTCGTCGTAGAGAATGGTGGCAAGCTGCTTGGGGGAATTGATGTTGAATTCATGTCCGGCGTGCTTGTGGATGCGCCCCGCAATTTTATCCAACTCATTTCCGTATTCTTTGGCAAGATTCTTCAGATACGGAACATCAAGTGCGATGCCGGTCGCATTCATCTTCTGCACGATTGGGATGAGCGGTCGCTCGATATGCTCGTAGACTCCGCTCAGTCGTCCAGTCGCGCGGAGATCCGCAAAGATCTTTTCACGCGCCGTACCGAAATCAGGCGTGTCGCCGTACGCCAGTATTTCGTCGAGTCCGGGATTTGTGTAATCGCTCCGCAAAAGCCACAGAGCAACTGCTGTCTCGCGAAGCGCATCAGGATCTATGGGTTTCTCGTTTTCAAGAGATTTTTTCACGCTCTCAATTCCGTCTGGCTCGGGATCATGCGACGCGGCAGAGCGAACGCGCGACTTGAGAGAAGTAAATTCGAATTCGTCGCAAAGCGCGAGAATACTTGTTTCATGATCAACAAGATGCCAGCGCCTCGTGGGGAGCCTGAAGGTGATCGGTGCTCCCGCATGAATAGTCGCGAGCTCTTTAGAAAATGCGGCGTCGGCTTTCCCGCCTTTCAGGAGTTCAACAACGCGAGGCTTCACTTTCTTTGCAAATGCTGCTTCGTTGTCTTCAAGTGCGCGATATATATCCTCAATCGAACCGAACTGCATAATGAGCTCGGTTGCAGTCTTCTCACCAATACCATAAATCCCGGGAATATTGTCGGACGGATCGCCGCGCAGTGCCTTGTAATCCACCACGTGTTCGGGTCCGAATCCGTAGCGTGCGCGCACGGCCGCATCATCGTAGAGCACCGTGTCGGTAAAGCCCTTGCGAAGCGTAAACACCTCTACGCGCGGCCCGATAAGCTGCAATGTGTCGAGATCTCCGGTTGCGATCACCGTGTGTATGTCGCTTCGCGATGAGACCTGATGCACTATGGTGCCCAGCATGTCGTCAGCCTCATAGCCCGGAAAGGCATACATATCGATGCCAAAAGCCTCAAACACTTTCGGTGCTTTCTCGAGCTGTGAAATGAGTTCGGGTTCGGCTTGCATGCGCGTGGCCTTATAGCCATCAAAGACTTCGTGGCGATGAGTTTTGCCGGGCAAATCGCGCGCGGCGATGAGGTAGTCGGGCTTCAAATCTTGAGCTACACGCAAAAGCATTGAGGTAAGTCCATACAGAGCACCCGTCGGTTCTCCGGACTTCGTCGTCAGATTCGGTATTGCATGAAATGCGCGATGAATGATCGCGTGCGAATCAAGCAAGACCAATCGCGCGGGTTTCTCGGCCATGACTCTATGGTATACTAGCCTGGATGACGAAACTACTCGATGAAGCGATAGAAAAAGTCCGGCGGCTGCCGCAGGATAGGCAGATGTACGCAGCGGAGGTGCTGGAAACCATCGCGTCGCAAAGCGACGAGAAGGTGTACCGCCTCTCTCCAGAAGAAAGAACCGATGTCCGGGCGGCACTTGCGGAGATCGAACGCGGAGAATTCGCTACTGAAAAAGAAATGGAGGCGCTTTGGAAAAAGTGCGGTCTATGAAGGTGCGATATTCTGCGCGGTCAAACGCGCAGATCAGTGCCATTCACGAGTACATCAGAGAAAAGAATGAAACTGCTGCCGCAATGGTCATCGCTCGTATTCGCGAGACCGCGAGAAAACTGACCAGACTGCCACATCTCGGACATCCGACCAACGAGGGAAATGTGCGAGTGATCGCTGTGCCTCGCTTTCCATTCGTAATTTTTTATAAGATCAACAAAAATGTAATCGTTATTTTGAACGTCCGTCACACGTCGCAAGAACGTTAAAACTGCATCTAGAGCCGACCGCGGACCTGAAGATCGCGAACTGTTCTTTTACTGAACAATAGTAATCCCTCTCGTTTCCGCGTCAATATGCTCGATGGATATACGGATGGCCTGCGGTGGTATTGCTTCGGCGACACGCTCGGGCCATTCGATGAGAATGAGATTGCTGGGCTCTGCAATGAGCTCCGGCCAGCCGAGGATTTTGAGATCATGGGAACTTTTCAAACGGTATGCATCTATATGGATGAGCAACTTGAGTCCCGTGTAGGACATCGGATGTCCTACATTTGGTAATTGGTAGACTTTTTCTATGACAAACGTCGGGCTCGTGACAGACTCGGGAATGCCGAAATAGGCCGCAACCTGTTGAACGAACGTTGTCTTCCCCGCTCCGAGGTCTCCCGAAAGCGCGACGATAGTCGCATGATCAGGAGATGCTTTTAGGCCGGAGGCTATGCGGCGGGCCTCACTGCTGAATTCTTCAAGCGAATGGGTCGTTGTCTGCATAGAGGCATAGTACAATACTCAAGTGACCACCCAATTTAACGAAAAGAAACAAGAGGAGCGGCTTGAAGAACTCCGCAACAAAGAAGAAGAACAGCTCGCGGAAGTGCTTTCGCACAAATACGGCGTCGACTACGAAGACCTCACCTCGAAATCCATCGATACCGATTCTTTGCGCCTCGTCCCGGAGGCCGAGGCGCGCGCCGCAGAAGTCGCCGCGTTCCACAAGCAGAACAAACTCATCTTCCTCGCGATGCGCTCCCCGGAGAGGCCCGATGCCTTGCAGGTAGCAAAAAATATCGAGGGCCTCGGCTACACCATTCGCCGCGTCATGGTCTCGCGCGCAAGCCTGACGCATGCATGGGATCGCTACCACGACATCTCATATGCAACCGAGACGGAAGCAGGCATCCTAACGCTCTCCAATGACACGATCAACGAAATGCTCCAAAAGCTCAAGGTGCTTGAAGATGTGAAAGTCGAAATCACGTCGCACACTGGAAGCAAAGACGTACACCGCATTTCGCGCGTCCTTGAAATCATCATGGCCGGCGCGCTCTCGCTCGGCGCATCAGACATCCACCTGGAGCCCGAAGAAGAAGGCGTGCGCATGCGCTACCGACTCGACGGCGTGCTTATCGAAGTGATGTCGTTTGATGCGACCACCTACGGACTTATCCTCTCGCGATTGAAACTTCTTTCCGGATTGAAACTCAACGTGAAGAGCGCCGCGCAAGACGGCCGCTTCTCGATCGTTGTGAATAAAAAAGAAATCGAAATACGTACATCGATCCTCCCGGGCGCCTATGCAGAAACAGTCGTGATGCGTATTTTGGATCCTTCGACAATCGCGCTCCCGATGGAAGCGCTCGGCTTCGACAAATATCTGATGGATATTTTCAACAAAGAAATCGCAAAGCCCAACGGCATGATCTTAAACACAGGCCCCACGGGAAGTGGTAAAACGACGACGCTCTACGCATTCCTCCGGCAAGTGCACAACCCCGGCATCAAGATCGTGACGATCGAAGATCCGGTGGAATACCACTTGCCCGGCATCGTGCAGACGCAGGTATCCAAGGATTACACTTTCGCACTGGGCCTGCGCTCCACGCTCCGCCAGGACCCCGACGTGATCATGGTGGGCGAGATCCGCGATGCGGAAGTTGCCTCAACTGCCGTACATGCCGCGCTGACCGGTCACTTGGTCTTCTCAACGCTGCACACCAACGATGCTGCAGGTACTTTCCCGCGTCTCATCGACATGGGCGTCTCTGCGGACATTTTGGGAGCATCGCTCACGGTCGCGATGGCACAGCGTTTGGTGCGCCGGCTCTGCCCGCATTGTCGCGAATCAGTGCCGATTGCAGGCAAAGACAAGGAAACGATGGAGAAACTTTTGCACCACATCCCGCATGGAGATGAGCTCCCTGCAAATCGCGAGACGATGTGGAGAGCAATGGGCTGCCCGAAATGCGGCGGTGTCGGCTACAAGGGCAGGATCGCCGTTGTGGAAGTCATTTTGATGGACAAGCAGATCGAGGATTGCGTGCGGCAGTCATCGAGTGAGCACGAAATATGGAAAGCAGCCAAACATCAGGGCATCCGCCGCATGGCGCAGGACGGCGCGGTGAAAGTATTACAAGGAATCACCACGCTCGACGAGCTCGGCCGCGTCGTCAACCTCGAAGATCCCGCCATGCTTGAATCTTTTGCGGAGTGACGCTTTTCATTGATCCCGAGATGGACGGCGGCGTTTGGATCTTCCGATAAATCGCTTGTTGGGATCCAAGACCGTGTCCCATGTCTCTTTGTCTATCCTGTCCGGCTTGAACGTGTCATGCCCGATCGGAAGCGGCCGCAAGTTCATACCTTCCTGTCTCCTGGTGCTTGACCAATAATACCCGAGGCCTTTTTCACGATATTGCCGCGACAACACATCATCTCGCTGTACCGACTCCTTATCTGTTGGAAGATTTTCATACAAAGAATACAGCATGGAGCGTATGCCACCATGATCGATGCCGTCGAATACGAGTCGTGAATGTTTGTCAACCAGTGGATCTCTGCCCTCTTCTAATAATCGAACGATAAGGACAGGAAGATTCTTATCTTTCTCGAATGCTCGCAGATGAGACGAGAACATGCTCGTGATTTTGCTCACAAATGCCGAGTAAGATTGCTGCGCTTTATATGTATCGAACTTTGCAAGCGTCTGCCCCAGCGTCAATGGCTCGAATTTGAGCTCTTCGCCTCCTCCGGGCTTGTCTGCGGGACTCATCGAGGCAGGATTTTCTCGCTCAATATTCATGGCGAGACTATACCACGCCGAGTATTTGACCCCGTTAGAGAACCGCCTCGACAAAAGTCGTGGCGGCAGCCGCTTGAGGCGGCTTTTCTCTAACGGGGTTGACAAAAATCCGATGCTAGCGGAGTTGCGTGAAAGAAAAATGTGGTGCAACGCGTATTACCCGTTGCGTGAAAGGAAACCAGTGCTATCGTTCATGAGGGAAACTGGCACTTCGAACTCTGCATAAAGAGTCGCCCTAAACCGCAAGACGGTCGGGCAAGGAGACGCGCGATCTTGGGCGATGCTTTCGTGGGAAAGTTGCGGCGAAGTTCTGGGGATAGAGGAAGTCGAAACTGCCTCGTCCTCGAAAAAGCCACCATCGCCCAAGGCCGTGCGCCTGCTTGGACAGATTGAACAGGCAAACAAAAAATGGCGTCTTTTCAACGCCATCTACCGGGCAGTCTAGCATATATTGGCTTAAAGTCAACCCCTTTTGAGGTGGTACAATGGTCCCATGTCCGCGAGCGACACCGGAGAGCGGAGTGTAAAAAGCCTCGATCACGCGCTCAGGCCCGCTGATTGGGCGCAGTATGTGGGTCAGCCGACGATAAAAGAGAACCTCCGCATCCTTTTGCAGGCCGCAAAGGGTCGCTCGCATCAGCCAGAGCACGTTTTACTCTATGGTCCGCCGGGTTTGGGCAAGACGACACTCGCGCACTTGATCGCAAAAGAGGTTGGGGCGTCGCTTCGCGCGACATCAGGCCCCGCGGTCGAGCGCGTCGGCGATCTTGCATCCATTCTTACCAACCTTTCTCCGGGCGACGTCCTTTTTATCGACGAAATTCATCGTCTGAATCGCGCGATCGAGGAAGTCCTCTACCCCGCCATGGAATCTGGCGTCTTGGATATCGTGATCGGCAAGGGCCCAGCGGCACGCACGGTGCAGCTTGAGCTTCCCAATTTCACGCTCATTGCCGCGACCACGCGCATCTCCATGCTATCCGCACCTCTGCGCTCTCGATTTTCCGGAGGCACTTTCCGGCTCGCGTATTACACTGAAGACGAGATCGTGCAGATTCTGAAGCGCTCGGCAGAAATTCTCGGCATCAATATTGATGCAGAATCGCTCAAAGAGATTGCGACACGCAGCCGCGCGACACCGCGCACCGCAAACTACCTTTTGAAACGCTGCCGCGATTATGCAGCTGTCTTGCGCGAACCACTTAATCTCAAAACCGTGCGAAAGGCGCTCGCGCTTTTGGAAATCGATGAAGGTGGCCTCAATCAAATCGATCGCGACATTCTCACACTTCTGATAGACAAATTCGGCGGCGGCCCGGTCGGCCTGAAAACGATCGCCGCCGCACTCTCGGAAGAAGAGGCGACAATCGAAGAAGTCCATGAGCCCTACCTCCTCCAAATCGGCCTGCTCGAGCGGACGCCTCGTGGCCGCACCGTCACCAAAAAAGGCTACGAACACGTCGGCGCCGATTCGCCGAAGAATCAGCAACCTCTCCTTTAGTCTTGTAATACTTGAATATCAATCCGTAGTAAACTTGGACGATGTCCTCTCCCTTCGAGAAAGCTTCGAAAAAGTTGGTCGTTCCTCAGACTCTCGACGGCAAACGCGATTTTCCATATATAAAGGGACTGAAAAGACTGGACGAGATATTGAGTAAAGACCCCGCTCATGTTGGCATTGCTCCAATAGGCTCTCGAAGTATTGGCATGTCCTCTGAAGATCTATATCCGGAAGCATCCTCGCGAGGCTATCAGAAAACTGTCTCGGACTACGACTATGTGCAGATCATTGACTACAAAAAAGGGAAAGCGGCAGCAGGCGGTGATGTCTCATTTCATAGAACGATGGAGGCTGAAATCGAAGAACTTAATAGCGAACTAGGTACTTCTTTTCATCTCCTTACTCCAAGAGAGATCGGCCCGCATCTTGTGCACGTAGACTTCATACGAGACATGGAAGGAAAGAGAAATATCCGCGCAGAAGATAAATACGAAAGATTTGTAGCAGTAAGTGCTGCATTAAGTCGACGTTGCACCGGAAATGACATTGCACAATGGCGAGAGCGCATGGCCGATGTTATCTTGTCTCAAGGCAAGCGCAGACAAAACAAGATAATTGCAGATATCGTCTCTCTCCTCGTCTGGAAAGAATCTCGTAACAAACACAAATATGAGCGCAGATCCAATGTGCCCTTTGAGCAAATAATGAGTCCTCGTGAGCAAATGTGGAAAAGAAAAGTAGAAAATCTAATTTCCGCGCGCAAGCCGGAATTCGATCAATTACATGGTGGTGGTCTAAAGAGAATTCTTTCTCGCCTTCAGCGCTGAACTCCTTCTGGCAATTTGCCTGGCCAGCGGTAGACAAGGACTGGGATCAAGACAAGGGTCAGGATCATCGCGAATGAGAGGCCCTTGCGGTCGTACTATTATAGTCCGGTATAATATGTTCCACGATGCGAAAAGATTTTGATAGCTGGAACAAGGTGAAGAAGCAAACAGATGCCGAGAAGCCTCGGCTCTACACCGTGCGCGAGATATGGTGGTGCCGGTTCGGCACAAATGTTGGCACCGAACAGGATGGGACGGGTCCGGTATTTGCGCGCCCGTGCGTTATCCTCCGCTCGTTCGGCCCCGATGCGTGTCTCGTCGTTCCACTCACAACTTCCGAGCGGGAGCATCCGTTGCGTGTAAGTATCGGAGTTGTCGACGGCAAGAATGCTCGCGCAAATCTCTCGCAAATCCGAGTTGTCGATACACGCCGATTTACTCTCAAGATCGGGTTCCTTCCACAAACGATTTTCACGCAGTTACGAAAAGCCGCCAGAAATCTCTTCTGACGGCTTTTCTACTTTTCCCCTTCCTTTCGGAAGGGTGAGGCCGAAGCCAACTGTTCTAGAATAGTACCAAATCAAAGATGAATTGCAAATGAGTGTACGAGATGAGTACCTTGGTGACAGTTTGGCAACTCTTGCATAGTACTCCCAGGGAGTCTGGTATCCAAGCGCGTGGTGCGGCCGGACGAAGGCGTACTCGATGAGCCAGATTGTAAGTTCGCGGTTGAAGCGATCGAC
>JACRFH010000042.1 GCA_016217975.1 Candidatus Kaiserbacteria bacterium | reverse complement strand
CTAAGCGAAGAACCTTACCAGGGCTAGAAATCCTACTGCACGCCTAGCGAAAGCTAGGAAGCCTTCGAGGGTGTAGGACAGGTGATGCACGGCTGTCGTCAGTTCGTGGTTTGAATCGTTCCCTTCAGTGGGGTAACGAACGCAACCCCCGTTGCCAGTTACAAGTGTCTGGCGAGACTGCCCCCTCACGGGGGAGGAAGGTGGGGATGACGCCAAGTCAGCGTGTCCCTCTGATGTCCTGGGCTGCACACGCGCTACAATCGCCGTTACAAAGAGGCGCAATACCGTAAGGTGGAGCAAATCTCTAAAAGCGGCGTCAGTTCGGATTGAGGTCTGCAACCCGACCTCATGAAGCTGGAATCACTAGTAATCGCGGGTCAGCCACACCGCGGTGAATACGTTCTCAAGCTTTGTACTCATCAACCAATGTGCTTGGTAGTTTGTCAAGTCAAGTCCGTTCGAATCGGACCCGCGCCAAAAGCGCGCGTAGTGAAGGAGCAGTCGACGGCCGCGAGGCCGCAGGCGGAGAGCTCTAGTAGCAAACAGCAGCCCTTCCGGAGAAATTCGGAGGAATGCACGACCCATTCTGGTGAGTTATGGGGAAGTGTAATTAAATATCCACAAAGCGGATGCTGAGAAATGACTTACAAATGACCCAAGGAGATCTCGTGGATTTAGAAGGCAAGAAAATATCCACAAGAAGTCAGCTGAGTCGTAGTACCATGCGTCAAGTCAGCGATATAATTGATGTATGGGAAGGACAAAACCGATAGTAAGTAAAGAGTATGTTGTTGGACTAACTGATGGCGAAGGATGCTTCTACGTAAATGTATCGAAGCTTCCAACATATCGAGCAGGCTACCGAATTCAATTGCACTTTCATCTGAAAATGCAGGAGAAAGATCGGGGGTTGCTCGAAAAAGTACGAAATACGTTGGATTGCGGAGCGGTGTACTTCCAAAAAGAACAACGCGCCAATCACGCACAATGTTATCGTTACACCGTCAGCGCACACGAGGAGATCTTCAACAAGATCATCCCGTTTTTCCAGCAATATCCTCTGCAAAGCGCATCGAAGAGCAAGAGTTTCAAGATTTTTTGCAAGATTGCTTCGCTGATAAAAAAGCGAGCACATCTGATGCCGAATGGCCTTGAACCGATCCTTGCTCTGAAAGCGCAAATGAATCAAAGAACTATTGGACTCGCGTAGTACGAGAAAATCGTATGCTGCGTGGGAACGTGAAGTTGCCTTAACTATCACAATCCGCCCGTCAAGTCAGGGGAGTTGGGAGTGCCCGAAAGCCATCCTAGATGGACCAAGGCAAACTCAATGACAAAGACTAAGTCGTAACAAGGCATGGGTAGCGGAAGCTGCTCATGGAATCATTCCAAATGGAAAGATAGACGTCGCAAGACAGTCTGTCGTAGTCGATTTGAGTATCTCGATCGAGTACTCAAGGGAAATGGCATTCATCCTCAAATGATGCACGACACATGGGAAAGACCATGGTTTTGGACGGAACAAAAGAGTGTAAAAATGTTTTGTGTGTACGTAAAATAAGCAAAAGACCGCCCGACAAAAGGTGGTTTTTTGCTGCTCAAGACTTTACATTTTGGAGAAAATCTTTTGGTGTCATAATCTTTGGTTTCAACCAATTAACTTTTTTACACTTGTTGATGAATGACTTCTTATCCCAAGTTAGCAGATAATCCATTACCGACGAATGGGCGCTCATCACATGAAACGCGTCTCCAGGGCCGAACTTATGCGCCTCGACAAGTTCCTGGAATAACGGCATTTCGTTTTTGAAGTCCGGAATTATTCCAAGGTGATGATAGGGCACGAGAGAGTCAAAGGTGGACATTGTTGGATAAACATGTGCCTCGGCCCAATAATCTTGCTCGGTGCTTTCCGCTGCAAGGGCAGCCTCGTATTCCTCGTCGGCTTTCTTGAATTCAGCAAATTTCTCAGCAGATTTATACAAATCTCTCATCGTTCTATCCCTTTTTCGCCGCGCCGGAAAGACTCTTCCATGCTGTTCTATATCTCCATGGTAACTATTGAATAGCGATATTTTCCCCTCTTTAACAAGCTTTTTCAACTCATCGTGCTCTGGGTCACTCGCGCCTCGAATTAGGATATTCGTATCTAGGTAAACTTTCATATATTGAGGGTACTGCGTGACAGCAGAGAAGACAATGGAACAGTTATAATGGTCGAATGAGCGAGAGGGCCACGGAGAAATTCGAGAAACGGCTGACTACTATTACTAATATCTGGAAACGTTTACTCGGGGCGCCCTCGACGGCGCGCGACGCCGAGGCGTATCGGGAAACGCTGTTTCCAGAATTCAAAACGGTAGATGCGATGCTCGAATATCTGCAGGACAAAACTGTTCTAGATATCGGAAGCGGTCTTACCCATGAAAACCCGTACTCGCTCATAAACATAGCTGCACGTAACAAGAAGTCCAATATTTTTTTCATGGGCCTTGAGCCCAAGGTAGGCGGGATTTCAGAGAAATTCAGCTTAGCAGAAAGATTATGGCTACACTGGTCCAAGCTTCGCACCGAAAGTGCGGAGAAACACCGTGATACACCCGGAAAAAACTTAGCTATAGCAGGCGCTGTACCCGGCCTGCAACTGCCCGATAAATCAATCAACATAATAATTTCAAATGCCGCAGTCGGCACTTGGATTACTGATGAGGCAGCACTACTTCAAATGTTCAAAGAGTTCAATGACGTTCTGACCGGCGATGGCGAAATACGGATCAAGGTCTTTTTCCCGAAGCTCTTCGAGAACGACGGTCCGTTGAGGCAGTTTATTGACAGTAATTTCGAACCAACAGAATCGGGTCCGCATCCACCGGGCTCCCTTTTGATTTTCAAGAAGAAGCGTCCTTAGAGCGAGCCAGTTTTACTTCTTCATGTGTTTTAAATGGGCGGCTTTGATACAATGGGGCATATGAATACACAACCCAAAAACATGGTTTGCTTATGGTACGAGAAGGCCGCCGAGGCAGCGGCGAAGTTTTATGCCTCTACATTTCCGGATAGTAAAGTAGGTGCCGTTCAGAAGGCGCCCTCTGATTTTCCAGGCGGTAAGGCCGGTGATGTGTTGACGGTAGAATTCACCGTCGTTGGGATCCCTTGTGTCGCTATAAATGGCGGCACGGCCTTCAAGCAGTCTGAAGCTTTCTCTTTTCAGATCGCAACCGATGACCAGGCGGAGACTGACAAGTATTGGAATGTGATAGTGGGGAATGGGGGACAGGAAAGCCAATGCGGCTGGTGCAAGGACAAGTGGGGGCTTAACTGGCAAATCACGCCGCGCGTCTTGACCGATGCCATGGCAGTCGGTGGCGCCGAAGCAAAGCGTGCTTTCGAGGCGATGATGAAGATGAAAAAGATCGATGTCGCTGCCATCGAGGTTGCACGCCGCGGCTAAGGGCGATGTTCCGGTTCTCAGATGGGTGGGTTTGTCTTTATTTATGCAAGTCCGAGCTGTAATTTCAAGACGAATTCGATGCTCGCAAGTTCATTGTCAGAGACGGTGCCGATCTTTCCACGAATGCGCCTTTTTGAGACTGTGGCAACTTGGTCAGCGGCAGCTTTGTTCTTTTTTCCACGGATAACCACGACCGTTTCGCTGGGGTATATTTTTGTTACGTTGCTCGTGAGCGGTACCACTTGTACGCGCTCGAGAAATTCGTTTGAGACATTATTGCTCATGATTATCGCCGGACGCGTCTTTGCGGATTCGGTCCCTATGGAAGGATCGAAATTGATCCACCATATTTCTCCGCGTCTCGGAAAACTATTTTTCGGGCGCGACATACGAGTCAGTGATCAGATTCTCGCTCCATTCGTTCGCGTCTTCCTCGCGCGCGCGATCTGCTGCCATTGCGGCATATCCGGCACGAATGTGCGTATCGCCTGCGAGGTGGGGTTTCGCGGCATTTATCAAAAATCGTCCGATATTACCACGACCAACTTTTTTGAGTAACGCTCGATGCATATCTGCGTCGACGAGGATAGTGAGCTTTTTTGTCGCTGTCGCCATATACGTAGGATTATACATAAGACCGCATTCAGACGCAAAGCCAGTCTGGATCGGCGAGTTCGAGGCAGAAAGGGTAGCTTCGTGATGTTACAATAAAACGATGAAGATTATACTTGGGATCGCAAATAGTAAGGGAAGAACTATTTTCTATGTGGCTGATGACGGGCATGCGTATTCCGCAGAGGCAACCGTAGCGCTCGTAAAACAAGGGCAAATCGAGGGAGTACATTTGGTCAAACGAGGAACTCTGTCATACGTTCGAGCGAATAGAGGACATAACACCAGTTTTCACTTAGACGCCTTGACGGTGTCAGTGAATCAACTTATTTCTGTGGGCAAAAGCTCTGTGAAAATAGTAACGAATCCTAACTTTCAGTCATACTGGATAATGTATCAAAAATACCTCGAGGGCGAGGCTCAAAAAGGTACGACTCTGATTGCCATTGACGGCTATTCTTTTTCGAGCGTCTCGCATGTACAGGAGACTCTTGCGCCCTTGAACGAGTTCGTTTTTGGCGCAGCGTCGAAGTTTAATATCGATCCGTATCTTCTGGGTGGAATTCTTGTCGATGAAATAGTTCGTTTTGCCCCTTTTGAAGAAATTACGGACAAACTTCAACTGGACATAATAAATAAAAATGTGTCGGTGGGAGTGGCGCAGGTAAAGATTGATACAGCGAAGGATCTAATCTTTGCCGGATATTTTAATCCTAATCAAAATGACCCGATGCTTAACAAGGAAGCGATAGCAAAGACACCTCGATCGTATTTGTATAAATATCTCATCGATCCAAGAAACAGCGTTTACTTCGGCGGCGCAACAATCCGCGCGATGGTCGACTCGTGGAAGGCTAAGGTCAAAATTGACCTGACTCCGGAGCTCATAGGTTCCTTGTATTCGCTGGGACACGATCCGCATCTCAGCCCAATTGCCAATGACCGCGGCAAGCAAATCGTCAATGAATTCATGCCGCTCGCCAAAGGCGTCTTTGATGGACTATGACGGATTTGTTTGCTCTTGTTACTGCACATTGGAGCAAAATCCGTCCCGTTTCTTACTTGGCGATCACGGCTCTTTTCGCTATCTCGCTGATGCTGCCGGCTATTCTGGGGAGCAATGACAATGTTGACGGATGGCAGACTATGTATGGGTACAAATTGCTGATGTTCGGATGGTACGGGATATTAATAGGCCAGTATTCCTGGTACGCAAACATATTGGCGTTGCTTGCTGCGGTAATAAAAAGACGCCATGTTCGAACGCGCCTTATATTGGCCTTGATGGCGCTTCTCTTAGGTCTGCAGACGATCTTTTTCGATTATTTCGCATCCCTATTCGGATTTTCGTATGTTTTCGGTGATTCATGGAAGTGGGGACCAGGATATTACGTTTGGACGAGTACTTTGGTCTTGATCGCAGTGGTTGTGGTGTTGGATAGTCTCTGCGCGCGAGGCGGACTATATATAGAAAAAGAGAAACCGGTGCACATTTCTTCGCCTGCCATGCAGGATGTACGAACGCTTCTTAAATTGTTTGGAATAATTGTCGGGGCACTCCTCGGCATAATAGTATTTGCGCTCATGGGTAGCATTGTGGAAAATAACTGGCATGCGCGTGCGATGGAAAGATGGGTCGAGGCGATCGAACATCCTGCGTCATCGCACCATGTCAAAGGCATGTGGATGGTGGCGAATTTCGGGAATTCTAATCATTGCGACTGGGCTGGAGGTGAGTTCCGCGCCATGCCGCTTTCTCGCAAAGAAATCGAGGATTTTTATGAACCTCGAGTGACTGCTTCGTATAAGACGCCCGATGTTTCGTTTGAAGTATATTTCCCGGACGAAGAAGCTCAATCCAGCGAGATCGATTCTTTTATCGATGAACTAAAGCGCCTTTCTCTGCTTGCGCCAACATCGACGACTTATCTCGTCCTTGCCATAGATGCGATGCATCCAGCGGGGGAGGATATGCGATGTCACTGATGAACGGCCACGTACCGGCTCGATCTTCATGCCTTTCCGTACGATGATTTGTGAAGCCCTTTCTCAAGATCGGTAAGAAAACCTTTCGAGTACAGTTTCGTATCTGCAAAGTCATGCACAACGGATGCGATGTCATCTTTTACGACGGACTGGAACAATCTCGCGGCGATCTTGCGGTACGCCGCTCCTTGGCGTTTTAATTGCTTGTATTCTTGGTCTGAAATAGTTACTTGGCTCATGGCAAAATAGTAGCATATTAGGCCTATTTTTGCTACATTTCTAGACGCGCGCGTGTAGCTCAGTGGTAGAGCACGTCACTGATAATGACGAGGCCCATGGTTCGATCCCATGCACGCGCACAAATGTTTCCCCCTATACCCTAGTCGCTATACCCTATACACTGTCTGCATGAATTACCACGTCACCGGCGGGAAAAAGCTTTCGGGGTCGGTCACGACCAATAGGTCCAAGAACGCCGCGGTGGCGCTTTTGGCTGCTTCGCTTTTGAATAAGGGGACGACAACTTTGAAGCGCATGCCGCGGATTGAGGAAGTGAAGCGGTTGATTGAAGTGATGGAATCTATCGGCGTTACCGTTGTCTGGGACGCAGGCGGAGACATGTACATCACGCCGGGGAAGATCGATCTGGCCAATATCAATCGTGCTTCCGCCGAGAAAACTCGCTCAATCGCAATGTTTATTGCACCGCTTGCACATCTTTTAAAATCATTTGATCTTCCTGCGCCAAAGGGATGCGATCTGGGGAAGCGAAGTCTTGGCGCGCATATTGATGCGCTCGCAAAATTCGGGATTGCGATTACCGGCAATGAAGAAGCGCACACCTACCATGTGGAATCCCACATCGGGAAAGGTGGGAGATCGACCGAGATCATCATGTCTGAAGCATCAGATACGGGTGTCGAGAATGTGTTGATGGCCGCGGGGAAGACTCTGGGGGTGACGACGATCAAATTCGCGAGCGCAAATTATATGGTGCAGGACCTTTGTGTCTTTCTTCAGCAATGCGGCGTGAAGATCGAAGGCATCGGTACGTCTACACTGGTCGTACACGGTGTCGCCGACATAAATGCGGATATCACGGGCTACCCGAGCGAGGATCCGATTGAGAGCATGTTTTTCATTTCTCTTGCCGCGACGACTGGCTCTGAACTCAAAATCGAGCGATGCCCCCTGGATTTCATCGAGCTCGAACTCTATACACTTGAGCATATGGGGCTTGAATACGAAAAGGGAGAGATATATCTTGCCGACAACGGCCACGCACGACTTTGCGATATCACAGTGCATTCGTCAGAACTCTACGCGCCTCCGGAAAAGATAGCGCCGCGCCCGTACCCCGGCATCAATGCTGATAATCTTCCATTCTTCGTACCAATTGCTACGCAAGCAAAAGGCAAGACATTGATTCATGATTGGATGTATGAAGGGCGGGCGAAGTGGTATATGGAAATGACCAAGCTTGGCTCGAAGATGACGCAGCTCGATCCGCACCGCGTAGAGATCGAAGGTCCAACCAAGCTCCATGGCGCAGATATCACCGCCCCACCCGCGCTCCGCCCCGCCACACTTCTCCTCATCGGCATGCTCGCCGCAGAAGGCGAATCGACGCTCCGCGATGTCTACCCAATCAACCGCGGCTACGAAAATCTCCACGAGCGTCTCAAAACCCTCGGTGCCCAGATCGAAGCCGCGGAGTAATATGAACAAACAGGCAACCATTCTCGTCTGGAGCAGCAACATTTGGAATTTCGGGGATGGATTACTCGGCCCGCTTTTTGCGGTGTTTGCGCAGAAGGTCGGCGGGAATGTATTGGATATTGCCTGGGCGTGGGGAGTCTACCTTATAGTGATGGGAGTTGGCGTCATCATCGTCGGCACGATTTCCGATAGGGTACCTAAATTGCCACTTCTTTTTGCAGGCTACATTCTCTCGACGATTTGCACATTTGCGTACCTGCTCGTTGATTCAACTTCCATGCTTCTTTTGGTGCAAGCGGGAATAGGTCTCGCAATTGCTCTCGCCAATCCAACGTATTTTGCACTTCTTGCAAAGAATTCGTCGTCCGGGAGCGACGGGGCGCTCTGGGGCTGGGCTGACGGCCGCGACAAAATTGCGACAGGCCTCGCCGTATTTGCCGGCGGCCTCATCGTCGCACAGGCGGGCTTTCAAGTACTCTTTGTCGTAATGGGAGTCCTGCAATTCTTTGCCGTGCTCTACCTCGCCCAACTCTTCCGCAAACCTGCTTCAGACACTCTTTCGTCCTAATTTCTCGGGGTGTGATCCTGCGAGCACAAGCGTGTGTGAGCTGCCGGGGAGCGCAAATTGTTTCAGTTCGCTTATGTTGTGCAAGACCGTAATACCGGCAAATTGCGGCATGTTCATGAGCGCATCGCGCAGCGCGCGGCGCAGATAGATAAAGCACGTCTCAATTCCGCGCTCGCGCAGTTTCTCGATATTCTCGGCAAGCGTCTCAAGTGCCGTGATATCGACAAAGTGCACGCCCGAGACATCCAAGACGAGCGTCTTCACCGCAGTCTTCTCGCGCTCGGCATGTCGTGCCAAGAGCTCCTTGATCTGACGCATCAACGTCGCAATGTTTGCATAGTAGAGCGGCATGCCGATGTGGGCGATACACACGTTTTTGTAGGTCTCTACACGATCTTCATCCACCGCACCTCGCAAAACGTGCCATTCACGATCAACTCCCATCTCAAATACTTTGGCTCCCCACGCAGTCTGACGAATAAAGAGCATGAGAGCCGCGACGATGCCGATAAATATCGCATCGTCTGGCTTCAATATGAATGCCATCGCAAAGGTGAGATAGGCGACGTACGCATCGGTCTTTGAGATGTGATACATCGCGCGAAGACACGCGAGGTCGATGAGCGGAAATGCCGAGAGGATTACGATTGCGGCGAGGACGGTCTTGGGCAAAAAGAAAAAGAGCGGCGTAAAGAATAGAAGTGCAAGGACGGTGATGAGGGATGCGGTCAATCCGGCAATAGGCGTTCGCGCTCCCGCATCGATATTGAGTGCGGTGCGAGTAAACGATCCGCTTATCGGGAATCCGCGGAAAAATCCGGTGACGATATTGGCCAAGCCTTGGCCCACAAGCTCTTGGTTGGTATCCAGTGATTCTTTATTTTTCTGCGCCGCCATTTTGCCGGTGGCATGAGCGCCCACAAATCCCACAAGCGCGATCACAGCCGCTTTTGGCAGAAGCGAGAGGAACGATGCGACGGCGATCATCGGGAATGAGAATGTCGGGAAACTTGAAGGTACTTGCGCGACGAGTGCGATGCCGTGACTGCCGAGATTGAGTACATAGCTGATAGCAATGCCTATGATGAGTACGACTAGTGCTCCAGGGAACGTGCGAGGAAGTCTTCTTGATGTGATGAGCAAGAGCGCCGCAACCACGCCTATTGCAGCCGTTGCAAAAGAGAGGTGCGGGATCGCTAAAGCCAGGTCCCTGATGTTTTGAAAGACAAGGTCATTTTGCGCAGGCGAGATGCCGAGGAGTGTGGGCAATTGCGTGGTTACGATGATTGCTGCAGCGGCCGATGAAAACCCGACGATCACGGACTGCGGGACGAGATGCATAATGAATCCAAATCTAAAGAGTCCCAGGAGCAAATAGATGATGCCGACCAAGACCGCGAGAAGCGCGGCAAGGCCGATGTATTCAGGACTTCCCGGTGCAGCGAGTGGAACAAGCGAAGTGAAGGTGAGAAGACTTACGACTGCCACGGGGCCGGTTGAAAGCTGACGCGAAGATCCCCAGATCGAGGCAATGAAGCCTGGAATCGAGGCGTAGAGACCATATACCGCAGGCAATCCTGCGATGAGCGCAAATGCCATTGCTTGCGGGATCTGCACGACGGCGACCGTAATCCCGGCCATTACATCGGCGCGTATATCAGCTCGAGAATAGAAGAATCCCTCGCGCAAAAAATAGGGAGTGAGAAGTTTCTGCATTGCAGCCAGGCTTGCATTCAATGCTCGAGTCATATTTTGATAATGGCACAGATGCCCTGATTCTCAAAAAATGGTATCGTGCCGTCATGCCCCGCACTGAACTTTGGCATGGCTTTGCGAGACAGGCTTTACCTGCGGAGAATGTTTGCGGCAAAGCACAAATGATGCCAAAGTTAGTTCATGGGTAAAAAGCCGAAGTTGATTGTGTTTGCCTCTGGCTCCAAAGACGGCGGGGGATCCGGATTTGAGAATCTTGTTAATGCTGCGAAATCAGGAGTTCTCGATGCGGAAATAGTGGCGGTTGTTTCGAATCATGAAAACGGTGGCGTCCGCGCTCGAGCCGAGAAGCTCGGTGTGCCCTTTATATATTTCCCGGGTCCGTATGACGCAGCTGGCTATTCTAGTGTTTTGCAAAAGACTGCCCCGAAAAATGGCGAAGCCATCTCGGGGCTAACCCCGTGGCCGCAAAGCGGCTTTACGGGGTGGGTAGCGCTTTCGGGATGGTTAAAGAAAGTAGCAGGGCTTGATCCAAAGAAGACTTTTAATATCCATCCGGCCCTCCTTTCATTCGATCACGGTCGCTTTGGTGGCCCCGGACTCTATGGCCATCATGTGCACGACGCGGTAAAAGCCGTCCTCGATGCCGGCGAGCTAACCGAGAGCGGCGTCTCGATGCATTTTGTAACCGACGAATATGATCGCGGTCCAGTATTTTTCGAGTATAGCGTGCCGCTGCAGAAGGGAATGACCGCCGACGAAATAGCAAAAGCAGTGAACATCGTTGAACACGAATGGCAGCCCAAGATCACCAATATGGTTGTGCAAGGTGAAATATCTTGGGACGGGAAGGACCCGAAGTCACTTGTGGTTCCTGTGAACTATGGATACCTGCCGGAAAAATGAGTTTCTGATATATTTACCTCTCAAAGCCGTGGTGGCGAAATTGGTACCCGCGCTGCGTTCAGGTCGCAGTTCCCGCAAGGGATTGAGAGTTCGAGTCTCTCCCACGGCACATTAAAATTTGCTCAACAATTGGCGCAGAAGACCTAAGTAAAGTCTGTTTGCCAGAGGATGTTCTCCCTGTATCGCGAATCTTTGCGGTCGAGGAATACCTTTCTCGATTATAGGTAATTGATATTCGGAAGGCGTGCCTGTTACGTTTGCATCAATAAGATGGATGTTATCATCTCCAGCACCCGCGCTGGGATGGAAGACTATTATTCGTAATTCTTTGTATTGATGACTGGATCGTATCTGTACCCGGATGTTAAGCGACTCGTTTCCAATTGTCAGAGGGAAGAGTTTCTCCTTGATGCCGTCTTCGTCTTTTTCAAATCGCTGCAGGATCATCGCGTATAGTTCCTCGGCGAGCTGCCGACGTTCTTCCGGAGTGCCTTCAGTCGATGACACGTAATCATCAATATTGAAATAGATGTCCGGAGGAGTGATACCTCGAAGTTCCGGTTCTTCGACGCGTGGTTGCTCGGGAGTCTTTTTCGGTTGTTGACCATGGGCAGGTCCTGCTAGAGTGCCAACTACAACAGCGGCTTTTAATGTTTGCTTTATCCCCTTAGCAATATCTTCGAGACCCATATCGGCATTATAATGCCTGCATACTCGCTAAATCGCTCGCATGGACATCAAACATCACACGCATCCGGATCAGCTTGAGACTTATAGTTTCTGGTGGTCGGAAATTAGATTAGTATTGGCGGCGCTTGCACTTCTTATGGGAGGCGTCCCGGCGGTGTTTTTATTGCTTCCGTTTGCCTATGGCATCACTTGGCCGCTTTTGAAGCTCTGCTGGCTCATCACGGGCGCGGCATCTCTGTATTTGGGGTATCGATGGTTCACTGCCGGCCAAAAAGTTTTTGGCGGAAAGAAGAACCACGATCTCGTCGCGTTCGGAGTTTCAGTCATCTCCGGCATCAATTTGGGTCTCACTGGCCTCCTGGGCGCCAACATCGGCATGCGCATTCTCTCCGGCCGCTTGGTATTTGCGATAGTCGGCCTCCTATATCTCTGGGCCGCGTGGCATCTCTACAAGCGCTACAACCAGCACGGCAAACGTGTCTTCTAGGCGAATTTCTTCTTCCACTTCTTGGCAGTTGCCGAGGCCTTTTTGGATGCGATGCCGACGTAGAGCGATGGATTTGAGAGGATTTTCTTTTGGTCTGCAGACATCTTGGCGATATAGGGTGCGAGGTCGGCGTCGGCGAGCGCAATTTCTTCAAGCGGTTTTGATTCTTTCTGCGCCTGAAGCGTGAGATTGCGGACGGCTTCGTGCGCGTCGGGGTGGCCGAGCGCCGCGAGCATGATGTAGAGCGGCTCCGCCGCAATGAGACCGACTTGGAGATTGAGGTTTAACCTCAATCTTTCTGTATCTACCTTGATCTTGGACATTGCACGATTGAGTCGTTTGGCCATCGAGACGGCATAAGCAAGAGTCTCGCCATAGGTGCGGGCCGAGGCGGAGTTGGTGAGGTCTCTCTGGTGCTCACTGATTTGATCCATAAATGCCGTGAGAATGCGGGGGACAATGGTTTTCCACAGGCTTTTGGCATTTTCGAAATTGATGGGATTTCTCTTTTGCGGCATGGTCGACGAGCCCACCTGCGCTGCCTCGAATTCTTCGCCAACTTCTCCAATCTCGGTGCGCTGGAGATGTCGCATGTCGTCGGCAAGATTGGCCATGATGCCTGATGCGATAGTGATCTCGGCCAAAAGCCGCAAGAGCGGCTCCGCCGGCGCGACTTGCGATGATTGCTCACTTGGCTCGATACCAAGCTCTCCAAGCACATCTTTCTCAAACTGTTCAGGATCGTCGAAGAAAAGGGAAGAGGCATTGTATGCGCCCACGGCTCCTGCGAATTTGCCACGAAGCTCGGGTGCGAGCGCCTTAATTGCCTCGATCGATTGGCCGAGGCGGCTTACATAGCTCGATACCGCGAATCCAAAAGTGATAGGCACTGCATGCTGGCCATGTGTGCGGCCGACTTGTACGGTCTCTGCTTCGCGCTCGGCAATTTCGATAAGTGTCTTTTCAAGCTCGACGAGAGCTGGTACGAGCACTTTTTCGGTCGCATCTTTCCAGCGAGCGGCATTTGCAGAGTCGATGATGTCTTGCGAGGTCGCCGTCATGTGCACAAACGGCTTGGCCTCGTCGGAGACTTTGGCGCGGATGCAATTCACGAGTGCGCGCACGTCGTGCTTGATACGGCCTTCTTCTTCGTATACCTCGGCAGTTGTCACTTGTTCGCACGCTGCTTCGACTTCTTTGACGACGGCGGGAGAACACATCTTGCGCTTTGCGAGCGCTCTTACAAGTGCCAGCTCGACTGCCAGCTTGTAGCGGGTGTAGGCGTTTTCGGAGAGATATTGCGCGACATCCTCATCCCAGTAGCGGTAGTCTGAAGGGGAGAGTGAGTCGTATATATCGCGAGTCACTTAGGTAATATACATCGAAACGAGGTTTTATTCAAGAACCGATTCAGAGAAGTTCTCGCAGTTCATCGGGCGAGATATTGAGATCGCGCAGAATCCCGGCAAGCGTGCCTTTCTTGATATCTCGTGAGCCGTGTCGTGCAACGGTGACGCGGCGGCCATCTGGATGTGAGAATGCTAGATGGGAAGTGCCACGTTCAGGACTCTCAACAAAGCCTAATTTGTGTAGAGCCCGGATGAGTTTCCTTGCATTTACTCTCGCGGTAATCTAGGCATGTACCGTCGCGCGCTTTACTCCTTTAGGCGCGAGGACTGTCTCGAATACTTCCATACCCGCATCCTCAGGAATCGATTCGCCATCAGCTACAAGACTTCGAAGATACACATCAATGGCATCCCGCACCATCTCGCGAGCATCGTCGATGGTCTTGCCCCACGTGTGGCAGCCGGGAAGCGCCGGGACAGAGGCATGGAATCCTTTCTCGTCGGGCTCAACTATGATGCGGTAGGTGTAGTTCATACAAGTGATATTAGCATATTCGACATAAAAGACATTCTCGTCGGGGCGCACTGCTATCGCAGATTACCCCGACGAGTGTGGAGAGGCGGGCTATGAACCCTTTGGCCGACCCGACTTGGCCTTCATCGCTCTGCCGATGTAGATCAGTTTACGTATGACGAAGTATACCGCCATAATGCTGATATACACCAGAAGAACGTTAAGTACCGTACCGGAATCGGCACCGTCCCACGCCTGAAGAACAGACATGCCAGCCGCAAAATACCATAGTCTTTTAAGTGCTCCTAAGAAGTTTTCTTCCTCTCGGTGTCGCCGCTGTTGACTTCGTAGTTGGTGTTCTGTGATTCGAAGAAAT
>JACRFH010000041.1 GCA_016217975.1 Candidatus Kaiserbacteria bacterium | reverse complement strand
GCATGTATCGCCCCCGGATTCCCTACTAGCCTCTCCGCCTTCCGCATCGCAGCAATTGCTTCCCGCCTCACGGGCGGGGCACTTGCGTAGTCCATGTAGATACGTCTTTTCGGCAAAAACCACATTCCCGCATTTTACTGGCATATGGACGAATTAAAAGGTATGATTTTGGCACTTCCGCCATATGGCCCAAGTCTGCTATGAATTCGGCATCTCCCACTCTTGTAGAGCGTCCGCCGGTCGTTGCGGTCTTGGGGCACGTCGATCACGGTAAATCGACCCTCCTTGATTTCATAAGGAAAACCAACATCGTCGCTGGCGAGGCGGGCGGCATTACGCAGCACGTTGCGGCGTACGAAGTGGTACACCCCGTAAAAGCTGACGTACGCGGGACAGGCAAGAGTAAACGAATTACATTTATAGATACCCCAGGCCATGCGGCGTTTAAGACGATTCGCGAGCGCGGAGCAAACGTCGCCGATATCGCGATCCTCGTCGTCGCGGCGGATGATGGAGTGAAAGCCCAGACGCTCGAGGCTCTAAAGAGTATTCGCGATGCCAAGACGCCTTTTGTGGTCGCAATCAATAAGATAGATAAGCCCAACGCTGACCTTTCTCGTACGCAGCGAATGCTTCTTGAACAGAATGTCTTCCTCGAACAACTCGGCGGTGACGTACCGTGGGCTGCCATTTCGGCAAAGACGGGTGCTGGCATCGACGAGCTTCTCGATCTAATTCTTCTCGTTGCCGAAGTGCAAGAACTCAAAGGCGATACATCTGTGCCTGCAGAGGGCTTTTGCGTAGAAGCAAATCGCGACAAGAAACGTGGCATCGCGGCGACGCTCATCATCAAAAATGGAACTCTTGAGAGTGGGCAATTCGTTCGCGCGGGCCGTGGTATTGCACCGGTACGCATCATGGAAGATCATACGGGCCAAGCCCTCAAGAGAGCCACATTTTCGACTCCCGTGAGTCTCATCGGCTTCGATGAGCTTCCTGATGCGGGGTCCGTTTTCCATACGCACGACAGCAAGCGCAAAGCAGAAGACGCTCGGAATGCCGATGCCTCTCTCAAAAAAGCCGCAGTGCAAATCTCATCCGAGGAAAATCCTGATCTCTACCTTATGCCAGTCATCATCCGCGCAGACACAACAGGCTCTCTGGACGCCATTGAAATGGAGACTGCAAAACTCGGCGACGAGCATCGACGCGTGCGGATCGTGCAAAGCGGCATTGGTACTATTTCGGAAGACGATATCAAAAGCGCGATTGCAGCAGGTACTCCGCCAGTCGGCGGACCCGCGAATGTGTTTGGATTTAATACAGGGATTGAGCGCGTGGCAGAGGCATTTGCACGAGAGCGCGGAGTTGCTGTCGAGACATTCGATATCATTTATAAACTCACCGAGCGGCTGGAGGAACTTCTTAAAAAATCCGCACCAAAACGTGCGATAGAAACTGTCGTCGGACGCGCAAAAGTGCTCAAATATTTCTCCAGCCGCCACGATGAGCATGTAATCGGTGCAAAAGTCCTGGATGGCGAACTGCGCAAGAAAGGCAGCGTGCGCATTGTGCGACGCGATGCAATACTGGGAAAAGGTAAGATCCTCAATCTCCAGGCCAACAAACAAAACGTCGAGAAAGTCGAGACGGAAGGCGAATTCGGCGCGCAGATTGTCTCTGAAATACAGCCCTCCCCGGGAGATGTTCTCGAGTGTATAGAATCTTCAACGGAATAATATGGGGGATAAACGTGAAGCGCAGATGAAAGAAATACTCGTTCACATGGCGGGAGAATTCCTCGCACGGGAATCTAGCAAGCAATCTCTGATTACGGTGACGCGAGCGGAGATGACACCTGATCTCAAAATGGCTACGATATTCTTATCGGTCTTTCCCGAAGCGAAAGAGGTCGTCGCGCTCGCGTTCTGCAAGCGGGAGCGAAGCGCTTTTCGAGAATATCTCCGCGCCAAGAGCTCGCTCCACTTCCCTCCCACAATTGACTTCGAGATTGATATCGGCGAGAAGAACCGTCAGAAGATCGGAGATCTATTAAAACGATAGAGGATTATAGGAATAATTTCTTGAAAACCATCGTTATAATGTACATACACTAACTTTATCCTATAGGATGTAGTTAGTGTATTCGATGTTCGACTACGTACACGGCAAAATATGCGGTATATTGTCGCAGAAGGCCTGGTGGTGAAGAAGTAAACACGGCGGTCTGCAAAACCGTTATGCGAGGGTGCGAATCCCTCCCAGGCCTCAACTAGAAGCTAGTGACTAGAAGCTAGTAGCTAGTTATGCCGAGGTGGCGGAATTGGTAAACGCGCGACACTTAAGATGTCGTGATCGCAAGATCATGAGGGTTCGAGTCCCTCCCTCGGTACAAGAAAATCTCAACTCACCGCAAGCGCGACAGTGCCTCCAAGAAACAAGATGAGTGCAAAAATCTTTTTTGACGAGAGGCGCTCGTTGAGAAGAAAAAGTCCCCACAGCGCGACTACGATATAGCTTCCCGATCGTATGGCAAGTGAGTACGACGTTGGGCCGTATGCAAATGCGGCCATGCCGGCGACAAACGCGAGCGCTTGTAAGACACCGAGAAATACGAGAAGGCCAAACATCCGGAGTTGTTTTACTGTGAATAACGAAACCCCCTAACCGCATTGAGTTGATACCATGCAAAGACGCGCCGAGGGGCGCGTCTTGTGCAGAGGTATGACCCCTGAAATATTTCACAACCTCAAACACATTGTCACCTACCTTGGAAAAAAGT
>JACRFH010000040.1 GCA_016217975.1 Candidatus Kaiserbacteria bacterium | reverse complement strand
TAATCGTCGTTACCAGTTTTTGGTTTCTTCAGTTCGTTCCCGTGTACGAGTCTTGAGTCTTGAGAGTTTTCAGATACCTCCCGTGATCTTTGCGGTGTGTTCAGCGTGCGCTGACTTTTGCATTTCGATATTCAAAGTAAAGTATCGATATGTCGGATTTGTCTCCGCAAAACAATGCCAAAATGTAGTAACCGGGTGTGCATAAACGAGTGGACGGCGCGGCCCCGCGCGCTATGATTCCGTCATGGACCTATCATCATTTTTTGCGATTTTTGCGGCAGGTGTGAGCGCAGTTCTTATCGGGTGGATTTGGTATTTGCCGGCAGTCTTCGGCACTGCATGGATGCGGATGGCAGGGGTTACGCCGGAGATGGCGGAGCGCGGGAAAAAGCGCATGCCCTTAATGGCCTTCATCGGTCTTCTTGCCGCGATGGTGGTCGCGTATGTGATGAGCTACGTAAGCCTCGCCTGGGGATTTTATGATTGGATCGGTGCACTCGAACTTGGGTTTTGGTGCTGGGTGGGATTCATCGCACCCACGATGCTGGGCATGGTTTTGTGGGAGCAAAAGCCATTTAAGCTCTATCTTATCAATGTGCTCTACTGGCTCGTTGCGCTCCTCGTGATGGCGCAGATTATCGTCCTGTCGACCTCACTATCTTCGGGCGCGTATGTAACTCCCGATGATAATGGGGATTATTACATTGTCGGAGAATAAAAGGCGTCTTGCGCAAATTGCGCTTTCTACCCTGTGCATTGCTGTTGCACTCTTTATCTTCGCCGCAGGCTCGTTTGGGCCATCCACCAGGGAACAAGCGCTCGCGAGCGGCGATTCACGCGCACTCACGTTGGATGGAAACACCATACTGGTCGCAATCGCGGATACCTACAAAGAGCGTGAACGCGGCCTCGGTGGGCGCACATCGCTCGCTCCGAATAGCGGCATGCTCTTTATTTTCCCCAAAGAAGGGAAGTACGCATTTTGGATGAAAGGCATGCATTTCTCGATCGATATCGTGTGGCTCGCAAATGATGGCAGCATCATTGATATAAAAGAGAACATCTCGCCCGATACTTTCCCCGCATCATTTGCGCCGCCAAGCCCAGCGCGCTATGTCCTCGAACTTCCGGCGGGGTATGTAAAAGCACACGGTATACAGATAGGAGACAAAGCGGTTTTGTAGTGGTATAATGCGCATCTGCACAAGGCAGTTACTTCGACGTAAAAGTTGGAGAGGAAAGTCCGGACACAGCCCCGACGTAAAAGTCGGGGAAAACGGTAGCGGGTAACGCCCGTACGCCGCGAGGCGAGAGGTGCGAACAGTGACGCTTTCGAACGAAAGTGAGAAAGTGCCCTTCGAAGCCCAGAATTTTTTTGGGCGAAGAAGGGCGAACTTGAGCAATAAGCTAGAGAGTCCTACTTCGCCGAAAGGCTTCGAAGGACACCTCTCGCCGAAGGCTCGAGGTGCAACGGCAAAATCCTTACTTCTGTGCAAGGCCGTGCTTTTGAGGTAACCCAATTGGATATCTCAAAAGAGAGCCGCTCGAGGTGATCGGTAACGATCATCCCAGATACATAACTGTCTCCGCCAGTTGGCGGAACAAAATCCGGCTTACCAGTGCAGCAAAACCGAGGCTCTAAGCCTCGGTTTTGTGTTAGGATGCGCACAATGATGTTCCGATTGTTTAGATATCTTTCTACTGAGGTGCGAGGACTCCAGGCGGCAGCGTATGTACTCGCAAGCGCTGCACTTCTTTCGTCGCTCTTAGCTCTTGCGCGCGATAGACTCCTCGCGCATATCTTTGGCGCGGGGGCGACCCTGGATATTTATTACGCGTCGTTTCGCATACCGGATCTTATATTCGTGGCCACGGGCGCGCTCGTTTCTGTCTATATTCTCATTCCAGAATTGGCCAAACGATTGGAAGGCGAGCAAAAGAAATATCTCGATACCATCATCTTAGGATTCTCGATCTTTGCGTGCTCGGTGTCGCTTCTTGCGATGATCTTTGCCCCACATCTCCTCGCGATCCTTTTTCCTCAATTCGTTGTCAGTGGCGCACTTCCCACATTGGTGATTCTTACGCGCATAATTCTTTTGCAGCCGATATTTTTGGGACTTTCGAATATTCTTGCCGCGGTGACACAAGCGCGGCATCGCTATACGATCTACGCGCTCTCGCCGCTTCTATACAATCTTGGGATCATCGTGGGTGTTGGGATATTGTATCCGCTTTTCGGTATTACGGGGCTTGCATGGGGGGTGGTGCTCGGTGCGGTATTGCATGTGGCAGTCCAAGCACCATCAGTAATCGCCGACGGATTCTTTGCCCACATCCCACGCTTTTATTATCCGCGCGCATTATATGAAACCGTCATCGTCTCGTTGCCCCGCGCGCTTGCTCTTTCGATGAGTCAGATTGCTTTCTTGGGCCTCACCGCGCTTGCCGGACTTCTTGCATCTGGCTCGATCGCTATTTTCATGCTTGCATACAATTTGCAGGCAGTGCCGCTTGCAATTATTGGCGCGAGCTATTCGGTCGCCGCGTTTCCCACGCTTGCCTCCGCGCACTCGGCGGGGCGGCGAGATGCATTTCTTTCGCATGTGGCTACCGCAGCACGCTACGTTTTTTTCTGGTCGCTCCCGGCAACCGCGCTCATGGTGGTTTTGCGCGCGCATATGGTCCGCGTCGTTTTAGGGAGCGGACAATTCGACTGGACAGATACGCGCCTCACGGCCGCCGTCTTTGCGCTCTTGGGGCTATCGCTTGCGGCGCAGGGACTTATGCTTCTTCTCGTTCGTGCCTATTATGCCGCGGGGCGCACGTTTGTACCGTTTCTCATATCTCTGGCTACGGCATTTGTTACCGTGATGCTCGGGATCGGCCTCACGACGCTTTTCCAGAATCCGGGAATTCTCGGTGCGATGCAAGGTCTTATGCGTGTGAGTGATGTTCCGGGCTCGATGGTCTTAGCGCTTGGTCTTGCCTACGGTATCGCCAACATCCTGGGCGCGATTGCGCTTGTGTGGCATTTCAATAGGCGCTGGAGTGGTTTCTTCAAACGCGTATCGCGAGGTTGGCTTGAAAGCGCGATTGCCGCGATCTGCGCGATGACCGCGGCATACGTCGTGTTGTATATCGTCGGACCACTGGAGATCGCATCGACTACACTCTCGGTGTTTCTCAAAGGCTTTGCGGGAGGGATCTCGGGGATTATAGTGGCCGTTGTGGCATACTACCTTCTTGGGAGCAAGGAATTGCAGGAAACCGCGCTCGCGCTCCGCGGACGATTTTTCCGCGAAGCAGTTCCGCCCGCTGCCGGAGTGGCTCTAGCAAGTCCACAAGAAGAAACGCCGCAATCATAAGAACATGGAACATCACATACGGAATTTCAGCATTATTGCGCACATTGATCACGGAAAGTCGACGCTCGCTGATCGCATGCTCGAACTTACGGGGACGATCGAACCTCGGCGGATGCAGGAGCAGGTGCTCGACAAAATGGATCTTGAGCGTGAACGTGGCATCACGATCAAGATGGCACCGGTCCGGATGAGTTGGAACAAAGACGGGGTTGAATACGTGCTTGATCTGATTGATACACCTGGCCATGTGGATTTTTCGTACGAAGTATCGCGCGCGCTTACCGCTGTGGAAGGCGTTATATTACTCGTCGATGCGACACAGGGCGTCGAGGCGCAGACGCTCTCGGTACTTGGTGTGGCGAAAGAGCTTGATCTTGTCATCATTCCGGTCGTCTCAAAGATCGATGCGCCAAACGCGCGCATTGCCGACATCAAGAGCGAGCTTGCGCTTCTTCTCAATGTCGATGAATCAACGATATTGGGTGTCTCGGGAAAAACCGGAGAAGGGGTATCCGCGCTTTTGGATCGCGTCGTCGAGCTTGTGCCACCCCCGGTGCATACAGAATTTGCACAAGGCCTGATCTTTGATTTCGGCTACTCCGATCACCGCGGCATTATCGTGTACTTGAGGGTCTTTGGCGGAGAATTCAAGAAAGGCGACGCCCTGCGATTCGTCGTAGCGGACGCCGATTTTATCGCGCTTGAAGTCGGGGTACTCTCACCTGAAGAAAGTCCTCGCGATTCTCTCGTGGAGGGAGAGATTGGCTATATTGTCACCGGCATCAAAAAGCCAGGCATTGCCTCGGTGGGCGATACGGTCACAAGTGCAAAACATCCCGCACCAGCCCTTTCGGGCTACATGGCCCCTACTCCGGTGATCTGGGCAAGTGTCTACCCAGAATCGCAAGATGATCTCGCCGTTCTTCGCCAATCGCTCGAGAAACTCCGACTTTCAGATTCGTCGCTTTCATACGAAGAAGAATCATCGGGCATTATGGGCAGGGGATTTCGCTGCGGGTTCTTGGGGATGCTCCATCTTGAGATCATTATCGAACGATTGCGCCGAGAATTTAATATGAATCTCGTGGTGACGCAGCCCACCACGGTGTATGAGATCACAAAGATGAATGGTGAGGTGGAGGAAATATATTCGCCTGCAAAATTCCCCGATGACGGCACCGCAAAGCTCGTGCGGGAAATCTGGGCAGATGTGACGCTTATCACGCCCACGGATTACATGGGCGGGATTTCGCAATTGCTCTACGATCACGAAGCAAAAGTGGGGGAGACGGAGACATTGCCCGACGGAAGACTCGAGCTCAAGGCAGAAATGCCGCTGCGCGAATTGATGCGAGGATTTTTTGATCGGCTCAAGAGTGTCTCATCAGGATTCGCGTCGCTTTCATATGAATTAAAAGGTATGCGACCAGCGGACGTAGTACGGCTTGATATTCTTGTTGCCGAAGAAGCGGTTCCCGCATTCGCGCGCATTGTGTCGCGCCGTAGAGTGCAAACAGAAGCAGAGCAACTCTGCGACAAGCTCGAAGAACTTTTGCCGCGCCAAATGTTTGAGCTCAAGATTCAGGCCGTGACCGGTGGGCGCATCATTGCCTCACGTCGCAAGAGCGCGATGCGAAAAGATGTCACTCAACACATGTATGGGGGCGACATTACGCGCAAAATGAAACTGCGCGAAAAGCAAAAGAAAGGCAAGAAGAAGATGCTCGCGCGAGGCAAAATCGACATTCCCCATGAAGTATTTCTCAAAGTCGTCCGCGAATCCTAAAAAATGGCAAGGTTGAACCTTGCCATTTTTAATCTCATGTATTGCGTTTGAAATTGAGCCACTCCAATACACTTGCTTTGAAATCCATGGAGTTCTTGAAGTAGTCTGGCAGAGACGACATATCTATAATATGCCTTTCATCCCGTTCTTGTCCGGCATAATCAAGGAAACTCGAGTGTCTATACGAATCCAAGTACCGCTGCGCGCGAACTGGGTTTCCAATACCATTTTCTTTCCATTTAGGCTCTATGATACTTACCGGATTCAGATGCACGTATGCGATTAGATATTTCAAGTAGCGGTCATTATCTATATGTTCAGCTTTGAATCTTCCTTGAAATAAAGAACCAGTTCGCTCATTGATGAGATTGAAATACATGGTGTAGCCAGTGATCAGCTTTTGCATGAACTTACTAATCCCACCTTCGCAGATCTCTCGAACAATAAGGTGAAAATGATTCGGCATCAGGCAATAGGCGCTTAATTCGACCAGCGGTGCGCCGCGGGTAAGTGCCAGCAATTTCTGCAAACTAAGCGCATCGTGGTTGCTAATGTGGATGGGGTTGTCGCTATTTGCCACATAGAGGGAAGCCAAGAATCGGTCGCGATCTTTGTTGTGCCTAAAAATCGGTCGCTTTTCTGTCCCGCGATTGTACAGATGATAGTATTCTCCATCACTGAATTCAATCTTTCTGGTCATTGGCTCTAGTGTATCAGAAAATGGCAAGGTTCAACCTTGCCATTTAAACTGCCCTTTAAGTTTCTTGCAAGGATTTCCAATGCTATTCTATATGTATATTCACTAATATTTACTCGATGTCAGAATCATTATCATCATTTCCAGAGATAGGCGAGAATCCGGATAATGACATCCTTCGCGGAGCCGAGAATGCGGTATCGGCGTTTATGAAAGCGAAAGGTTTTTCGCAGGAGAGGAAAATTACTGCTCAGGATGGATCAGAAGTTGGGATTTTAGACGCGGTGATGGAATCAGTAAGAAGTCAGCACAATTCAGGAGTAAGGATAACGCCAGAACTTGTAGCACTTGAGGTCAGATATGTGCTCGATGAGATAATGCCAGGCGAGAAAAAATCCGAAATTGGCTCAATGCACTCGGGCGCTTATTCTCCGCGCGAACGTAATCAGGGTGAATGGGATCGGGAGTTCATGGATTTTCTTGACCGTAATGCAAAAAAGTAAAGAGTGCGCATACAACGCAGAAAATGGCAAGGTTGAACCTTGCCATTTTTTCGCCATTGCTAGGAAAGGAGCCAGTTGGTGAGGCCGGGGGCGAAGAAGACCACCATGCCGAGGGCTACGAAGATGGCGATGACGCCCCATGCGACGTTGATTATTTTTTTGGTGCGTTTGTGGAAGAGGAAACTCATGGGATCAAGGTATTAGCCACTAGCCATTAGCGACTAGGGGATGCGGTATAGTATAAAACATGGCCACAATACGTCAAAGGAATGATCCAGTGCGGCTTTTGTGGCGCAGGCTCGCGCTTGTCATGCTCTTCATCCTCATGATTGCGGCTGCGTGGACGGTGTGGGGCGTCTACAAGAAAGAACACGAGTCAAGAATACTCCGCAATGAGGCGCAAATGCAGCTTCAGGATCTCATGGCGCGACAAGCGCGCCTCGCTACGGATGTCGAAGCGCTCGAGACAGAGCGCGGCAAGGAAGAGGCGCTTCGCAGTGCCTACGAGGTGGGCAAGTATGGTGAGGGACTAATTGTAATTGTCGACGATACGCCCACGACCACACGGCACGCGACCTCATCGCCACTTGATTGGTTTAAAAGAGCATTCTCTTGGTGGTAAGTGCGGGATACGGGAATCGAACCCGTATCTAGTGCTTGGGAAGCACTCGTTCTGCCACTAAACTAATCCCGCGGGCATGTTATTATGCACCTATGTTGAAGAGAATCGCAATTGGCTTTGGAATTGTAGTTTTTGCCGTGCCGGTGTTTGCTTCGGCGGCGGTCGTTACTGGAAATAGCGATCAGCTCATTGCGCTCTATACAAAACTCGTGCAGTTGCTCCAGCAGGAGCTATCATTCCTCCAAAATAAGCCGCATGCGAGTGTTTCCGTAGCGCCTTCATCCGGACCAGCTCCACTCTCGGTGGTTTTCACAGTAGGGAATAGATCCGAGACCGAGGCACTAGACTTTGGCGATGGTCATTCCACAGGGAGCAATGGGTGTAAAAAGAATCAGGGTGGGTACTGCGATCTTTCCCAGCCGATTTCTCATACCTATCAGCTACCGGGAAGCTACACGGCCAAGCTCTATGACAGCTCATCTGGGGAGGCGAAGGTTGTGCAGACAATGACCGTGAGCGTGAATGCTCCGCATTGATTCTCGGGCAGGCCCTTCTTCGCCAAGGCTTCGGACAGCGAGCGGGGGACCTGTGGATAACTTTTCGGTGGTATACTGTCTCTCCTTACCAATAAACATTTCACTCTATGCCCGCAATAACCATTTATTCCACACCGACCTGCCATTTTTGCCACATGGCGAAAGATTTCTTCACGGAGCACAAAGTAGCGTATACTGATTACAACGTCGCGAGCGACCTTCCCAAAAGGCAGGAGATGATACAGAAGAGCGGGCAGATGGGAGTGCCGGTGATCTACGTGGGCGACGAGCTCATTGTTGGATTCGACGAAGATCGCATCAAGGAGCTCTTGAAGATTTCTTAATCCCCTGCCCCTTCGTATTTAGTTTGCGCATGCTAAAGTGGCAGCGCGCCCTCGTAGTTAAATGGATTATAACAGTCCCGTCCTAAGGGACTATTGGTGGTTCGATTCCGCCCGAGGGCACTTGAAACGCGAGGTATAATCCCTTTCATGCCTCCAAACGAGAATAGCGACATGCTGCGCGAGACATATCGTCTCGCGAAAGAGAACAACAAGATGCTCCACAAGATGCGCCGGAATGCCTTGTGGGGCGGCATCATCAAATTTATTCTCTATGCTGCGCTTCTCTTGATCCCCGCGTATCTGTATTTGCAATATCTTTCGCCTATCGTTGGTCAGATGTTAAAGACTATGCAGGAAATACAAGGCACGGGTGCCAAAGCGCAGGTACAATTTGCTGATTGGCAGAAGATGCTCGACCAGATCAGAAACAAAGTGCCCGGGATGTCTTCCTCCTCGTCAGGAAATTGAGATTGTGATAATCTATTCGCGAGGCCTGGATAGCTCAGGTAGCTAGAGCATTCCCCTGAAGAGGGAAGGGTGGTCAGTGCAAGTCTGACTCCAGGCACAAAAGAGCGAAGTGATTTTCCGCTATAATGAGTCGGTGGATCCAGCAATCACCTTGGTCGGTCTTATTGCCATTTTATTTTCGGGATTGTTTCTTGCGATGTGGTATGGACGCCATACAAAGAAATTCCTCTGGCGAGAATATGCTGCAATCGTTTTTCTCCCATCTCTTGCTGTCGTGTGGGTCTGGTATCGTCTTGGAACACCCGTTATTTTCATGTATGTGATTACCTGCATCGCGGGCCCCATTCTTGAATATGCGCTGGGAAAGGCATACCACATCACATTAGGACGGCGTTTGTGGCTTTATCGCAAACTATCCATCGGTGGCTATACTAGTCTGCTCATCATTCCGTATTGGGGATTGGTCGGTGTGTGTCTTCGCTCTTTCCCAATTCTATTGAATTTTCAGAAACCAAGAGAGAACGTCATTGCATTGTCGTTTGGCGTGAGCCATTTTGAGGTGTCGAGCTTGATCTCGTGCAAGGTACCCAATTCGCGATATTTGAGGCCTCCATTCTTGAGGGCGTATTCGTAGAGCTCCTTGGTCAGCTCGACATCTCTCTTGCAATATTCTTTCACTCTCTCGATCTCGCCGTTTCTCCACCATACGAGGGATTGCCCACCGCCACCACTCTTTTTCTTGCCAAGTGTCCCTTCTGCGACCGCATCGAGCCGGATGCGCCGACCTACATTCTTGTATATCTCGGCCATGAGATCGACACTTTTGAGCTTGCCAAGGTCTCCTGGATAATATTTATTCAAGAGAGGGATATCAAAATGATCCGAATTGTAGCCGACCAAGATATCCGTTGCCTCCAATATCTTCCAAAGACTTGGCAGTTCCGATTCAACAAAGCATCCGTATGAATCTGTCGCCGAATCATGGATACCGACGATCGCAATATCAAGATGACTCGGCTCGCTTCTTCCTTCCCCCATCCAATTGGCCGTTTCAATATCAAATACGACCGTACGCATCGCAGGAGTATAGCAGATTCAGATTTAACCGCGGACTATCGTCTCACGTAATGATTTATACGTAGCCTCAAGATCTTCGACGTTAGAGAGAAGGAGTAATAAGCTCGTCCGAACATTCTTTCTCGTGGCCTGATTCACATGTCGCACATTGTATTCAAGCTCTTGCGCGACTGAAGTCAGATCTCTGCTTGTCGCGATTAAACTACGTACTTCTTGGTCGAATCCCTTGGCGCGAGTGTCTGTAATTACACTTTGCAGTTCTGATCGAACCTTTTCTATTCTGCTCAAAAGATTGTCGAATGAACGTCTTTCGGGCCCGGGTTTCGATGTATCGAGATCAGACATGTACTATCCGAGTGAAGAGAAGAGATGGTCAGCTATTTTATCCGCGGAGACGGTTCTTTCGTCACCTGATGCGAGATTTTTGATGGTGTAGCGGCCCTCAAGGCGCTCTTTGGAGCCGATTGCGATAATAAAAGGCACTTTCATTTTGTCGGCCTGGCGGATCTGATCGCCGATGCGCTTGCCCGAGAAATTGATAGCTGCTGCGACATCTTCGCGTCGCAGATCTTGCGCGAGCTTCTGGGCATGCGTCAAGCACTCTGGCTCAACGACGCAGATCATCAATTCAGTTGCTGGCACGTATTCAGGCAAGAGATCATGAGCTTCGAGGAAGTCGCGCGCAGTGACATCTCCCATCGCAAATCCCACCGCGGGGATGGAACCACCGCCTCCGGGAGAGATGGAGGCTCCTCCGGAGGAGAACATTGAGAGAAGGTTGTCGTATCTGCCGCCACCCGCGAGCGACCGTCTATTATCTTCGTGCGTATCAAAAAGCTCAAAGACCATGCCAGTGTAGTAATCAAATCCACGAGTTGTCTGCGTATCGACGACCATGTTGTGCACGCCCATGAGTTCGAGCTGACCGCGAAGATTCTCGAGATACGCAGTCGACGTTGTGCGCTCGAGCTCCGCGAGGAGCTTTTTTGCGGTCGTCGGGTGGTCAATTGCCTCGGCAAGGAGCTTCTCAATGTCATCCACCTTTGCACGTTTATCCAGAAGTCGCGTTACAACGGCGTGCATTTCAAGAGAGAGCCCGACGTTGTTGTAGATGGCATCAAGTATGCGCCTGTCGGAAACGCGTACTTCAAAGTCGCGCTCTTCGGCACCCATGGCGCGCATGATTGCGTGCGAGAGCGCGATGACTTCAGCATCTGCCTCAATTCCCGCAGCGCCCACGATATCGGCGTTGAGCTGCCAGAATTCGCGCAAGCGCCCTTTTTGGGTGCGGTCGTAGCGGAAGAAATTTGCAATAGAATACCAGCGCGACGGCATGGGGATTTCGCGGATACGCGCAGCCACCATGCGCGCAAATGTTGGCGTCATCTCGGGGCGCAGTGTCACTTCGCGATCACCTCGGTCGGTGAAGGTGTATGTCTGCTCATTTATGATCTCTTCACTCGTCTTTGAGCGGTACAGTTCCGCTGGTTCCAGTACCGAAGCATTATATTCCTCGTAGCCAAAGAGCTCGCACACGCGCTCCATGTGTTCAAACAGGTATCGTTGCACAAACTGGTCTTGCGGATAGAAATCGCGGACGCCTTTGTACGGATCAGTCGATGGTTTCTTGCGCTCGCTCATAAGTGCATTCTAGCCTGACTGGCCACTTTGGTATAGTGGGGCATATGCAGATGGGGCAGCGCTTTCGCATCGCACGATCGGGCCCAGGCAAAGGCTTGGGGCTGTTTGCGCGCACCGATATCAGAGCTGGATCGTTCGTGGTCGAATACACTGGAAATCGGATTCCAACAAAGGAAGCCGATGCGCTCCCTACTCGATATCTTTTTGAAATAGACAAGAAATGGACGATCGACGGATCACCGCGATCGAATATCGCGCGCTATATCAACCACGCATGCGAGCCGAATTGCGAGGCGGATGTGCAGGGTAGCCGCATCATGATTTCCGCGCTGCGCGATATTGAAGCGGGGGAAGAGCTGACCTTTGATTACTGTGAATAACGAAACCCCCTAACCGCATTGAGTTGATACCATGCAAAGACGCGCCGAGGGGCGCGTCTTGTGCAGAGGTATGACCCCTGAAATATTTCACAACCTCAAACACATTGTCACCTACCTTGGAAAAAAGT
>JACRFH010000039.1 GCA_016217975.1 Candidatus Kaiserbacteria bacterium | reverse complement strand
CTTTGGTGCTTCGTCAAAGAGCTTTAACTTTTTTCCAAGGTAGGTGACAATGTGTTTGAGGTTGTGAAATATTTCAGGGGTCATACCTCTGCACAAGACGCGCCCCTCGGCGCGTCTTTGCATGGTATCAACTCAATGCGGGTAGGGGGTTTCGTTATTCACAGTCTTCCACATCTGTTCACGTATCGAAAATATCCCTCTCTCAACATTCCGAATACCACCAACGACCTCGACGGCTCATTCTCCGCGCTCAAGAAGAAACTGTCCGTTCACCATGGGCTACGACGTGACCGTCGTTTCAAAGTGATTTCGCAATTGTTGCTTCGCGCGCGTTAATTCAGCCTCCCATTTGTTCCTTTAAACCTTCAATTCTGCGCTATGCGGTAAGGAATCGCGCGTTATACTGAATCTGTTTTGGGGTCACTCCCTCTATTTAAAAATTAACAATAATAATTGTGGCCTCATCAAGGTCACGCGTTATCGTATGAATGTAAAAAGTATCAAGAGAGGTCTTGGTTTTGTCGGAACAGTTATCGGCGGCGTTGCGCTTGTCGTCGGCTTTGTTTCCGCCGCAACTACCATTAGCACCGATGTAACAACTGCAGGAAGCATGTATGCTTCGACCACCGTGCAGACGGCAGCATTTACCAATTATGGAGTCTCGACCCTGACCGGCGTTACTAATCAGACTGGTGCGGCGTATGCCTCGAGTACATTGCAGGTTTCCGGTACGCAAACGAACTACGGCGCGCTTTCCGTCACAGGAAGCAGCACAATTGCCAGTCTGGTTTCCTCTGACCCTTCCTTTGGCATAACGGCATACGCAACGTCAACACAAACGACAATCTGTATTGTGCCTTCTGCCTTGGGAGCTACTTCTACATTTGCTGGCACTTTGTACTTCACGTACGGAACGTGCAATTAATTCACCTGCGCCTATTGCCTAAAAGGCTAGGATGGGCGAATTAACACATAATCAGCGTATGCAGATCAAAAAAATTCTAATTTCAGCATCGATTGCTGCACTCATGGCGCCTGCGCTCGCGTTTGCGGCGTCCAACACCGTCACGCTCACGACCGACGTCGTGCTCAATATCGGCGGCATCACGGTAAACGTCACAGGCTCATCTGCGACGATCTCTTCGATCGTCGTCAGCGGATCGACCTTCGCAGCCACGGTGGAAAGTGGATCATATTTCAAAGTATCCGCTCCCAACGGGAACGCGCTCGACGAATCGCTCTCGACCGCAGTAACGCACAATCGCGTCTGCAATAGCACGGCATCAACGTATGAAATTACGGCAAATACAACCGCGACCGTGACGATTACTCCTCAATCGGAAACCTGCGCGACGCGAGTGACAAATGCGCAGACGACAACCTCAAGCGGGGGAGGTAATGGCCCGATCATTTCGTCGGGTGGTGGAGGGGGTGGTGGTGGAGCCTATACACCTCCACCCACGCCAGCGATAATACCCACCACAAGCGGCACAGCTGCGCAACTTCAGCAACAGATTCAGGGGCTTATGGGTCAGATCCAGACGCTTTCAGGAGGAGCAAGTTTCAAACGCGATCTTAAGATGGGAATGACAGGATCGGATGTTAAATCACTTCAGGCATATCTCAATGCGCACGGATATGTGGTCACTTCAAGTGGTGGTGGATCGCCCGGCAATGAGACAACGAAGTTTGGCGGGCTCACCAAAGCTGCTCTTATCAAATTACAAAAGGCTGCCGGTATCTCGCCTGCAGCGGGCTATTTTGGCGCAAAGACCCGCGCCTATATTGCCGCGCATCCCTAATGCGGAAGAAAGTTCTCTACAAAAAGCCCCGATCAGCATAGAGGGGCTTTTTGTGTTGTAGAATGTACATATACTATGCCGGAGAAATCGGTCAATTCTTTTCTGCGATTCACGCTCGGATTTTTGGGCTTCATCGGCATTAGTTTCGGTATTACGTTTGGCGTCAATTCGTATACGACGCAGCAAACCGCAGCGGCCAATCAAGCGGCGGCACTTCAGGCACTTCTCAAAGACGCGACAACGACGCGTCGGAGTAGCTAGTAATTAAAGGGCACCAAGAATCTCAGGCGGATTTTGATAATTTCTTGGGGTTCCCGTATCGCCTCTGGATATCATGGACTTGTTTGGTGAGTCGGTCAATCTGGCTTTTCATCGTCGCCGGATTCAT
>JACRFH010000038.1 GCA_016217975.1 Candidatus Kaiserbacteria bacterium | reverse complement strand
GTGCTTCGAGTGGTTCAGTTTGAAAAGAAATTCCAGACAGGCGTCCTCCGAAGGGAACTGCTTTCGCAGACTGCGTATGCCGAAACGTCCGCGCATGCCAGAAATTATATGCCGAAATTATGCTCTGTGGGGATACTCACCCGCAGTGCCTGGTCGACGCGGGGGTGCAATTAGAAGGTAATAACTGACAAAAATATGAAACTATCAAAAGTAATGCATGTTGTAAGCGTCATCGTCCAGTTAAAGGAAGAAATTGGTGCCTGAAATCACGATGGCAGGGCTCTGTTGGTGCATACTTCGGGGATATTCTAAATACACTTGTAAAATATGAGAAAAAAAGTGCGGGTTTTGCGGCCAGCGTGGCCTGATCAAGAAGGGAGTTCGAGACGGCGTGACCAGGTATTTGTGCTCGCTCTGTAAACGATCTGCATCAAACGCTCGTCGTCCGAAGCGGGGGGTTGCACTCGCGTGGTACGAACATGTCTTTGAGAAGAAGACCAAGCCACAAATGGCTCTTGCACACAGTGTAAGTCCGCGCACCATCACCAAACGACTCGATACCGTTGTCGTCCCAGAGAAAGTGCATGTACCACGACCGATCGTGGCTGTCATGGACGTTACCTTCTTCGGCCGTGAGTATGGCGTCCTCATCGCGCGAGAACCCAACGACCACGAGAACCTGCATGTGCACGAGCTGCGGCACGAAAACAAGCTGGAGTACCAGACGGCGCGTACAGATCTTGAGACAAAAGGATACGAGCTCTTGGCGGTCATTCTCGATGGACGCAAGGGAATACCAGCTGTTTTCAAGGATATACCCGTGCAGATCTGCCAGTTCCATCAATGGAAGATCGTGCGCAAGTACCTGACCTTGCGTCCGAAACTTGAGTCGCACAAAGCGCTCCTCATGATCGCAGGGCAGATCGCAAAGGAGACCGAAGCTGGAATGCGCGCAATGCTCGAACAATTTGCTGTTGAATACAAAGGCGACCTCGAAGAACATGTGGTATGCCCGTGCTGCAACAAACCAAAATACGTGCATCGCAAACTCCGGAGCGCATATCGTTCGCTCACAACGAACCTCCCATTTCTGTACACGTATCAAAAGTATCCCGACCTCAAGATCTCGAATACCACCAACTCAGCTGACGGGCTCTTCAGTGCACTCAAACTGCACGTGAATGTCCATCGAGGACTGCGCTTTGACCGACGGTTCAAGGTGATCCGTGCGTACCTGAAATTATGAAATTGCGTCCGCTCTCAAGCACCATTTATTTCCATTAGACCGATTAATCTTATATATCTATGTCATGTAAAAAATGCGGAGGTGAAACCGAAGGGTACAAGTGTGATATGTGCGGAGCCGAAGCAAAAGAGCACGACGCCAACCACACATGCGGCGGTGATCACTGCATGCCGAAATGCAAAGCGTGTTCGCAGGCCGAGACGAAGTGCTCGTGCTAGGCGTGAAGACTTGGAAATTATCACGGCGTAATCATCTACCGTCTATGAGGACTGATATCAAAACAGACGGAATAGAAGTGACGGGGCAGATGCGGGAGCGGCTCGACTGGATTTGTTCGAGGCTTGAAAGAATGGCGAATGCCAGGGACCCCGACGCGCTCCACTGCGACATCGTTGTGTCGCGGGCGGTGGGGAGTGGTGATGGCGTTGCATTTCAGGCAGAAATCCGATTCTTCGATGGTTCCGCGACGACGCATGAGGCTAAGGCGACAGCCGGAGATCCGCTTGTTGCGCTCGACATCGCACACGACGAGATTGAGCGCAAATACTTCCAAGAGAAGCGCACGAAGGCCGACGACCAAAGGGTCAAAAATTTCACGAGTCATCGCGCGAATCGCATACAAAGAGCCGCAGAAAGAATAGTGCCAAAAAAGAAACAAAAAAAGGAGAAGGAGTGGCGATATGGAGAAGAATAAATATTTGCTGGGAATGAGTGGGGGCAGTATGATGGGGTCATGGATATTGGGAAAACGACGGTGTCCTTTTTGATGATCGCGTTCTTACTCGTAGGCGTTGCTGGTGTTGCGTACTCCGGCATGATGATGCCTGTCCTCCATGGCCTTGGTGAAGGAGGAGACCACGGTGATATGGGAATGACTCCGTGCCCGCTTATGGGGCAGCTCTCCGCTGTGTGCAACATGAACCCGCTTGCGCATGTGGGCATGTGGCAAAACATGTTCGCTGCAATCCCTGTGCAGAGTGCAGTGCTGTTACTGCTTTTGCTTTTAGGGTTGTTTTTCTCGCCTCGTCTCAAAGAGTATGTGTGGCTCCTCTATCCGTCACCCCAACCTGTTTACATCTCATATGATTCAGAAGTTACTGCCCATGATTCACTACGGCGCTTCATTGCACGCGGATTAATGCACCCAAAGATCTTTTAGTTTCGTAGATTTGCTCCGGACTTGCCTAGGGATTAGTAATCTATAGAAACTAGCATATGAAAACAATTCTAATTATTGGAGGAGTTGCGATAGTGCTCCTCGTTGGGGGCGTCTGGTGGTCAAACAGCTTATCTGCGGGCGATGCCAATATTCTTGCGCGAAGCGGCCTGCATTGGCATCCCGCGCTGACAATCTACGTGAAAGGAGAGAAAGTGGAGATCCCGCAGAATGTCGGCATTGGGACGACGCATATGCCAATGCACACTCATGACGACCTGCCGCTCATCCATCTCGAATTTAGCGGGGTTGTACACAAGAAAGATTTGCGGCTAGGACAATTCTTCACGAATTGGGGGAAAGACATACGGGGATTCGGGGCACATATGCAGATGACCGTCAACGGCAAAGACAACACCGAGTACGAAAATTACGTTATGCACGACGGTGATAAAATAGAACTGCACTATGAGTAAAAGATACTTCTACATCGGCGCTGTCGCAGTGCTGGTTCTAATTGTATTCGTTGCAGTTGTCCGAACGAAGCAATCAGCACCGACCCCGATTGCAAAGTCCACCGAGATTGTAGATCTCAAAGACGGAGATACGTATACGCTGACCGCGAGCTATGTCATTAAGGAAATCGGCGGGAAGTCGCAGACGATGCTCGCTTACAACGGCATGATCCCAGGACCGGCGTTGCGTATTCCTCAAGGAGCCGAAGTTACTATCAACTTCAAGAACAATACAGATCTGCCGGCCCTTCTGCACTCTCATGGAGTACGCATGGACAATGCATTTGATGGCGCACAAAATGTGCAGAAAGACATCTCGAGAGGCGGCTCGTTCTCTTACAAACTGAAGTTTCCCGACGCGGGAGTTTTTTGGTACCACCCACATGCAAATGAAGTATACGAACAGCCGCTCGGGCTCTACGGCGCGTTCATCGTGACTCCGCGTGATGCGAATTACTATCCTGCGGTCAACCAAGAAGTGCCGCTATTTCTCTCTGATCTGCCAACAAGCAGCGATGGAGATATCGTGCTCACAAAAGATTCCAAAGATTACGCCCTCATGGGTCACTACGGAAATACTTTTCTCGTAAACGGAGAAGAGAATTATTCGCTTTCTGCAAAAATCGGAGAGATCGTTCGCCTCGACGTCATTAATGCCGCCAACGCACGGCCGTTCAATTTTGCAATTGAAGGAGCGAAGCTAAAGGTAATCGGGAGCGATAACGGCGCGTATGAAAAATCGTTTTACGCCGACAGCGTAATCCTTGGGCCGTCAGAGCGGGCGATTGTGGATGCACTCTTCTTAAAATCGGGAGAATACAAAATAGAAAACAAAACACCTGATGCGACATACCCACTCGGAATAGTATCGGTGAGCGCGGAGAGAGCCACTGCCTCATACGCCCGACAGTTCAACGTGCTACAAGCGAACAAATCAGTTTCCGCCAGCATAGATCCATTCCGTTCCTACTTCAACAAGAAGTCGGACAAAAGAATCAAGCTCACGCTCGACATACAAGGAGGCATGATGTCGGGCATGACACACATGATGCCCGACGGCACAGAGATGTCCGGTTCGATGGGCAATATGATGTCTGGTAGCTCAGGCGGTATTGAGTGGGAGGACAATATGCCGATGATGAGCAATCTTACGATCGATACGATCAAATGGCAGATCGTCGATCAAGGCACTGGGAAAATTAACTCAGACATACATTGGACATTCGCAAAAGGAGTTCCCGCGAAGATTGAAATCTACAACGATCCCAACTCGATGCATCCTATGCAACATCCGATGCACTTCCACGGACAACGATTCTTGGTGGTATCGCGCAATGGCGTCCCACAAACCAATCTTGTATGGAAGGATACGGTATTGGTCAAATCCGGTGAGAGGGTAGACATCATTCTCGATCCATCAAACCCGGGCACATGGATGGCACACTGTCACACGGCCGAACACTTGCAGGGCGGAATGATGTTCACGTACAGGGTGGAGTAGCGCCCAAAAGTCCTCGGCGATCGCAGGCTTTGAATTGAGCGTGTGGATAGCTGTAATGACTTTGCTCTGTCTACGTCTTAGAATAGACCCTCCCAATAGGGATTCAGGGGTCGCAGGGCATGGCTCTATAATGATCCTGCATTATAAAAGTAAGGAAAAATGGATATGAGATTACAGAAAGTAGGGATTTCAATCGCAAGCGCAGCCGTGGTGCTGTCGTTTGCGGCCGTAAGCGTTGCTTCGGCATTAACAACTTCGTGTGTTGGCGCCCCGTCTCCCACAAGCATCACGTGGACGGCGACGTCTGCGGGCGGGATCGATCCCATCGCATTCCTCTGGGGCAACGGAAGCACATCCTCGGTACAAACCATCGCGGTGTCGCCCGGCATGTATTCGATGACGCTTCAGGTGACTGATGCATCTTCGACGGTTGCGACGACGACCTGTAGTGCGACAGTTGCGCAAGCGGCGCCGACGATAACGTCGTTTACCGCTTCACCCGCCACGATCACCAGCGGACAGAGTTCGGTGCTCTCATGGGTAGTCGGAAGTGCAAGCTCAACAAGCATCAATAATGGCGTTGGTACCGTAACGGGGACGTCGGTCACGGTATCGCCCTCGGTGACGACAACGTATCAGCTCTCGGCGACGAATCCGGGCGGCACGACGAATGCAAACGCGACCGTGACGGTGAATGCAACTTCGACCAATCCCGGAGTCGCTGCACAGATCCAAGCACTCTTGGCGCAGATCAAGGCGCTCCAGGCGCAGATCGTGCAGCTCATCCTGCAAAATGCAGGAAGCGGTGGAGGCTCAAGCGCGACATCAACACCAGCGACCTGCTTCGACTTCAGGAGGGATATGAAGCACGGGGATGAGGGTGACGACGTGAAAGAATTGCAGCAGCAGTTGGCACACGAAGATCCGACGCTCTTTCCGCCTGGGCTTGCCACAGGATTCTTCGGAATGAGGACCGAGGCTGCGCTCAAGATGTTGCAACGCCGGTTTGGCATTGACGCAAACGGAACGGGATTCTTTGGTCCGAAGAGTCGCGCGCATTTTGCCGCGCTGTGCTCAAAAGGAGATTCCGATCACGACGGCATCATCAATTCGCAAGATTCCGATGACGACAACGACGGCACACCGGATACGATTGACGCATTTCCGTTCAATCCAAACGCCACTTCGACGCCCGCGAGAGACGATCATCGCAATCGGGGCGACAACGGAAGAAGGGGAGAGAATGGCAGAGATGGGGAGAATAGGGGAGAGTCGCACGACGACTAGTACCGTCAGTGTGAGATGATCGTCTAGAACATCTCAAGACGAAAACGCCCCCTGTGGGGCGTTTTCGTCGCCTCGTGCAAAAGGGGATAACTCGATATGACAAACCAGCCACATACGCTAGCCTTGCGGGAGATATGTACCAAAGGTCGGAATTATAAACCAAGAAGAAACAATATGAAAAAGCACATTATTGCTGCATTGTGTATCGCCGGCACACTTGCGCCGATTGTTGCGCTTGCGGATACGCGCGATGATCGCGGATCAAGGCCGGATCGCCCGGTAAACTCGGGCGAAAGAGGAGACCGTCCGGATCGTCCGGATCGCCCGACGCAAGATCTGGAATTGACATGAGGCTTGTAGGGAAACAGCCGCATGTGTGATGTCCGGTATTCACAAAGAGCCGCGTCGTTCGCGGCTCTTTGTATTTGGTGCGGTACCAACTCCCTGCGTAGACGCTCCTCGAGGGACGACGCTTCCCGTCACGCGTCGTAGCGATGTTTTTTGTCTTCTTGTTTTCGCCGCTCTGTTTCCTTTTCTTGCTGCCGTAAAAATGTCTCAACGGGTATGCCGAGGGGAACGGGCACAACGTCCGGCGTTTGCGAGACAATCTCGAGCTCTGGCTCTGGATTAGAGACTCCTTTCTCGGGCTGATCTTCGCCGCCCAGTTTTCCGAAACCCAGTTTTTCTTCCATGATGGAAGTGTAACATGCGAAATCTATCACTTCAGCGATGGGCACAGCCTGCCCAACAACACAGCCTGCGCATTCCGCCTGAAAGTTTCGAGAGCCCTTTCCTGATACGGATACCTCTCGTCTCTTCTTTCTTGCCGCTCGTAACCCAGCAAATCCATTCATTACGCGCCAAGGGCGTAATGTCTTCCCACACCGCAAGTGCCCTGGGGCTAGCAGTAAGCGCCTTTCGTAAATCCTCCGGCAGCTTGTGCACCGTCCCCGTGGCGACAGTCTTTTTGCTCATAATTTAATTCAGCATCCAAATCGAGTAGTTGAGATACCCGGCAAAACTCACCCAAAGAATGTATGGCAGAAGCAGCCAAGCGGCCGGACGGGAGATTTTGGCGAAATAAATTATAGTCATGAGAATTAGCACCCAGAGAGCCAGTATTTCCCAGAACGCGCCGCCGATAAAATGCTCCCCGAAGAAGATGACAGACCAAAGCGCATTCAGCCCCAACTGGGCAAAGAAAAGAACGACGGCACGCTGCTTGGTTTTCCGATTCGCCGCAGTATTGGTCCATATGATCCATAGCGCTACAGCGATCAAAGCATAGAGCGTTACCCAGACCGGAGCAAACACCCACGCCGGGGGATTGAGCGTGGGCTTCGCTAGCGTTGCATACCATCCAGATTGAATGGCAGGAGAAGTGAACATTGCACCAAGTAACCCCGCACCTTCAGAAACCGCCATTGAGATTACTAATTTGAAAGAGTTATTGACCCCCATAAATTTGTTTTTACAATATACTCACAAACTCCAGTTTATAAGGACGTCATTATATCTTTTGGAAGGATTGCAGAAAGCGGACAAATGTATTGCCATACGGCGAAAGCGTGTGCTCCACAAATTTACCGCGATATTTCTTATTCACCAACCCCGCCACAGACAATCTCCGCGTATGCTCGCCGAGAGTCTTTTCGTTCGCGCCGAGTGCTGTAACAATATCATCGAGCGTTGCCCCATCGTTGCCAGCAATAAATAACAAAATGCCGATCCGATGATGATTGGCCATTCCCTTCAAATGCCGCTCCATTTGTCTTGCCGTCTTTAACTTCGCCATTGTTGCATTATCTACTATATCCCTACATTCTCAAGTTTATAGGGATGTCATTTGAGGAAAGCGGAGCCGGGGACTTTTTTGTAGCAGATAGAAGCGTAAAAGAAGAAGGCGGGAAATTAGGATCTGTTAATCGACCCAGACGGGGAGGGGGCACGTTTCTTCATAATCAGCCATATATGAAAGACATCCGCAGAGGTTTTTTTCTTGTGGCTCCCGAGATTGGACGAGTTTAGACGAGTACGATGGGAAGGAATGTTCGATTTTCCCGAGATCTCATTATCGCAAATGCTATCTCTCGTCGAAAGTTACGGTATATAATCGTCGACATGCACGAGCACCATAGCCACGACCATCACGATCACAAACACGAGGGACATGATCACGTGCACGGCCTCGTCGACGAGTCAATTCTACGATCCAAAGCAGGCGTAAAAGCCGTAAGCATAAGTCTTGCGATTCTCTTGATAACGGCGCTCATACAAGTGCTGATTTTCTTTACGACCAATTCGGTGTCTCTCCTCGCCGATCTCATTCACAATTTCGGTGATGCGCTCACGGCCGTGCCGCTTGCGGCGGCATTTATACTTCGAAACAAAGTGGCGGAGAAATATGCGGGATATTTTGTCGTTCTTACAATATTCGTCAGTGCCTGCGTGGCGGGCACGGAGGCATTCATGCGTCTCATCCATCCGGAGATCGTGGAACATCTTTTAGCGCTTGTTGCCGCTGGAATCATAGGATTCGTGGGTAATGAGATCGCTGCGGTGATACGAGTGAGGGCAGGCAAACGACTCCATAGCGCGGCTCTTATTGCCGACGGCAATCACGCTCGCGTCGATGGCTTCGTGAGTCTTTCTGTGGTCGCGAGTGCAATCCTCGTTGCTCTTGGTCTTCAGATCGCCGATCCCATGATCGGCTTAATTATAACAGTCGTTATCCTGCGGATTACATGGCATTCGTACCAAACCATTCGAAATCACGGGCTCCCCGGGTAGGATTCGAACCTACGACCAACTCGTTACACTTTTCCCAAAGTTATCCTAAGGGTATGGACTATATCATCGTCCCAACTAAATAGTTGTCGGACGCGAGGTGCTTCGTCCCGACGTATAGCCGGGACTACTCCCTTACGGGATAGTCTCTGAACCTTCCCATCACTTTCTAATTCTCAAAGAAAGTGTTGGGCTCGGCTGCTGATTACCCGCGCTTTTGCGGTTGGGCTTCCAGCAATTCTCCTCGTTTACTTTCCTGAATTCCTTCAGGAAGCTGCGTTACGCCTGCTTCGACTTCTCGATGACATGTCGCGCAAAGCAAGATGCATTTTTCAAGTTCTTCCATGATTCTCTTCCATGAACGGGTGTATCCCTTTTGACCCAATGCGAAATCCTTTTCGTTGGGGTCCACATGGTGAAGATCAAGAGCTCCCTGATACTTCGAGTATCCGCAGATCTGACATCTGCCACCCTTATACTCGATAGCCATTGCTTTGAGTTTCCGTCGTCGCTTTGATACAGCTTGTATCAAATATTGTCGTCTGTCGGCGTACGTCCTTTTCTCCCTCATCAAGTAATTATAACTCTTAGAAGGCGGGGGACGTGCCACAGCGAGCTGCGCTACCACTGCGCCACCGGGGAATATTATATCCGCCAACCGAGAAATCGGATGACGGCCGCGGGTGAGTATAGCCGAAATATGGCCCAATTTCCAGCATGATATGATGGTAGGACTTACCACTAATATATCGATCTATGGTCAAGGAATTTGGAAAAAGGAACTCGGCGGAGCAGCCGCCTCCGCCTTTTAATAGGCAATGGCTTCCAGGGTATCGAATGGCCGCACAGCAAGATGATGCGATGCGCAGTCTCATGGAAAGATGGGAACAAATTGAAGCGTCGGCCGACAAAGTAGTAACTGATAGACGCATCGTTGCCACTCTCGAAAATCGCATTGCCGAATCATACGCCCGTTTCAAAAAAGAACGGGGAGAAGAATAGAGCATATGCGGCCGGCATATGCATATCTCGGGATTGGCATAGTAACGATTCTGGCGATTCTTGCGTTTGCACTTCATCCTGCTGTCACGCCGAAAGAGAATACTGATATACTTAGCGTTGGCACTACATCTATGACATTCATGCTCACGAGCACTGCGTTTGGCGAAGGCGATTTGATTCCGTCGCTATACACATGTGATGGCTCTCAAAAGAGTCCGCCATTCTCGATTGCTGGCGCGCCGGATGGGACCAAGAGCTTTGCGATTATCATGGAAGATCCTGATGTTCCCAAACAGATCAAGCCAGACGGCGTTTTTCTTCACTGGGTAGTGTTTGATATTCCTGTGAACATTGCTGAAATACCCGAGGGTTCGTCGTCGGGTGTACAGGGACAAAACGGAGCAGGGAAGAGTGACTATACGGGCCCGTGTCCGCCTGCCCAATATGAGCCGTCGACGCACCGATATGTCTTTACGCTCTACGCGCTCGATGCGACGCTCTCGCTCCCGCCAGGCGCATCAAAGGACGCAGTTGTCGCGGCGATGCAGGCCCATGTACTTGGCACAGCGCAGTTGATGGGGAAATATAAGAAGAAATAAAATATGGACATACGCATCAAAACAACCGCATTTGAAATGAATTCGCAGACGAGCAGTTATCTAGGCGAGCGTATCGCGTCGTTTGAGAAATTACTCTCGCATGAGTCACAAACTGCCAGGTGCGAGGTGGAAATAGGGCGCGACGCAGGGGGCCAGCGGCATGGCGACAATATGTGGTTTGCAGAAGTGAGCATAATCGTGCCCGGGCGGGAGCGCATCTATGCGCGCAATAATGCGCAAAGCGTGAATACTGCGATCGATGATGTAAAAAGGGAAGTAGATCGCCAATTGCGCAAACAAAAAGGCTCGTATCTACATCGCCTCCGCAGAAGCGGCGCGCGACTCAAGGAATGGATGCGGGGAAGTCAATAGAAAAAGAGAGAGCCCGATGCGAGGGTGCACATCGAGCTCTCAGAGTGAGGGGGCCGCCCTCACTCTGTCGCCCGCTCGACCCTTAGGGTAGGGGAGCTCTAGCGAACCCAGTTATTTAAACAAGAATTGTCTTTCTACGCAATCTTCGCGCCGCTTCGCTTGAGATCGGTATAACTCATCTCGCTCCTGCCTTCCGGCTTTACTCGATCAAGAATAAGTTTAGTTCCTTCGGTGTGTGCGTCGAGAATTTGGACGCGGATGCGCTTTTGATTTCTCTCAAAGAATGTGTACGTTCCGGGCCAGCCTTCAAAGGCGTAGATTTTGCGGAGGTTTTCTTGTGCGTCTCCCGAAAGATCGAGAAGTCCATCTGATTTTTCGAATTTTTCGCAATACGTTGCGAGATCGTGATTTTGCTCACGTGCCTCGATCTCGCCCACTATCCAATGTGGGAGAATTTCTGCAAGCAGCTTGCCGCCTTCGCGAGCCATGAGGGCATCGAGTTCGGGTCCGTGCGGGGGCCAATCTTCTACCTGCACTTTTTTCTGCGCGAGAATCGGCCCGTGATCGAGCTCCTCGTCGACCAGCATGACGGAAACACCGGTCTCTCGCTCATTATGTAATATTGCACTTCGTATGGGAGACGGGCCGCGCAGGCGCGGTAAAAGCGACGGATGCATGTTGAGGACGCCGCGCGAGGGAATTGTGAGCAAATCTTTCGGCAAAATGGCTCCGTAGTCAATAACTACAAATACAGGTGCTAGCGCGGAGCTTCTAGCTTCTAGCTTTTTTAAAAATTCAAGATCCAGTCTTTTGGGTTTGAGGGTTTCGATGTTGCGAGCGGCGGCCCATGCGGCAACCGGGGAAGGCGTGAGGACGCGACCGCGGCCTGCGGGAGCATCGGGTGCGGTGACGATCAAAGACGGTGTGAGGTCGTGCACACTCATTTCTTCGAGTGCCATCTCTGCAATATGGCCAGCTCCAAAGAACACGAACGGGATGTCACTCATCCTCTGGTTTGTCATCATATAGTTCAGTTGCTTTGTCGGTATACATAATGCCTTCCAGATGATCCATTTCATGCTGGAAGATGTGTGCGAGGAGGCCCGAGGCGCCGCGCGTGAATTCCTCACCCTTCTCATTCCATGCATGGATGGTAGCTTTCTCGGCGCGCGGCACGATGCCCCAACGGCCTCGGATGGAGAGACAGCCCTCGTGTCTTTCCAATTTCTTGCGCGAGATTTTCATAAGAGTTGGATTAATATAGACGGCATCTTCGATAGGTGGCGCATCTTGGGCGTCCGCATCATGATACTTTTTCTCGCGGCGTTTGACTGCAGAACCAGAAATGATGAAAAGTCTGAGCGATTCGCCGACCTGCGGGGCCGCAAGCGCGACGCCGTACTCTTCTTTTGGGAGGAGCGCCTTCATGTCATGGATCAGTGTCTGGATGTGCATACTCGAAATCTCCGCGAGAGGTACATCGCGTGCAAGCGCCCGAAGTGCCGGATTCGTATCATGTGGCAATATGGTGTGCACGAGAGAACTATAGCGTTGCTTTGCAGCTTTCGGAAGTCCTAAATAACAGGGACCAGCGCGCGAACGCCACGCTGGTCCCCGGTTGGTGTCTCTCTCCGCTGGATGAGGGAGGAAAGGCAAGAGAGACACCGAACGTTCCGAAAGGAATATACCTGAATCTCATTACTATGCAAGAACAGATGCTGCGCTATACTCGAATATGTGAAGCATATAGGAGCGCACTTGAAACGCACCGCAGTCAAAGTCCGCATCACCGAGCGCGGCGAGATGATGCGATACTTCTGCAAGGAATTAAACAAAACGCGCATCCGCGACAACTTGGAGCCGATAACAATGGCGCGGATGGGAAAAATATTGGAAGGAATCCCGACGAAGGATCTCTACTACCTTAAGCGCAGCTGCGAAGATTCGGCGAATTTTTCTAAGAAATTCTGGTGGCTGTTGGATATCAAGAAACATCTCCGGGATTGACTTACTTTTTTAGGCATGCGGTGTCTCCACCCACGCTGTGTGTCTCTTCTGAGTTATTTTCTATGTACCCATTGAGATCGAGATATTCCGGCCTGCCGCAGTACCTTCATCAGCAAATCCCTACTGATATCACCTTCGTGCGGATTGGGTACCGTAAGAGTCATCGCTCCTTTAATCATATATGGATGCTTGCCCTCCTGATATGGTCCACTAAAACCGAACGTTTTCATGCGAGAGACAAATAACGTCCACGAAATCGGCCTAAGCTTAGGCATGAGCCTTGGAGAAATCTCTCGGTTTCGCGATCCTCTTTCCCGATACTTTGAAATGAGGCACGGGCAAGCGATTCCGAAGACGGAACACAAGCCAGCCTTCAAGCGTGGAAAGCAGATTCTTCCTGCATTCCTCAAGCGTCTGCCCGGTGGCCCACACGCCGCGAAGGGCCGGTATCTCGGCATAGAAACGATTTCCTTTGTCGATCATTTCGTATCGCGCCCTGTCCAAGAATGTGTCTATAAAGTCCTGAATCATAGTAGAGAGTACTTTGAATAACGAAACCCCTCAACCGTCGTTTTCTTGACGCACACCAAACACTCCTCGGGCGAGGTGCGGATACACGCAACTGGAAACGGAAACACACGAATGCAAACAACCTGTGAATAATTGACTACGCCATCATGT